>JADHXR010000095.1 GCA_016782865.1 Phycisphaerae bacterium
AGAAATTCCCGACGGTTTGCCCATGGCCCAATGGGCCCTTGCGTGGTGCCTGCAGCACCCGGCCGTGACATGTGTCATCCCGGGGTGCAAAACGATCGAGCAGGTCGAGTCTAATGCCAAAGCGGCGGACCTGCCGTCCGTGAGCGACGATCATCCACAAGCTGCGGGGCAGTAGGTGTTAAGTCTCGCCGATCATCCGGGCTTCACCGCCTCGGCGAATTCAGGAGGTTTGCAGGCACCTGTGTGAGGATGTAAGCTCTGCGGTCGCGGACGAACTGCTTGATGCCGTTGCGTCGGCCGTCTGAGAGCCCGTCGGCAACCAAGGCGTCGGCAGCGTCGTCCAGGAATAGATCGAAGGCGGTCGGAGGATTGGATGTGCCATACGATGTTTGCCACGGACCGTTCACCAGATCTGCGAATGCCTGAAGGTACATCTGCCTGTATTTCGGGTAGTTAAGGAACTGATTGACCTCAGGGAACTCGCCGCCGCTGATAGAAAACAGATTCGTGGCCGGCCCGTTGCCCGAGCCAAGCGTAAAGTCGATGTCCCACGGTAGCAAATACCATTTGCCTTCGGGCAGGGCGTAGTAGAAGTAGTTGTTCTTGCCCCGTGTGTACCCGTAGCTGTCCCAGTCACCCACGGCATGGCGGATCGCCAGGACCCGGGCGAAATGCTCGGGGTGTATGACTGCCTCAATGATCTGCTCATACCTCGGCGTGTTCGACCGCGTGTTCATCGCGACGGCGAAATCGAACAGGTGATCCCAGTTGTCATTGTCTCGATGCGAGCGTTTTTCAAAACCCCAGCGATAGGTTTCCTTGAGCAAGGGGTGCCTGGAATCGAACTTCAGCCCTTCATCAAGGTTGGTGTGTCCCGTGCCGTTAGCGGAGTATTCAAAGTAGTCGTCGATCTTGTGAATGTAGCCCTCAGTGTCGTTGGAGAACCACTTGTTGACATAGTCGCCGTCGATTTTCTGCACGTCCTCGTAGATGCCGTTGTCTCCGCCGTTAACCAGTGGCCGCACGAATTCCTGCGACGAATACTGCAAACCCATCTGGGCATAGAACCAGTACGACGCACGCTCCTGGAGCGGCCCGCGGTCGCTCCCTTCCGTGTGGTCGAGATTGATTTCCTCGCGGCCGCGGAACTTCTGCTCGGGATTGAAGTCGATCCTGTAGGCGTAGCGGCTGCGGGGATCGCGCCCCGAGCCGCTCCGAATGAATGGACTGCCCCGGAAACGAATTCGCGCATTGTAGAAGACGTCAGTGTTGTTGTAGACAAAAGTGCAGTCCATCAACTCATTCGAGAGGTTGGCGCGCGATCGAAACGTGCTTATCACGTCATCGGAGAGCCAGATGCGATACGTGGCAAATCGCGTATTCACGGATGTATCACCCACACGAACCAGACAGGTTCTCTCGGGGACATCGGCCGAGGGTTCCAGCAGGGCGGGAAAACGCGTCGATTCCGAGCCGTCAGAGGCTTCGATATAGAATGCTCTCATCGTGCCGCTCGAAGCGCCGGGGATCATCGCTGTGAAGATGCCGTCGGCATTGATCGCGTCGCCGCCAGATCCATCGTCGACCATGAGCACGGCGGTGAACGAGGCCGCTCCTTCGGATCGATAGTAGAGAGTGACCGTACTGACGCCGTCGTTGTCGGTTGCACAAGCGGTTACAACTATCGGCTCGCCTGCCTCGGGCAAGACGGGCGCATGCTGAACATCGAGGATGTCCGGTCCTCGATTCGGCACGAACGCTGTGTTTTGCTCACCGGGTGTCCCCAGGTTCAGCGGCATGGTCAGCTCAAACGCATGTGCCGGTCTGGGCGGCTGAACGGGCGCTTGTTCGCGTGTTGTTCGCAGCAGCAGGAATCGACTTCCCCGCAGCCATCGGGCCCAGCCGCTGAATGTCATTGTACCGGCGTTCACGCTTCCGATCGACTGGTTGATGCGATTGGCGCCGGGATCGCCGTGGCCGGTTGCGATCAGGTGCAGTGATCGGGCGCCCGAGTGCTGATCGGCGGTAGTGACGAACGACTGGACGTGATTGCCGAGAATGCGCCAGTTTGATTCGGCACTCTCAAAGCCGGGGTTGCTCAGGATGTTCCGACGGCTGCCGACTAACGACAGGTCGTCAACGAACATCTCGCCGCGGTTTAGCAGCATCAGGTCAAAGATTGTCACCTGGTCGTGGGTATAGCTGGAATCTGCGCCGTCAATAGTGAACGAGAATTCCTCCCACGCGGCCTTGTCGCTCTCGTCACTGTCGGCCCAGGCATCGGGCGCATCGTTGTTGCTGCGAGGGTCGCGCAGTTCCAGGCTTGCTCCCTGGCCGTCCGCCCATGTCGGCCACCGGCCTCCTTCGTAATATGTCACCTCGTCGGCCGTAATCATATACAGTTCGATATCGCCAGTTTCCTGATTCATTTCTTCAAACGGATAAGACAGACAGATGCGTTCGCTGTGATCATCCAGACGCCCCGAGTAAGGCCCCACCAGATTCGAGCCGACAAAAAGATTGTCGTACACAGTCTTGAGCAAAGTCGGGTCCTTGGCGATTACCAGATACGAATCCGGCTGCATCTCGGTGCCCAAAGCGAATTCGTAACTGATGCCGTCCGTGAAGGCCCAACCGCCCAGTGGAATGGTGGTAGCCCCACGGTTGTACAGTTCAATATACTCATAGCGGTCATCACGAGTGCCGTGGTGATACATGATTTCGTTAATCACGATGTCACGAACCAGCGGCCGGACATTGGGGGCATTGAATGTCGGCCGCCTCAGGCGCCCAAATGAGTCCGACCCGTCCGGGAATCGACCCAGGGTCGCCTCCGGCTCCATTGTCCCGTAGCGCACCGCGTCGAGGACGCGAACCGCTGCAGGCAGAGGATCATCGGTAGCCGCGGTGACGTAGACCGTCTCACCGGCGAAGTTCAATCCGAAGCCAAACTCAGGCCGGCCGACACCTTCGGTGACGGTCCAGAACTGGCCCGGCTGCAGAAGCGTTCCGTCCTGGACCTTGTACTTGAGCAGATCGGTCCGGTCGTCACTTAGATAGACATTGCTCAGATCGACCGTCGTGGGCCCAGGGTTATACAGCTCAATCCAGTCGGTACCGGCGGCTGGGTCGCTGTTTGCCAGCAGCTCATTGATCAGCACGCGGGCCTGTGGGTCGCCGCCGCTCCCGGGCTCTCCGATAGCTACCCGAAGAATGGGGCTTGCAAAACAATCCGAACTGCCCGAGAGGCTCGCGTTGTGGCTCTGGATGGCCAGAACGTTTTTGCCGGGACGCAACAGGTTCATTCGGCTGGTCAGGTCAATGCTGACTGCCGGCGGATCTGTGGCGGGCCCGCCGCTTTGGTTGAATGCCGGCGGATCGCCTGATATCTGCCCTGAGTTGGCCACACGGGTGCCGTTGAGATAAAGCACGAAGCCGTCATCGTAGTGAACCTCGGCTCTCAAAGATGAGAAGAGCATGATCGCCTCAGTCGTCAGCGTAAATGGCAGGCGCGCATAAACCGACATGTAATTGCCGGGCATGTCGTTGATTTGGGTTGCAATGAATCGTAGCTCGTCGGACTCGTTGCTGTATCCGTACCCGCTCGCCCCTTCGGTCCACGGCGTCCTGGCGGTATTGTCGTTAAAGTCCAACTCTGTCCAGGCCGTCGTGGGCCGCCCGCTGGCGCTCGGAGACGGCTCGGTCATCCCTTTGAAATACAGGCCGATGTGGCCCAGATCCACTAGCGTCAGCAGCGTCGGCTCTTCGGTCCTAGCCTGCACCTCGTCAGGTTCTCCCGGCGTGCCGCCAAGGAACGTGCTCGGCGACCAACTCGACGCCTCGGCAGGATCACCGCCGGGTCTCGATAGAATCAATGAGTGACCTGTCCCGTCGGGCGAGACGGGCCAGGGCGCATCGTCGTCATAGCGCAGAGAAATGACGATCTGGCCGCCGCCGTCGGACAGATCGATTCGCTCGCCATCGTTGCTCAGCCGTCCGGTGAAAGGACCGCGCACGCCGGTGAGGCCGTATGACTGCTCCAGGGCAGCCGGGTCGCGCGCTATGACCAGATGCGATTTTGGCCCGATGATCGTTCCGGGCTCGAACGCGTAGTCGATGCCGTTCGTGAAAGCACATCCGGTGAGATCCTCGAAAACAGCCCGATTATTGTACAGCTCGATAAACTCGAGTGTCTCTCCGTCCCCGAGCGGGTGATACATTACTTCGCTTACGATTAAACCCAAGCCTCGCTGTCCTATGCAAATGACTACCAGCCAGGCCATCGTCAACAGACCATACCAACGCCGCTTCGCGTCACTCATAAATGTTGGGCCCTTTCTCAGGTGGCCGCCGGTCAGATTCGCCTAGGCGCCTTCGTGACGGCATTATCAGGACTCTCCCACGTAAATTGCTCAGTAACATACCCAAAACCTTCCAATATGCTATCTTAACAAATCCGCGAGAGAACTTCCAGAATCTTTGTGAATTACATGGAGATGTAGAGAGATGCCGTTTGCCTTTCGGCAGATTTGAAATGTTCCCGCTCAGTCAATCTTGCCTGTCTCTGCATAGTGTCGCAGGAGCCCCCAAGCCTTGGCTGCAATCTTCTTGTTCGAAGCCAGCAAATCCTCGATGCCCCTGACGTCCAATAATAGCACTTCGATATCTTCGGAATCCTCCAGCCATTCATCTGAGACCTCTCCTCGGGCCTCCGCCAACACCATGTGGCAAGACTCATCGGTTAGCCCGGCGGATGAAAATACAGGCGCGCTGATATGCCTTATTCTCACAAGCTCCAGACCGGTCTCTTCTCTAAGCTCTCTGGAGACCGCTTCTTCCACATCCTCACCATCGTCTATCAGGCCCGTGGGGAAGCCGTACTCATAATCCCAAATCGGAACTCTAAATTCCTTGGTGAGTACGAGCTTTCTGCCCTCGTCTGTTTCTATCGTAGCGACAATCAGCACCGCATCGGCTTTGCCGGCATTTTCCACCGGCTTGTCTTTTCTGGAACACATGATCCAGGATTTCTCAGGTTTTGCGTTTCGCTCGAAGCGAACTTCGAACAGATTGGCCCACTTGCAACCGGTCAGCTTATTGAGCATATAAGAATCTGACATACGTGCTCTCCAGAAGATTCTACATTTAAATCGCAGAAAGGATACCATGAGCCGGCAGACGTTTTCAAGCATATTCTAACGCAGGAGCAACTCTTAGAGGACTTTGGCGCTCACTGTCTGTGACGGCATGCAGACATTTCTGTTTGGCCGGTGGAGCTTCCACTTAATTGCTCAACATTCGATTTCCATTTTGCCGATAAAAGACTTTGCTGACGAAATTTTCTTGGCGGCAACATAGAGTTCCGATAACAAATGTTTGATCCTGAGCACAAAGATATAGACTGTCCAGAATGCCTTCGGCGGAAGGTCTATTTCGACCGTAAGATCGGTTATTACTGCATGTTCTGCGGTTACGAACTCAGCGCCGAAGAGGCGCTGTTTCTAATCGAAAAGATGACATTGACTTCCAAACCGGCGCCCGATTCAGGTAAGGGTGCGCGAACGCCCATCGTGGAAATCAAAGAGCAGCGCGGGCGCCCCGCGCAGAGAGATCACATCAGTCCGGGCTCTGACAAAACACAGGACAAGAAATCCGAGTGAGAAATGTTCTCTTTTGGCTCGGGTCCACTCTTGAATACCGCCGGAGTCCTGCGCGGCCTCGCACGCAACTAACGGGCATACTAGATTCAACATAAAACAAGACCCCGCAGGACAATACAAAGAGGCAATAGGCGATGCAGGGATCGAACCTGCGACCTGCTGATTAAGAGTCTTTTCAATACCTTCGTTATTAAGCTGGAAACTGCGATTCTGATTCATTAGGACGCTTTCAGTGTCCACCGACGTCTACGATTGTCTCTCATTATCGCCTCATCTGTTGAAGTATGCGTTAAGTTTTTACCTTTTAGCACCGCCGCCGCCTTCTTGTCGTATTCAAGCGTGACGTAATACTTCATCGTTGTCGTGATGTCGGCGTGGCGTGCGAGTCCCATTAGTTCCGCCGGTTTGGTTCCGAAGTGGACGGCGTGGTTCGTGCAGAATGTTCCCCGCAGGGAATGAAAGTCGCAGTCCCGGCCGGCCGCATCGGTGTACTCGATTCCGGCGGCCGCCAAGTCCTTCCGAATCATATCTGCCCAATTAGTGTCGTGGGGCATATTGAATATCAGTTCCTCCGGTTCCTTGTCCTGGGCGAAGTCCTTAATCGCCGCCGCCGTCGTATCGGGTATCGGAAGATAATCCGTTCGCTTAGACTTGCAGTCGCAAGCATCGACTTTCAGGGTATTGCTTTCAAAATCAATGGCGCCCTTCTTCGTATTAGCCACTTCACCGCCACGCATACCGGTGTCAATGGTCAAACGATAGATTAGGTACCGTTCGTACCCGTCCATACCAAAACGCTTCGGTGCGTTCGCCGTGGCTTCCAAAAGCATCGCTTGCTCTGGAAGCGTCAAAGCCCTTCTCATTTTGAGAAACTCCGTTTGCGTTATCTTGTCTACATGAAACATCGGGTCAGTCCCAGAGACTCTTTGGTTCTTCAACAACCACCTCGTAAAAGACTTCATGGCGACTAAGTAAGCGTTATGGGTTCTTTGCCCCAAACCCTGCACCTTAATCTTTTCCGATAGGAATACAGACACTTCGTTTCCGTCGATGTCATCCCAAGTCTCACACTCGCAACCGTCTAAGATAACCCTGATATATCGCTCGGTCTGGCTGACATATTTCTCGTTTCTCTCAACTGCCCGCATACCGGCAATAAAATCTGCAAGGTTCGCCAAAAGGTTCTTGTCGGCGTGACGCTTCGGCTTGGGGATTATGTCCCACTTGATAAGTCTGTTCTTCATCGTCACGGGGATTTCCTTAATCCACTTCGCCAAGTCCAGACTGATAATCCCCTGCGATGATAAGAGTTCTTCAATCTTTCCTGCCGCTCTTTCGCTTGCCTTTTTGTTGGGGAAGGCCGGAAGCTGCCTTCGGACTTGCCGGTTGTCGGTGAAGCTGATGTACCAGGCTTTACACTGTTTCTTTTTGCCGGTTTTCTTGTCGTGAAATGTGTGTTTGTAGAGTTTCATAATGACACCTCGCTTTCAAAAAGCGTCCCGGAGCTATGCAGGAACTTAGTAGAACCTGTCCATTCGTTACCGAGATGGAACTCCGGGACATCATTGATTCAAACCAGATGCTACTAAGTATTTTCATACTCTCATTATCTCATTTATTCAAGATACGTCAATAGGAATCTTTGCAGAATCCAAAATTTCTTGCTCGCGTATATCGTTGCTATTGGCGGCATTGTTGCCCGTCTTGAGAATGTCGTCGCTCGCCAAGCCCGTCCGGCAAATCAGCGTTCAAGTGGTCGGCTCCCCGAGAAGCGTCAAATGTTTTTCCACGGCCTCGGCGAAGCTCAAGTCAGTTCTGTTCTCAATTTTGTTGACGATTTTAGTAAAGTGCTCTTCAATCGCCTCTTCGGGCACGCCAGCAGGCCGGGCACGCCGCCATTCAGCCACGAGCTGGGCCAGATGGGCTTCAAATGCCTCCCGTGTATGTAAATGCGGCCCCCACTCGTTCATCACTTTTTTCGCCTCATCGTAGGCTTTCTTGCCGAAGTGCCTCTCACCGTAGTTGTACCAAGAACCCAACCACCACTTCTCAGAATCAATCAATCTCTCGAAACTCAAGCCCAAGATGTTGCACCCGACGGCAATGTGCTCAATGAACAAGTAGAACAACGCCCACTCGAATAAGCCCATCTCGACCTTGAACTCAAGATCGACCGGCGTTATCCGGTACTCTTCATTGTCAATAGAGTTATGCTCGCTCAACAACTTCCCCAAATGCGATTCGGTGTAAAGAAGGTATTCGGCACTGTCCTGCACGGCTCCACGCAACAATTCAACGACTTCCTTGCACGCCAGCAAAGCCTCGTCAGAGTCTTGTATGTTATCAATCTCAGCAAAACGCCCCTGAGCACAGCTTATTATTTGTTTCGTGATGTAATGGCCCTCCGCTATTTCAGCGGCCAAGTGCTCGTTCTTGGCTTCCGGTTCCTGAGCCGGACTTGCAAGTAAAGCGTATGCACTTCGCAAATCGGAAACATTTTCCGTTTTGAGCAAGCCCCGATTCTCGTTGAGCCTCATATAGTTCCGGGCTGTCCGATCAGTGAACGGCAAATTCGCCTCAATCCACGGTATAAACTCGCCGTGCTTCAAGGACGCCTTCTGCTCTCTCAGCAATTCGCCGATACGTATGGCTTTATCCAGACTCGTTTTCAGCAGACCGCCAATTTCGCCGTGCAACAGCGTTATCTCGTCTGCCCTGTTTCGTTCAATCGCTTCCATACTGATACCTCATAGCTTTCTGTCAGACTACGATTAGGTGGGTGCGGTTTTTAGGGGGGTAGAATGCGCACCCACAATCCGGCAATCTACCCCGGTAGAATGTCGTTTTTTTGATGGCGAATTTAGGGGGGGGGTAAAATCGCCTATATCTGATTCGTTATCAGTTTGTATCCTGCGTTCTTCGGGCCGTAAGCAGGGTTTCACCGCCTGGCTTAACCGTGGCTTCAACAAACCGGGACTGCCGGAAGGCAAATCCATGACCCTGGTCATAGGTTTTACTGACAAATTGTCGACCGTGGTCGACAGTTTCGCATCTTCCTGATGCTGTTCATCCCGACGATAAGCACGGCGCCGGCGCCGGTTCCGCTGAAGGACGTATCGCCCAGCGACACGGACTCTGCCCCCCGTCAAGGTGCCTTCGTCGCCCCAGTGCCGTCCTATGCCCCCGTCTGCTGCAGGAAAGCAGCGTGCAGCCCCGTCTGTGCCGCTCGTTTCCGCGTCTTTCCAAATATTACACCTTTTCGTCATCGTCTTTTGCCCCCAAAATCGTCTCTATTTCTCATAAGTCTGCATCTTGACTATGCTTGCTGACAATACCCAATTACTCGACAATCGCTCAATCGGTGTAACGACTTTGTTACTTTTGCGTCTTCGGTGTCCCATCGGTGTCCTATGTGTCCTATGTAATCCTTATTAATTACTGTTTAGGTCGCGTATATAGGTTTAAATAGGGTTTTCATGGGACACATGGGACACCAACTTCTACAAGTCCGTTGTAGACGTACTCGCGGGCGCCTCGCGTTCCCATCTTTGCCCGCTCTATTTCGGGGAAGATACGCCCGACTTGTTTACCGAAGAGACGGCTTCCAACTGGACGGCAACCGTTCTCATCGCAGTAAGTCTTATACGTCGCGTAAACGTCCTTACACCGTACCCCGGCGCCGTTCGCAGTCCACATGTAGTTCTCAAGCAGGAACGCTCTCGCCGGATCCGCACTTCGGCGATAGTCTTCGATGAGCGCGGCGTTATCTTCCGGCACGGTGAAGCGTCCAGCTTCCCTCAGCAATCGCAAACCTTCAATTGCCCAGTTCAATATCCCCGGCAGTTCCTTCTTCAGAATTTCGGCCTTGTTCCGAATCTGCAAGTTCTCTTCAATCGTCAAGTCAAACGGGCAATACAATATCCGCCGCCAAATTCCCTGTGTCTTATCGTTGAATCTCGGCAGAGAGTTCGTCGCAATCATTATCTTGGCGGTCGGTTTGGCCGAGATACCCTCTTTGAACTTCCTCTCAAATGTGAACCTGTCCCCGGCGACAAGGGACTTGAGAACGTTCTCGGCTTCATCCTCAATCATGTGGCTGCTCTCGTTCGTAACGTTGACTATTTTGCCGAGCATACCGGACAGAGCGAAAGCGTTACCGAACCGAGACAAACCCACCTGGCTGCAATTCATTTCGCCCACCAAGCCTTGAACGACATCAAACATAACACCCTTGCCGTTGGCGCCTTCACCCGTACAAAGCAGGAACTTCTGCATAGTCAGTCCGGGCATGAATAGATAACCGCACCATTGTTGCAGCAATAGAATGTAGTCTTGACGCCCGAGCATCACGTCTTCGAGAAACAGCAACCATTCCGGACACTCGGCGTCGGGGTTATAATCGTATGGTAGTTTAGTGAGCGAGAAGTATTTCGGGGTATGCAGCAATAATCGGGGTTTGCCGTCCTTGTCCCGGTCGGTGAACGAGACGTTTCCGTTGGCGGCCGATACCACGTTGGCCCCGTTGACGTCGTCAAGCCAAGAATTAAGTTCGGTTCCTCTTGGTGTGCGAGTCTGTCTCTGAAGGCAAAGCAGAATCAAATTGATTTTGTGGGTGCTGAGAGCGACTTCATAGGAGTTGAGATATTCTGTAAGTTCGGCCTTGATTTCCTTATCAGAAATATCATGATAACAACCCTCGTCAAAGAAATAGAATCCGTCCTGCCACCATCGAAGCTTCAATGCCGAGTTGCCGGCCGTACCGTGAGCGTAGTGGTCGGTGATAAACATTCGTGCAAGGTCAAAAGGTTCCAGTTGCGGCTCGTTCATCTTGTCGCCCCCCAAACATTTCTCGGCTTCATCCCGTCGGCAACCCAGCATTCCAATTCTTTTCGGTTTATCAGACTACGCCGGCCAAGCTTATGAATCATCGGCCCGAGACGTCCGTCTGAGTGCATTTGATACAACAAGGCTCTCGATATTCCCAATAGGGCGGCGGCGTCGGCAAAAGACAAGAGCAGGGACGGTTCGTTCACGATGTCACCCCCCCGTGAAGTTGCTTGCGTTGCCGTCCTGCACGTTTAGCAAGAGCACTCCGAACAGCACCTTCGTCAAACCGCAACCGTCCATCGACGTTTAGAGAAGGAATGTCCCCGACATATGCCAAACGATTGAGAAACTTCTTCGGTAAACCCAATCGGGTCACCAACGAACTTAACGAGATGTAATTATTCTTGAGCATATACCCCCCAGACGGACCTCAAGGGGGGTTTGTTTCAATGTTCCCACTAAAGCGCAAAAGGGGGAAAAATAGGAAATGCGTTAAGGGATGGGTTAAGGATTCTCATGATAATCAACCAGTGGATTCGACGGAGCTTCACTTCTGGGCAATCGCCAAAGTCTGCAACTTACCGGGTCGAAGTGGTACTTGTTTATCTTCTGGTCACGAAATATCCAGTGCCGTATTGTGCGACGACTGACTCCAAACACTTCGGCCCATTCACTTTGATTCAACGCCCGAGTGTATTTGATGTCATTTGAATTGTCGTCGCTGTCATCGCCAGTGGCTTTCTTCCAGGCATTCCGCTCATACTCAAGCTGCTTGAATGTGGAATTGAATTGTTTCTTCACAGCGAAATCAGAAAGCTCGTCTTGTGAGAATCTGTATTGCATCAATTTCACTATCTCATCGAACCATGTTCTTATGATTTCGTCGGGTTCAGGACAGATTTGCAGGCCGTCAGTCTGGTGGGTATTGCTCAGAACGGAAAATACTTCATCAACTCCGCCTTTTAGTTTCTTGAATCTTAAATAAGCGCCCCCCAACTTACCAGCCACATCATGCCCTAAGCGTCGCACGAAATCAAAAGAAGCCTCAAGATAAGAGAGACCGGCGAATTCAAACACACTTGCATCGGGACGTTGCGGCCACCCTGTGTACAAATCGTTAATGGGACGTTTTTCCTTGTAGGTATTTGCAAATTCCATCAATTGGACAGCATGGAAAAGTTGCAGGTTCTTCATTCTATACTCTGTGTTGCCGAAATAAATTGGATCCCACGGGTCTGTCAGCAAAGTGTGCGTGCGTGAGAAGCTAATAAGGTTTCTGGTACAACCCAAGGCAGTCTTGATTGCATCATAGGGAGATGTACTCTCACTTGCTGGACCGAACATAGGGCTGAAAAGTAGTTTCTTTGCGGCTCTACGATAATCCCGCAGAGTTTTGAGTCCCTGTGTTTTCTTCATTTGTCACCTGTCCTTTTTCGGGCTGTGCACAGCAGATTGACGAAAGGCAGGTGAGCACGAAACGTCAATCCACCCTGCACACTTGACCGGTCGCGTTCCGGTCGGCCCGAATATTATGCAATTATCTTCACCCTCGCATTATACGGCCATTTCCGCCGATATCCAACATAGCGACTCAACAAAGATTTCCCTTTGCCGGGCACGGGATGAGTTGTATAATGGATTCCAGCAAGTCGCAGCTTTGTCCGACACGGAGGTTTCGCTGCCGCTGCCGCTGCCGGAAGTTGCTGAGGTTGGACATACGAGAGTCTGAAGAACATAGTCACGTAAGAACGCGAACTTTGCCGATAAACGAATACAGGAAGGCATCGCCATTATGAGATTCTTCTTCCGCATGACCATATTCCTCTTGCCTATCGTGCTCTTGGCTGGATGCCCAGGGAGTCCTTATGATGTATTGACGATGTCACGTGAAGAGCGACGGCAGATATCTGACGAGTGCCTGTGCAACGCTTATAACTTTCGGCGCGCTTGGGTTGGGTCGGAGCAACCCGAGATAGTCGCCGAGGTGATGCGTAGAGGACTGGATTGCTCGGCGGCGGGACAGGCAAGAAGAATATTGCAGGAAAATCCACAACCTACGGTGACTCCCGAGAGGTCCTACGGTTCAGGTTTTGCGGTTTCCGCCGAAGGTCATATAGTGACCGCTTATCACGTTGTTGAACGGAAAAAGGCAATAAAGGTTCACCTTTCCAAAACGTCTTTGGTCTCAGCACGCATCCTCTATAGCGATTCAGTGAATGACTTGGCAGTCCTGAAAATTGAAAGCTCGACTCCGAATTTCTTGCAGCTTGCGCCGATGAGGTCTGTAAGAATAGGTGATAGAGTATTCACCATGGGCTTTCCCGTGAGTTCTGTTTTGGGTGAATCGCCAAAATACACTGAGGGAGTTGTCAGCTCTCTAACCGGGGCAAAAGGAGCTGTACCGTTCCTTCAAATTACGGTCCCTGTCCAACCTGGCAATTCTGGTGGACCTCTTGTGGATGAGAAGGGAGAGGTAGTTGGTATAATCACATCCACAGCAGCGATACTGGCGTTTGTCAAAGAGAGCGGTACTTTGCCCCAGAATGTGAATTGGGCCGTGAAGGCTGATTACCTGAGACCTATGGTTGAACTACCGAAAGTCGAACAGAAACAACTTAGTCGGGAGCAGGTCATAGCCCATGTAAATAAGTCAATATTTCTCATCGACGCCGAATAGCAGCACAGGGCCGGCTGCAAGTACGGAGGCAAGAAGCACTGACCGACCCCTTGCCTAATCACTCAATCAATAGTCAGCCTGCCACGCACCTTGCTCCATCAACTTGATTTCGTCTCTCACCGTCATAAGGAAAAAACGCTGCGGGTTGCTTTAGGGGCGAGATGCCCCGTGTGCCGTAGCACTACCCGCAGCAAATGAGTACTTTGACTTGGATATCTGCCGGCAAGAGCGGCTGCAATATCGACGGCAAGGCGGTCAGCAATCTCGTTGATAGACGTGTGACCAGCCTCAAAGGCAGGACTATCGCATATCTTGGCGAGAAAGCTCGACACTATCTCGCCCAGAGTCTTGACCTGCTCAATGGCCCGCTTGTCAACACCAATGTCGCCTTCTGCCATGCCCCCAATTCTACAGCGTTTGGCCCTTATTGGCAATATTTGTCTTGATTAGGACGCGGCTCAGTGTACAATGGGAAAAGCGGCTTGCAGCCCTGAAGCACGGAGGTCTTAGCACCCTTGTCGAATTCGCTGGTTAGTCTGAAATGCAGATGAGTTCTCTTGAGAAGGAGAGGGAAAATGAAGGCGACGATTGTGGCGATGTTCTGCTGTATGGCTTTTTGGAGGAGTAGGACGATGAGAAGATCAATTCTTGTCATTGCCTTAGTCCTGCTCACAGCAATCCCCATTCATGCAGATATCATGTATAACGTAGTTGACCTTGGCGGATTGGGCGGAACCAGGGCTGGACCGGATAGCCAAGCTGGATCAATAAACAATAGTGGGCAAATTGTAGGATTCGCCATAAACCCCTCTGGAAAACACCGTGCAACACTTTTTGACTCGACAGGCAACGGAAACAACACAAACCTCGGCGTACTAAATGGAGACTACAGTGATGCTTCGGCAATCAACGACAACGGTCAGATTGTGGGAACTGCCCATAACAACGTGCCAATTGGTCGCGCTACGATATTTGACCCGACCGGGGCAGGGAATAACATCGATCTCGGTACGTTAGGGGGGAACAGCAGTTCGGCCTTCTCAAACAATGACAGCAGTCAGATTGTAGGACACGCCGTAAGGAATGTGGGAGATTATCATGCAGCAATATTTGATCCCAGCGGCGGTGGGAATAATACGGATCTCGGCACATTAGGGGGAAGCAATAGCGTAGCTTACGCAAATAATAATGGTGGTCAGATTGTCGGATTTGCAGAGAACACTTTCGGAAATCGCATTGCTACGCTATTTGATCCCACTGGCGGGGGTAGTAATTTGAATCTTGGCACGTTGGTTGGGGGTAGTTCCAGCACTGCTAACTCAATCAACGACAATGGACTAATTGTGGGAGACTCCAAGTACTTTGCAAACCAAAATCACGCGGTACTATTCGACCCAACAGGTGGAGGGAACAATATTGACCTTGGGGCACTGGCTGGCTTTTCCAACAGTGTCGCTTACTCAATCAATAACTTTAATCAGATCGTGGGATTCTCCTCTGGCGGCCCCAGCCGTGCGACACTGTTCGATCCCACTGGTGGCTGGGACAATATTGACCTCAACACCCTAATAGACCCAACTCTTGGCTGGGATCTATATTTCGCTCACGGCATTAATGACAGTGGATGGATTGTAGGCTGGGGCGAGAATCCCTCGGGAGATTATCACGCATACCTCTTGAAG
Organism: Phycisphaerae bacterium; assembly: GCA_016782865.1. Classification (GTDB taxonomy): domain Bacteria; phylum Planctomycetota; class Phycisphaerae; order Sedimentisphaerales; family Anaerobacaceae; genus SG8-4. The sequence goes on from JADHXR010000095.1 coordinate 14,847, forward strand.
CCTGTTCCTGTTCCCGGTGCCGTTGTTCTCGGCAGTCTGGGCTTGGGGATGGCCGGTTGGCTGTGCAGAAAGAAGGACGAGAAGGAGGAGTTAAAATGAAACGGCAATCAATATTTGTGCTGGCAATAGTCTTCTCAATTGCTGTCCTTGGGGTCTGCGGGTCTGCTTTTGCTGATCTCTATGGCACGCCGGGTTCTATTGTCGGATGGGGTCGTGATAACCATGGCCAGGCCAGTCCGCCTGCTGGAAATGACTATGTGGCTATTGCGGCGGGATGGTTTCATGGTCTTGCCCTTAGAAGTGATGGCTCTATCGTAGGGTGGGGTAGTGATCATCTCAGTCCGCCTCCAGGCAATGACTACGTAGCTATCGCTGCAGGGCTATATCAGAGCCTCGCACTAAAAAGTGACGGCTCTATTGTGGGATGGGGAGAGGACCCTTACGGTTACGGTGAGGCCAGTCCGCCTGCTGGAAATGACTATGTGGCTATTGCTGCAGGGGAAGGTCACAGTCTTGCCCTGAAGTCAGATGGTTCTATCGTCCGCTGGGGTCGTGGCGATTATGGTCTGGGGACTTCGCCCTATGGCAATGACTTTGTCGCCATTGATGCAGGATGGCTTTACGGTCTTGCCCTGAAGAATGACGGCTCTATTGTGGGATGGGGGCGTGACTATTGTGGCGAGACCAGTCCCCCTGCGGGGAATGACTACGTCGCTATTTCCGCAGGAGGTAAACATGGTCTTGCCCTGAAGTCTGATGGTTCGATTGACGGTTGGGGTTGCCATGGTGGTCCGCTTGCGGGGAATGACTACGTCGCTATTTCCGCAGGCTACGATTACAGTCTTGCCCTTAGAAGTGATGGCTCTATCGTAGGGTGGGGTAGTGATTACCCAGGTCCACTTCCGGGGGGCAATAGTTTCCTTGCTATTAGCGCGGGCGAGCGTACTTATCTTGCCCTTACCCCAGTCCCCGGCGCTGTTCTGCTTGGCATCCTCGGCTTGAGTGTAGCTGGAGTGAAATTGCGCAAACACACATGACCAGTAGAGAAGAATTTAAGATTCACGTATTAAATGGGCTGTCAGTTCAATACTTGCAGCCCTTTTCTTTCGCCAGTGGACATCTACCTCACAGAAGGCCCACAGGATTCCGTACAGTGGCCCGTGTGCTTGCGTGTGGCGACGATCTACCATTGAGGCATACCATTCAGCCTTGAACCGCTCACCCGAACATGATATAATCAATATATCAACTTAGCCTCTAAGCCCCTGCGGATATCTCGCTATTTCCCTCTCCCTCCGCACCGCAGGGGCCACTTTCAAGAATACGTATTTCCCACAATGGACGTATGCAGGTCTCAGAAAAAAGTGAGAAAGATGTGTTCTTTTTGATTTTGTTGTCTATATTTGAGGTCTGGCAAACGCTTATATGTATAGGGAGACGTTGGTTCTCCGGTGTCAGATTGACTTGGGGGGATCGAAAGGAAAAGACAAATGACCACAGGGGAAATGATTGCTATAGTGAAGAAGCTAAAGAACTTTACCAAGTTTTCTGAGGTATCCCACAAGACAACATTCGACTGTATTCACAGAAATGACGAAGGTTTAACTGTAGGGGTCACATTGGATATCATTGATACTGGCCCAAACGAACTTCCACAAAATCGCTATTATTGTGTTGCAAAGACAGAATACGGCCAAGAGGCTATGGGCAACCTTGATGCAACTATAGAAGGGGCATTACTAAATGTTCATTGGGACAAACTTGATGTTTCCCAGGGAGAATGACGGCGTGGTTCGGGCTATTAAGATCAGAAATGAATTGAAATATATAAATGTTATTGCTCGCCAACTTCCAGACTAAGCCACATCGAAACTCTTCCATGTAGAACAGTTAACTGCTCAAAAGTCGATGATAGGCCCTATGATACCCCTCAAGCCGCGTTCGTCGCTTCTACAAGTCTAAAGTGGCTTATATGAGCCTTTTCTGAGACGCTGTAGGGTCGGTAGGCCCACAACGGACATGCCAAATCGGTACAAGCTTTGACTTCTTCTCGCTGATAGCCTACACATTCGAGGCAGAATGAATTCAGCGCTGCCCTCATGCTCTTCTTCTTGACGGCCTTCTTGTACATGCCTCGACAGCTTATCGGCATCTGGTCTAACCGCTGCTGTATTTGCTCTTCTCTGGTCATAACCAAACTCCATTTTCTTTCACCGCTTTCTCCGAAATCGCTTCATACCGCGTGTTAAAACGTTGTTGTTCCACGGACTCGGACCTGGATTTATCTTGAGTTGAGCCGCATCATACTGGCGCTCGACCTCAGCCAGTGGTATGCCCTGCTGCCGGCCGTGGTGCTCGGCTGTCTCGCGGATCACCTGCGGCAGGCGCTCGTATGCGTCTTTCTCTTGTTCCTTCATCGCCGCCGACCCCGTTTGTAAAGGTTATCATCCCAGCAACTCTGATTTGGATCTCGTTTGAAAAGGTTGTCGTTCCAGTAACTCTGATGTTGAGGATAGCGTGCTACTTCTTCCTCGATTCTAATGTGGTCTCTTAGCTCAATCACCGCAAAGCTTAAAGCTTCTACCGCTGGATAATCGCCAAGCCCCAATTCAGCTATCGACTCCTCAGCTTCGTCAAGGCTCGATAAATAACTGCCCGCCTGAGCCCCCTTCAACCACAGTCGCTTTCGCTCCGGATGTGTCAGTTCATCCAACTTGCCGACGATGTATGGGTACAGACCATCCATCTCTGTCAGTAGTGTCGGGGTAAGAGAAAAGTTGCCCTCACTGAACCTATCTTTCGTTTCTTGAATGAGCTTATCGGCGGCGTCATTTTCCAGAGGTCCGATCCAGCAATCCGGACACCACTTTTTGTCGAGAACCCCACACTGTCTTATCAATGTGGGCAATCTGTCGCACTCGAATTCATCCATAACGTAGGTGTCGTAGCTGTCGAAGTGTGGCTCCTGACCCATCCCGATCACAACAGCATAGCCGGGCCTCTTTCCGGGCCACGAAACGCCGCCCCAAATTGCCTTGCACTGGTTTCTCAACTCCAAATGGCTGATTGTGTCACCTAAGTCTGCTGTCTTTATGTCCATGTCGTTTGCTCCCATTATGAAAGGTCGTTCTCAGAAAAATATCCTTTGTGTTCGACGCCGTATATCCCATATCTGACACAATCGCATGCATGGTCATTCACTTTCAGCGGTTCGTCTTTGGCGTCTTTGGTTTCGGTTCCCTCGGCCCACTTGTAGCCTGGCACTTCCCGGCAGGTATTCACGCAGTTCTTGAAGATAAATAGCCTCGGCTTGCCGTCACCCTGGACTTTCAAAGCCGCCTGAACGGCTTCAATACCAAGATGGATGTCTTTCTTGGCCGGCATGGAGGATATGCCCAGTTTATCGAACTCGTGGCGTTCCTGAGCATCGTGATCCGCCCATGTAACCCGGTATTTCTCACGACTGCTTATCTGCTTGATCCGCTCGGCATGATAAGCCAGCGTCTCTCGCGCCCGGTAATGTTCGGCGTAGACATACCACCGGCGATCCGCGTCCCTGGCCAGCCATAGGCACACGAACGGATTGTTGAAGCCCCAGTCAATCGACCTGTAGCGAGTCCAGTCAGCGGGTATCTTAAAGGGCTTGATAACGTGCGCATCACGAGAGAACGTCTTGTACACAGCCCCCAGAAATGCCGCAAAGTGGCCTTTGACTCTGGTTGCCTGAACGTCTTCGGGCCACTCGGCTATCATCAGGTCGATTTCCTTGTCATCCACATAGCCGCCACGGCTCTTGCGGTTGTCGTTCAGGTCGGCGTAGAATACCCTATCCGTATCTGGTAAGCCTTCAATCCGTTCCTGAAGCCAGTTCTGATGGATGATAGGCGTCATGCTCTGAGCGACAAAGCCGTTCTTGTCCATCAGCCGGGCCTGTATCTCGGTCCAGATACCCTCGCTGTCGCTCTTGCATTGTTCGTCACCGTAGAAGGCGTCTATGGCCCGGCCTTCAAAAACCTTGCGACCCTGCTCGTAAGCCTTGAACTCAATCCGATTGCCATTGACCAACCGCAACTCGGCGGGGATTTCGTCCTGCTTGTTGTGCCAGCTAATACCATTCGACTGAATTTGAGATATTGGCAGGTAGGTCTTGATTTTCTCAGACCAGAGCAGCTTACCCACCAGAGGCCAACTGTTTGCCGCCGCCCATATCGTGGCGTTCTTCGGCGTCCTGCGATAAGGGTGTACGCCGAGAGCAAACGAACACAAGTCGAATCCGATATTACCCTCCGACTTGCCCGACCTGTTACCGCCGAACAGCCAGCGGTACTTTGCCTGGCTCTTGTGGAACTCCTTCAAAGCCGGCAAGGGGCCATAGCTCAAGATGGCCCGTCCTGCGGAACGTATTTGCCTATTCGACAGCATTCTTGAGCAAGACCTCCCTGATATCCTCGCACTCTTCGTCGGTCAAGGTGTTTTCGTTCTCGATGACAAGATGCTCGACGGCCTTGCCTTGCTCGCGGTCAAAAACGTGGCGGGCCAATCGCTCAGAGCCAGAGTATCTACCGTCCTTGGCATTCTCTACGAGTCTCAGCGCCGTCTGTTGGGCCTGGGTCAGCTTCTTGCGGTCCAGCTTGGCAAGCCCCTTATCATCCAGGGTCATATATTTGCAGAACCAAACCCAAAGATTTGTCCTACGCATAGATGCTCCGTTGGGATTGCCAGACTCGCCAGGCTTGAATTGAGTTTCTTCAGGCGGTTTCTTGTAGCCAACTTTAGATTTTCCCTGCGGCGCAGGGATTTTCTCCTTCCTGGTAGATTTCTTCGCGACCTTCTTAACTGCTCTATTCTTCTTTGCCATTTACTTCTTCTCCGCTTTATGTGTTTGGCATGTTCCGGCGGTTTCGGCCAAGCCCTGACAAGCTCTTTCAATGCCGCCCGCACATTATATGGTTATTTGACCATAAGAGTCAAGACAATTTCACAGAGTGGCCTTCAGACGCCTCAAATGGTGGTAGAATGGACAATCTCCAGTAGAGGGGTATCACAGGGCGTATTCCGAGAAATCGTGCTTTAAATCGGCTTAGAGTATGGTACGATGACATACGAGATGTTTAAGGGCGTGCAAGTGTTTCAGTGAGGTGCATACGGGAAAAGCCGGATTAGAAGCACAATTTCGCATACTATGAGGAAACCATGAAATGAAACAAGTCACAGTCTTTCGAGTGTTTTGTCTGTTGCCAATTCTTATCGCACAGAACGGCTGTACCAAGAAAGAACCTCCATCGGCCGGCAACGAAACAACCAATGAAATATCATCTGAATCGCACCAACCTGAACAAGGTAAGGTTATCACCAACTCCATCGGCATGAAGCTGGTCTACATTCCCGCTGGTTCGTTTATGATGGGCAGCCCATCCACAGAAGAGGGTAGATTCCCAAGTGAAGGTCCGCAGCATGAAGTAGGTATATCCAAAGTCTTCTTGTTGAGTCAGACAGAGGTAACCCAAGGCCAGTACGAGTCAGTTATGGATGCCCAGCCGTGGTCTGGACGGAAGAATGTTCAGGAGTCTGCCAACAATCCTGCTGCAAATGTGAGCTGGGACGATGCAGTGGAGTTTTGCAGGAAGCTGAGTCAGCAGACAGGCGAAAAGTACAGACTGCCTACTGAAGCCGAGTGGGAATACGCCTGCCGGGCGGGGACCGATACGGCATACAGTTTTGGAGACGATGAGAAGGATTTGGCCAAATACGCCTGGTTTAGGGGCAACAGTGATAACCAGACACAGCCTGTCGGTCAGAAGGCCCCGAACAAGTGGGGCCTTTATGACGTGCACGGCAATGTATGCGAGTGGTGTAGCGATTGGCACGCTGCGGACTATTACAGCAAAAGCCCCGAGTCGAATCCGCAAGGGCCTGATGAGGGCTCGTACCGGGTGCTCCGTGGCGGCGGTTGGGACAACCCGCCGCAGAGCTGCCGGTCGGCGTACCGCCACTGGGGCACGCCCTCGTACCGGTCCTACGGCCTGGGCTTTCGTGTGGCCCGCAGTTTCGTAAGCAAGTAAGCAAGCGGAGTCGGACACGCAGGTCGACGGGCGGCAGGGCGGAGCCCGCCCGGCGTACCGAAGTGTCAGACGGAGCGTTCGGCTCATTTCCCATCTGCCCCCGGCGTGGGCGCTATGTGAAACCGTCCATACGCACCAAAATGTTAAGCACACGTTAAGTCGCCCGGGACGCAGTGGGGGGGTGAAACTACCTGCTTCCGTAAGTTCTGCTTCTTCCTTGGCTTGTCTAATAGGCGATGCAGGGATCGAACCTGCGACCTGCTGATTAAGAGTCAGCTGCTCTACCAGCTGAGCTAATCGCCCTGAACTGCACTCAAAAGAAATCTATTGGCGGTCACTTTACAGTCAACGGCGCGCAATTGCAAGAAAATTAGTCGGCAATTTATGCCCGTTGCGTCTCGGTCCCGCCGGGTCGGGGAATATCCTTGCAATGCCTCGCCTTTGACGCTATAAATTTGGCCTGTTACTATTGCCAAAATGACGATCCACGATCTGTAGACCACAAGGGACAACGTATGAGATACAGCCGGTTATTGGTGCCAACTGTGAAGGAGATTCCCGCAGATGCCGAGGCGACCAGCCATAAACTGATGATCCGCGCGGGCATATGCCGCAGAGTTGCCAGCGGCACGTATACTTATCTGCCGCTCGGCCAGCGGTGCCTGCTCAAGATCATCGCAATCGTTCGCGAAGAAATCAACAGGGCCGGCGCCCAGGAGATTCTTGTGCCGTCGCTGCAACCCCTTGAGCTTTGGGAGAAGACGGGGCGCAGCACTGATTACGGTGAGACGATGTTTCGCCTGGATGATCGGCACGGCAAAGGAAACGTGCTTGGCCCAACCGCCGAGGAGGTTTTTACGTATCTGGCAGCGGGCGAGATAAATTCTTACAAACAGTTGCCCATCAACCTGTATCAGATAAGTCCCAAGTTTCGCGATGAGTTTCGCCCTCGTTTTGGCGTGATCAGGTCTCGCGAATTTATCATGAAAGACGCCTATAGTTTCGATGCCGACCCGGAGAGCCTGGAGAAATCGTATAGAGCAATGTATGACGCGTATTGCAGAATCTTTACGCGGTGCGGGCTCGAATATGTTATTGTCGAGGCCGAATCCGGCGAAATGGGCGGCTCCGGTTCGCACCAGTTCACCGTCCCATGCGAATCGGGTGAGGATACGATTGTCTATACTGAGGACGGCTCCTACGCAGCAAACCTCGAAAGGGCAGCCGTTGATCCACTGCCCAAGGAACAGGCGGCTGGCGAGATTCCGACGCCACAAGAAGTCGAGACGCCAAATGTAGGCACAATCGAAGCGGTGTGTGAGTTTCTGAAAACCGAGCCAAAGGACATGATCAAGACGCTCGTTTATGCTGTTGAAGATGAGGTTGTGGCCGCGTTAGTTCGCGGCGACCACGAGCTGAATCCGGAAAAGCTGACACAAACGCTCGGAGGTGCGCACGCAGACCTGGCTGATGAGGCGACTATCGAGCGAGTGACCGGTGCCAAGGTGGGGTTTGCCGGACCGATAGGCGTAGCCGACAAAGTCTCAAGTTTGATTATCGACCACGCCGTTGCCGCGATGGCGGCCGGTGTCACGGGCGCCAACAAGACCGACTGTCATACCAGGAACGTTATGCCCGGCAGAGATTTCCCGCTCGAGGGTGACAATGTCGTCGTAACGGACCTTCGCTGTGCCGGTGAGGGTGACACGCACGACGGAAAGAAGCTTCTGTTCAAGAAGGGCATCGAGATAGGGCAGGTCTTCAAGCTCGGCACTAAATACAGCGTTAAGCTTGGCGCAAAGTTCCTTGATGAGCAGGGGGCCGAAAAGCCCTGCCTCATGGGCTGCTACGGCATCGGCATAAATCGAATTCTTGCATCTGCGATTGAACTCGGCAACGATGACAACGGTATAATCTGGCCCATCAGTATCGCTCCATTCGAGGTGCTGGTCACCTGTGTCAACCAGAACGAGGAAGACGTCGCAAAGGCGGCCGAGAGTATTTATCAGCAATTGCTGGACAGCGCGGTCGATGTGCTGCTGGACGACAGGGCCCTGCGCGGCGGGATAAAGTTTAAGGATGCCGATCTGATCGGGATCCCCATAAGAGTCACAGTCGGCAAGAGGTCACTTGCCGAAGGCAAGGTTGAGATAAAGCTGCGATGCGAATCCGAGAGGCAAGAAGTGGTTGTCGAAGAGGCGGCAGATAAGGTGATTGCGATAGTCGCTGATCTCAAAGAGAAGCTGAAGGTTTAGCGGTCGCGCAAAAATAAATTCACTTTTTGAGGGAGCAAATTGGCGTTAGATTTGGTCGCGCCGATTGAGTGAATCCGCAGGCGTAGCTATTCTACGTCGAGGAATTCACGATTGAGAAGCGGCCGAAGATAATGTCAAGATTGCCCCTATAGATGGGAAGTTATTTTTGCGCGGCCGCTTAGCCCGGATTTCTCACAAACTTCGCAGCGAAATCGCGTAGATTGTGACAGCTCCTGGACTTGTCGCAGTGAGCCGGGTGAAGGCGTATTGAAATACGTCGAAGTCGGCGATCAAGACAAGTCCGGGAGATGGCATGAGATGCGCGATTGCAGCCGGAGGGCTGTGAGAAATTCGGGCTAGTAGCAGGGCACAGTTGAAAAGGACAGAGCCCTTTGGATCGAGGAAGAATGTCCTCGGACCCAAGGGGCTCGTTTCAAAATGCGAGAGATCGCAAATCTATTGGCTTTAGCTGGCGTAAACCTTCAGGAAGGAATCCGAGTAAATCTGCTTGTTCATCAGCATCTCAGAGGTAGCCACTATGTTCATCAAATCTTCGTCGAATGTGTCGGCAATCGCCGAATCCAGGCCGTGTGACATTGCCATTGCCAGGAATACGCGATTGATGAGGCTTCTTTGGTTCGTGCCCTGAGAAAGGTTCGACAGCCCTACGGTCATGTGTGGAGCCGGGTCGCACAGGTACTTTATCTGGTCCATAGCGTTGAGGATGTTGGTGGGCTGGACCTGGGCGTTCGGCACCTTGACCGGCAGAACGATCGGGTCGATAAACAATCGCTGCGTATCGAATCCTTTTTCCATCGCCTTTGACACGATCTCGGCGGCTATCGCCACGCGGTTATCGGTGTCCTGGGGGACGCCGTTCTTGTCCATAGTCAGGGCGATAACGCCAACTTTCGGCCCCGCCTGGGTCGCCATCTCTATGAACCTGTCCAGTATTTCGTCGTCGTTCTTCTTGTTCAAAGGCGTCGAATTGAGGAGCCCGCCGTTGCCGGCATTGAGGACTTTGAGCCCGGCGGCGATGACATCCGGCTTCTGCGAGTCGAGGCACAGTGGCGTCGAGCACGTTTCCTGTATGCTCTCAACCAGCCATTGAATAGTTCCTTCCTGGTCGGCCGCGGCCGTGCCCACATTCACATCCAGATATGAGGCGCCCGCGTCGGTCTGTTTCTTGGCCAGATCCTGAATGACCTTCTTGTCCTTGTCCATGATGGCCCGCTTGACATCGGTGAACATCCCGTTGATTCGTTCGGCAATTATTAGCATAACACTTCGTTCCTTTCTCCTTACTTGGGATTGGCTGTCAAAAGCTACCCCGGGCAAAAGCACTGGTGTGCCTTTACGAGTTACTCTTCCAGACCTGATCGATGAAGTTCTTGACGGTAGCAACCGCTCTGGGATGTCGCATACGAATTATATCGACGCCGGCTTGCAGCAAACAGGTGGCGGTGGCGGTTTCCCACATTGGTCCCCGGTCGGCAGCTCCGCCCCAGCCGGGAGCGTCCTCGAGCTTGGCTTCTTTCGCTCGCCACGCCTCGTAGCCCACATCGCAAATGGCGGGCATCGCCATCATCTTGTCGCCGGCGAGTGCCGCCAGACGCTGGCGTTCCTGAATCGAATAGGCGTACTCGATTCCATAGCCCAGCGCGCCGGTGGACTGGAAGGTTACGATTCGTTCCAGGGGGAAGCCCATGTCGGAGGCCAAGATGTTCACCTGCTTGGCGATGTTGATATCCAGAGGCGCTTGGGTAATAAGGAAATGCCCGTCAGCTAAGGCTATGGCGGTCAGGGATTTGTAGTTGTCTTCTGTAACGGCTCCGATGAGGCACTTTTCACCTTTTGCCGCACCGCTTACCTTGGGCATGACCTGGTTGTCTTTCTCGTCGTTGCCACAACCCCAGAGCACAAGAGGTACCGCGACTGCTTTGAGCACATCTTCAGTGACCTTTACGGCGTGGTCGGCGTCTTTGTCGCCTTTGTCGGGGTGAATGCCCTCGAATTTAATACAAATCATCTCGGCGCCGAATTCTTCGACACATTTCTTTGCCCAATCTGCGGGGCTGTCGATTACGTCTTTGTAAGGTTCGATCAGAGCATCGGGCCAATCTGTCGGTTTGCTGTCGAGCACATCCATAGCGACCACCGGCGTTTCGCCGGCATCTTCGGCGCTGCCGCCGTAAACAACATTCTTCGCGCCGCCGACGGTTACGGTCGAGTTTCGAGTACCCCCGTCGTCCTTGGTCGCTCCGAGCGTAACGCGATTGACGGAGCCGGCAAAACTTTCTACAACTTGAGGAACTGGCATCTTAGATTCTCCAAAAACGGTTCAAAGTTTACGACGAACTCAACTCAAGAATATTCTCGACTATCTTGCCTGCCGCCACCAACGCGGGGCTTTTGGCGTCGAGGTCGAAGACAGTCCTGCCCTGCATCGAGGCGTCAGAGACGGCCTCATCATAAGGTATATGTCCAAGTATGTCTATCCCGTCCGGCTTCTTGCCGTTATCGGCTCTGTTCCAGACGAGCCCGATCTTCTTGACGACGATCGGCAGCTTCTTGACTAGCTGATAGATCCTTTGGGCCGTGACTTCGCCGACCGCAGTCGGCTCGGCTACGATGCAGAGCATGTCAACATTGTTAGTCGTCCGGCGAGACAAATGTTCCATTCCCGCCTCGTTATCTATGACCACGAACTGATACTGTGAGCCAAGCTCGTCCAGGAACTTTCGCAGCATGTTGTTCACTGCGCAGTAACAAGCCGGGCCTTCAGGACGGCCCATAGTCAGAAGATCGAAACCCTCACATTCGGTAACTGACTGCTGGATGCCGTATTCGACCGTCCGCACTCTGTCCATTCCCGCATTGGTCGGCGCCAGAGCGCGGGCCTGGTCGCGAACGTCGGCGACGGTGCCCGCCTGAGGGGCGCCTAACGTAATACCCAGGCAGGAGTTTGAATCAGCGTCCACACCCAGTACGGCCTTTCCAGGGACCTGCTCAAGAAGGGACCTCATCATCATGGCGGAAAAAGTAGTCTTGCCCGAACCGCCTTTTCCGCTCACTGCTATGGTTGTTGCCATGTCTCAAAATCCAAACAAATCTTAAAAAACAGCCATATCACGCCCTCACGCCTTGCCGAGCGTCACCGATGGAAACAGCGACAAGTCCGTGTGCGGCAGGAAATTTGCTCTCGTAAATTCGTCCATGTACCCCGGATGGCTCATCAAGTCGAAATACGTCATGCTGCTGGCGATTTCCTCGGCCGCTTCCAGGGCCTTGCGGCTCAATAGAACCGTTTTCGCCCCGGCGATGGAGGTGTTGCCGACAAACTGAATCTTCTCCGGCGGAACATCGGGAAGCATTCCTATGGTGACGGCCCGCCCGACGTTGAGAAAATTGCCGAATCCTCCCGCCAGATAGACCGTATCCAGGTCTTGGGCCTTCGTCTGCGTCGACTCCATCAGCACCTTGATAGAGGCAAATACGCCTGCTTTGGAGCGAATCAGGTTGTCAATGTCCGCCTGTGTGATCGTGATTTCGTGGTGGTTGTTGCTTGCCTCGACCAGCCGGAACTGCTTTCCCTCGTCTCCTTCGGTCAATCCGGGATGGCCGTCGGCTCTGAATCGGCCGGTCCGGTCTATTATGCCCTCGGTCAACAATGCCGCGAGCGTATCCAACAGACCCGATCCGCAGATCCCCACCGGCGGGGCGTCTCCGATTGTCTTGTACTCGATGAAACCGTCGCGCCCAAAGCATAGCTTTTCGATGGCGCCGCTTCCGGCCCTCATACCGTGTTTGACGCCGCTGCCTTCGAATGCGGGGCCTGCGGAACTCGATGCGCAGACCAGCCAGTCTTTGTTGCCGAGGACGACCTCGCCGTTGGTTCCTATGTCGGCCAGCAGCGAAATGCCTTCCTTAGTGAAGATTCGAGTCTTCAGAACGCCGGCGACTATGTCGCTTCCCACATAGGCCGCTACGCTCGGCAGGCAGTACAGCAATCCCCGCTTGCTGATCTGAATACCCACCTCTGCGGCCCGGATGGGCGGCACGAAGCTGGCAGAAGCGACATAAGGCTCCCGGCGGATTCGCGTCGAGTCCAGGTTCAGAAGGAAATGCACCATCGCCGTGTTGCCTGCACAGATCACCGTTGTAATGTCACGCAAATCGATTCTTTGTCTGGTTGCCAGCGTAACGATCAGATTGTTCAGGTCACCCACGATGCGATTTTGCATCTCGTCGAAAGCATCGTTCTGCTCGGCGTATATGATCCGGCGAATGTAGTCTTCCCCGAAGTTTATCTGGCTATTGTACGTAGCCTCGGTATCCAGTGTGGTAGCTTCCGCCAGGTCCATCAGGTGGGCTACGACGGTAGTCGTCCCCAGATCGACGGCCACGGCGAAGTTTCGCTTGCTGTGGTCGCCCGCCTCGACGTCGATGACCTCGGTAGTCTGGCCTCGACGGCCAATGGTTACGGTGGCCTTGTAGTCTGAATCCTGGAGTAGCCGGGGAAGTCTTTGGAGAACGCGGTAGCCCGTCTGCATGATAGGCGCGTCGATCTGCTGCCGTATGCCTAGGTACAGACGCTCGTGGTCGGCCGTATGATCGCGTACCGTCGGCTGCGACATTTCGACGTAAAGCTTTCGGACCAGCGGATCGAATGTGAAGACCCCCGCCTGCACCTCGCCGGCGAGTTCGCTGAACCGGTGGGCGTCGCTGTCCATCAGAATCTGACTGGTTTCCAGGGTGTGGGATTTCGGCACGGTAATGATCATGTCCGAAAGCACCTTGGTCTGACACGCCAGAACTACATTCTCGCGCATCTCGTCGGCGGTCAGCAAAGTGGTTGGTCTGCTCTGAAATTGGCCGGCGTCGATTACTACCGTGCACTTGCCGCAATATCCGTCCCCGCCACAGATGCTGGTCAGGTACGCGCCCGCCTTATGAGCGGCTTCGAGGATAACTGTCCCGGCCGGAACCTTTATCTTCAGGCCGCTCGGTTCGAAGCGAATCGTACATCCTTTTTTTTCACTCTCTTGCATTCTCGTGTTGCGCATCGCGCAAGTTTTTCTGCGCGATACGCAATACGCATCACGCACGACGACTTAGTTCCAGACTTCCTGCAAATACTTGGGCAGCATCGAACACTCTCTCGGTCCGACCATGACCTCCCAGTTCGTGGCCTCTTCGAGCTTGCCGCTCATCACCGCCACATAACCGGGGATAATGAGTTTGCGGTGTTTGACCATATTCTCGATGCCGAATTTTGCCATGGCGTCTGCCACCGTCTTTTCGTTGAGCTTGTCTCCGGAATATGCAGTCAAGACGCTCGTTCCCTCGGTATCAACCACTATGATATAGCTCGGAATCCTGCTGGCCTCGACGTCCGACTCCACGGTGTAATAAGTCAGCGAGAAATTTGTTGTAAACATCACCGGCGAATTCTCGTCGGGCTCGCCGATAGAATACACCTTCGGCTCGACCTGAACCGGCTTCTGCGGATCGGTGAAGACATTCATCACCGCCGTGAGCATCGCCAGGAAGGCGTACGGCTCGACCATATCGACTATCACTACGCCGGAATACTTGCAGATCAGGCTTATTGCCGACGCGGCCTGAGCGTCCGCGTCGCCCTCGGTCACGAAGGAGATGATCGGATAACCCAGAGGTCTAAAGACCTTCCTGAGTCCCAAGGCTCGTACTCTTGAGTGATCAAACAGTTTCTCGTTCAAACCGGAAGATTTGAGTTCCAATACGATGTTCTCGACACCGGCGGCTTTAATCTTCTCAGATAGATCGGCAAGGTCTTCGATCGATTCGGCGCTTGCCACCAGCGGGCAGCCATTGGCCTTGGCGATCTTGGCCATCTCATCGGCTGTTTCCAGCGTGGCATTCGCCAGCAGCGGCATGCCGTCTTTCACCTGGGCGGCCGCGGCCGCCATCGCCTCGGTCGATTGTGTGACCAGGATCATCGCAAGCTCGCTGTTGCCCTTGACGGTCGCCGCCGCCTTTGCGAAAGTCTCGGCTGAACCGCTGTCGTTGACAAGTGCGACGGCCCTGGCTCCTATCTTCATTCCGACCCGCTCGAACTGCAGTGCGTTTACGGCCTTGATACGATCGAGCAGCTCGTCGCCGGCGAGTTTGTCCGAGACACTCGCTCCCAGAACGGTGGGGCTGTGGAATTTTTCTTCGTGACGAAACAACACTGTCTCCTGCCCGATCTGGACCTGGGCATCGCCTGTGCCGAATACGACCTTTTGCATCGGAGGCGCTGCTGCGGCAGCGAGTTTGTCCTTGGCTTCCTGCGACACGTCGGGGCAGTCATCCAGTTTGGCGCGTTTCTGCGCGAGCGCCATGGCAAAGGCCAAACAAGTAGGCATTCCACACTTTTTGCAGTTGGTTTTTGGTAGGAGCTTAAAGATGTCTAATCCTGTCAATGCCATAATTTCCTCACGTCATCCGTAATGTCGTCTCTCGTATTTCGTGTCTCGCCTCAGAAGCCTGCAAGACACACTTGACGGTCTCTAAAACATCGGCTCGAGGGCCATTGCCGGATGTTGACTCTTGGTGATGAATTCCAGAACCTCTTCTTCTGTAGTGGCCGTGGTTTCGTCGGCAATCTTAGCCATGAAGTCTTCGCCGCCGAGCCCGGTTTCCTCGGCCCTCTTGACGAATGTGTCCTTGATATCTTCCTTGAGCATAGTCGGCATCCACACGATGCGCTCGATCCCGCCTTCGGCGGCTATGAACTTCCTCGAACAGATATAGTGCTTCGAGTGCCCAATGAATCCGGGAGTCTGCTGTCCACCGCCCACGGTGCCTGCGAGGGTCGAGAACTTCATCCCGCACGGCGTCATTTCAGGATATTCTCTGTTGACGATCATGATCCCGCCGGTCGAGGGCAGAACCGCGGCTATGCACTCGAAGCAGCCGCACGAGGTCATCGGATCACAGATCATGCTGTACTGACTCATTCGCTCGACATTACCCCCGCTGGATTTCAGCACAAACGCGTTGACCTTGTCCCACTGACCGATGGTCGGTTCGACCGAAGTGCCCTTGGAGATGGGCTGATTCGGCCCCGAAGGAGTTATTTCGTAGGCCGCCCGGCAGTCAAGCCAGCTATAGGCGCCGCACAAACCGGGCCTTTCCGGTGAAACCACGCAAATGTGGTTGGGAGCAAAGCTCTGGCACAGCGTGCACGAGTAAAACGTCTCAATCTCCTCGTCCGTCATGCCCTCAAGTCTCGCATCACGTTCGGCATATACCGCCCGGGCCTGCTCGCGAAGTTTCAGAACCATCTCTTCCTCGGTGCATATCGTCACTTGCACCTTATCCAAAATGCTCGAATATTCGTCATGGTATTTTGCATGCAGGAGCTTGCCGATATGTTCGAGTGTAAAGCCCGCCTTGGCGGCACCTTTGCTTATACGCACCCAATTGATATCACGCTGGCCCATGTGCCACAGGCCCTGGGCTTCGTTCAGGAATGTGTGCACCTGTCGTTCGAGAACGGGCTCGAAGTCAGGCTGCATCTTTCGCCCGGCCACTTCGACCAATATGCCCAACGGCAGCTTTCCTCCCGCTTCGAGCGTATCGACGTCCGGCCCCTCGACTATAACCTTGCCGTCTTCAATTTCGTCGATCTCTCGCGTGCGGGTCCATTCGAACGCAGGCGTTCGCTGGCCGCCGAACTCGCAGTGCATCTCTTCCTTGCGAATACGCTCGCCCTCGAACGCAGGGCTTACAGATACCGGAATGTCAATCTCGGTGATTTTGACCTTCAAGCCGCGAACCTCGATAGACTTCTCAACGATCTGGTCGTGCGGGATGTTGGAAACTACATGCTCGTAGGTGCACACGCCGGTCGGAAGAATCTGGGGAATGTCGGAATCGGCGATGGTGGGAAAGCCATAATTGATTGCACCGGCTGCGGTGGCGTACCATTGATCCGTGACCTCGCCGAGCGCCATAACAAAGGCAAAGATTCTGTTCTTGTTGTACAGCAGGTTCCGCCGGAAATCACCCGCCTG
>JADHXR010000009.1 GCA_016782865.1 Phycisphaerae bacterium
TTGCTCGAATTTGGGTGTTTTCTTTTGCCGCAGATGGATAGGATGGATACAGATATCAGTGACGTTGCCACTGATTTTGGGGCCATATACTGTGACATTGCGCACTAATTGCTATTTTGATGTCTGACCCTGCGAAGCCCCTGCGAAGCCCGTCAAAGGAAAAGCCTGGATAGAAGTTCCCTACACTAAACTAACTTATACCATATCAGCCACCTCTACGTCAAGGAGAGTCACCGGATGACTCAGGTGCCAGGATATTGTTGTTTTGACCTGCAAGCTTCCCACACAATCTCTCAAAGCAGCCCTCAGAGGCGTTTTGCGCTCGTGGAATCGACGATCTCTACTGGCACGGTATCACAGGCCATATTTCCGGAGATCGCGATCTGAATCGCCCAAAGTAGCCCTCAGAGCAAAACAACCGGGGCCTATACCGAGTCAATCAGTACAGACCCCGAATTCATACTCATCCCACTGACTTTCCCGCGCAAGGGGGAAACGCGGTAATCATCTGAACGTTATGTTAAAACGGCTTGTCAAACGGCTTTGTCCTGCCCGCAAGCGACGCAACCTCGGCTGGCGACAAGGCGTAGTCGTAGATGTGTACATCGTCGATTTGCCCGTTGAAGTACCTGTCATCGTGAGTGGCACGCCGGCCTATACTGACATCTGTATCACTGCCGAGATTGAAGACATCCGGGTCCTGTACAAAGGGTGTGACATCTATACCGTCCACATAAAGTAAGACATCTTCAATCGGGCTGTTCTCTGCCGCCACTGCTGCCACATGGTGCCACTGGTTGTCACGAAGATCAGGGCCGTGCGTGCCTCTGACATTGCCGGAACCGTGCTCAACGCGAATAACAGTATCAACACGAAAGCTTAATCTCTGAGTGCCGGCGTTGGTGCCCCACGTTATAATCTCACCGTCCGCTCCTGTCTTGATCCAGGCGGCCACGGTAAAGGCCTGCGCACCGGAAATACCCTTGTAGCCGTCAATGTTGACGTAGTCGTTGATCCCATTGAAGCTAATTGCCTGCCCGGCCTTGCCGGCTACAAAGACAGGACTGCCCATGGCAGTGCCGTTGCGTGCGTTGCCGGAACTGTCGTTGGTATTACCTTCAAACTCATAGTGTGCCTGCAACCCAACTGCGCCGAGGTCAACCGGCGTGATCAACTGACGATCGTAGGAATACAGCCTCATGCCATCGAGCAACACCATTCCCCGGCCGCCAACCGTTCCAATGCGCTCAAGGCCAACGGCCAATTCAGTGACATTACTGAGATTCACGCCGGTCGAGGCCAGATCAATATACCACATCTGCCACCCCTTGAGCCTCATGTTCTCAACATCACCATCGTATGTTACCGCGGAGCCATTAATCTTCACATACATCTGCTGTAAAGCATTGTTTGGGTCGCCGTAGAAGCGCAGCGTCATAGCCTTAACACCGTGGCTGGCCCAATCCTGCCCGATGCCTAAATCGGCGACGTTCGTAGTGACCTCGGAATAGGCGACCACGGTGTTGTCATAGAAGAACGGCACCGAACGTTGGCCGTCATAAAAAATAGAAGTCTCCATAGTGGGCTGGAACGGTTCATTATAACCTACGGTCGATCCGTTTGCCGGATTCTCATACCCGTCCGCCCATGTCCCGTATACTAAGTTGCTGCCCTCTTCTCCGGCAGGGATGTCATTGTAGGACTCGAAATCGTCCACAACAAGGTATTCCTGTGTCGAGAAGTTCCAGATGTTACCTCGCCAGGTTGTTGGAATCTCAGCATCATTCACTTCATCAATCCGCCAGTAGTACGTGCCGGCTAAATCAAGGGAGGGAACATAGCTGGTCTCGGTCATAGTGGCAACAGGAACATTGCCGTCGATAACAGACTGTTCGTCGGTGCCAAGGTACACATCATGCTTAGCAGACTCTCTTCCCGCTCGGAAGCTGAGAATCGCATCCACGTCTATGTCTGTCGCCCCGGAATCAGGACTGGGCTCTCCTGCCAAGACAGGTACGTACAGGAAGCGAATCTCGCTAAGACCGCATTGGTTCACGATACCTCCCCAGTTGCTCTTTGCAGTAATCTTGACATATCTTGCCGCCACACCGCCAAGATCAACGGTGGTATTGGGGGCATAACCAGCCGAACCATGACCCCTGGCAAACTCGTGAGTAGTGCCTAATACGGTCCAGTTGGTGCCATCGACCGAATACTCAATAGTAGCTTCCCTGACGCTGAAACCTACAATAATCTCAACAGAATTATTATAGTTCCATACCAACATCTGATGCAATTTGTAGGGTCTTTCGAACTCATACTGGATCCAAGCCACGTTAGGATCTGCGATATTACTGAGCCACATAGACGCATTTTCTGAACAGTGCAGGTCATCGTCATCCAATCCGGAACCGTTGACAGTATTTTCAGGCCCCTCATCGGCCTTGTTCGCACTGGACGCCGTGGCTGTAATATTCTCAATAGGATAAGCGATCGGCTCCACCGTGAAGCTCCAGATATTGCCTTTGAACAGAGTATAGTCGGGAGCAGCACCGACCTCATCAATACGCCAATAATAAGTCTGTCCAAAAGCCAACGTTTCGGGAACAGCATAGCTGTCGGCGTTCTGACGAGCCCTATAGACGTTCCCCGGCCCCATTGGCTCCAGGTTGGCGGCACTGTTAACATCGTCGAAACTCGTACCGAAGTACACATCGTGCCGGCTGGCAAGCTCTCCCGGGGTCCAGGTAAGGACGATGTTTCGTGGCACGGCTGTTGCCCCATCAAACGGGTAGGGTCCACGGGCCTTTACCGGTTGTTGCCGAGAACTCTCCGGCGGACCCAGGTCCGTAGGGGCGTAATCGGGATTTGTGGTCAGCACTAGCTTGTCCACGCGCACCCCATCCTCACGGTACCAGATATTCAGGACGTGCAGGCCGGGCGTAGTAATATCGATCTGCGTCCGCTCCGGCATCTGATACCTGCTGTTGCGCCACCCCCAGGATCCGGGGACTGACATTTGGTTTGCCAGCGGAGCCGCCTCGCCATCCAGGCCGGCATGGCAGGTGTCATCGTTGCCGGAGTCGGCACTGCCACGTACCCAGAGATAGTGTGTGCCGGTTTGGGTGAAGTTGATCTCGAAGTCCAGACGGCAACCATTATGCACGTAGTCGGCGCCGGCGCCGCTACTGCTGTTGGGCAAAGCCGCCATGGCCCCGGTGCCGCTGAAACCGGTCGGCATCGTGATGAATTGCCATTCGTGGCCATCCGGCGCCGTCATTTTGGAATTGAAGTTCTCGGCCTCCATCGACACGATTCCGTCCGGACCCGTGTCCTGCATGAAAAACTGCCCATAAGCTGTGCCTGTAACCAGACCCAGGACGAAGACAAAAGGCACTAAGCATATCAGTTTCTTAGACATTGCCAATCCTCCTTCAAAAGAAATTGTAGCGGTTATGCTCTGGCGACCCACTAAAGCCACTTATATCTCGACAGAAACGAACAAGAGCTTGACTTTTCACTAAATTCGCTGCTTACCCAGGAGAATTTCTTATGACTTTCGGCCGCCTCCTTCCTTCAGAAGCCTAAAAAGCACACATGCCCCCCCGGCTATAACAAGCCTCTCTCCCTATTTTATCGCATACAACCCACCCTGAAGTCAAGAGAAAATTTAGCGACAAGAGCAAAAAAGTGTGTGAGAGTTTGTTCTCATGTTATGTGACTGCTCGTAAGGGGGCTTGTTGATTTTCTCTGCCTGTTCTTGCCTCTTCTTCTCGGCAATCGCGCGAAAGGCTCTGTCTTGGAGAGATGTGCAATGAGCGGAGTCTTGAAAAGCAGTTTCCCATGGGTTCTTATTGTAGTGAAATGGCTAATTTGGTATAGGATAGTTCGTACGCTCTGTTCTTTGATGACAACTACTTTGACCTGATGCCTGGCAGAAGAGAAGAGCGTAAGCATGCTCGGGAAACATCGTCGAGGCCGTGTATCGGCGAGGGGCCCGGTATTTGTCCCATGTCACCTACGTTCGGTGGCAGCGGTAGCGATTCGGGTGCCGCTTCCTATTGTGTAACTGTTGACGAGAGAAAATGGGCCGTCCGTTTCCGGCCACTCTGGAGGTAACACAAATGCGTTTGATTCACTCCATTAAGGCCGCGGCGCTCTGTCTGCTCGTGGCGTGCAATCTGTCCGTGGTCACAGCCGAGGTTACCCTGCCAGCCATCGTGGGCGACCACATGGTTCTGCAGCACGGCCGGCCGGTGGCGATCTGGGGTTGGGCCGATCCGGGTGAAACCGTGTCGGTCACGATCGCCGGGAAGTCAGCTTCGGCGGCAGCTGGCAGCGACCGGCGCTGGCAAGTCACGCTCGGCAAACTCGACCCCTGCGCCGAACCGACTGAGATGCGTATTCAAGGATCCTCCGGTTCGCAGCGCATCGTGAAAGACGTTTTGGTCGGAGAGGTGTGGTTCTGCACCGGTCCGTCGAACATCTTCTGGCCGGTCAGTCGCTGTGATAATGCGAAGGAGGAGGTGGCGGCGGCCGATTATCCCACGATAAGGTTTTTCACGGCCAAGCGCAAAGCAGCCGACACACCGCAGATCGATTGCGCCGGCGACTGGTTCGCGTGCAGCCCTGGTACCGTGGGCGCGGTCTCGGGGGTGGGTTATTTCTTCAGCCGGAAACTACGCCACGATTTGGACATGCCCATCGGAATGCTCCAGAGTTTCTGGGGCGGATCGCGGATCGAGGCATGGACCAGTATCGAGGCACTCGAAGCGCAGCCGGAGTTGAAGCCGATCCTCGATTGGTGGGCGGCGAGCTTCGCCCAATTCGATCCCGACAAGGCCCAAGTAGAATACGACAAAGAGCTTGATCGCTGGAAGCAAGCGGTCGCCAAAGCCAAAGCCGAAGGGTTAAAACAGCCGAGCAAACCGAAGCCCCCGAAGGCCCCCCGTGAATCCGTGCATCGGCCTGCCTGCCTTTACAATGGGATGGTCGCGCCCCTGATCCCTTACGGCATCCGCGGCGTGATCTCATACCAAGGTTTGGGAAATCTCTTCTGGGCCCAATATACTCAACCGTTGCTGAGAACAATGATCAGCGACTGGCGGTCGCGATGGGGCCAGGGCCCATTTCCATTTGGGATGGTGCAGCCAGCTCCGTTTCCCTGCGACAGTTGGGCAAAGTCAAGCCCGGACGCCTACGCCCTTCAGCGGGAGGCCCAACTGCTGTTACTCGATACGGTTCCGGCCACCGGCGTGGCCCCGACTACGGACATCGGGGACCTCAAGGTTCTCCACTTCACCAACAAGCAGGAAGTCGGTCGCCGCATGGCCCTTTGGGCCTTGGCTACCGTTTACGGCCGTGACGTGCCGTACTCCGGTCCGATTTACCGATCAATGACAATCGAGGGCAACAAGATTCGTATCCGCTTCACTCACACCGGCACGGGCCTTACCACCAGCGATGGCCGAGCGCCTTCCCATTTCAAGATTGCCGGGCGCGACAAGAACTTCCAACCGGCTACCGCCACCATCGACGGTGACACCGTCCTGGTTTCCAGCGAGCGAGTACCCAAACCGGTCGCAGTCCGCTTCGCCTTCAATGAAGTGGACATCCCCAACCTGATCAACCGGGAAGGCTTTCCGGCGTCCCTGTTCCGAACCGACGTGCCGCTCCCGCCCGGCAAACCGGAGCAGTGAGAGTCGATCTGCCGCGAACGAGTTTGAATGCCGGCCCTTTCTTGTTATGGCGGGCGGTCCTTTTGTGCTTATACAAGCTTGTCTCGGTTCTCGTATATTTTGAAGATGGCATCAGCTATGTCATCCATATCTTTCTTGGTCCCGAGAAGAAGCCTCTGGCTGAATCCGGCCGCTTCTGTGCAGAGTCGGTCGTTGTCGGGGCAGTGATTCTGTTCCCGGCACCTGTTCAGTCTCTCCTTTGAATACATCTGGCGAAAGTTCCTGGAGTTCAGGGTCTGTTCAAAGAAGGGGTCTCTGTTCAATGGGCCATAACCGTCTCCACAAGGTATCCCCTCGGCTCTCAGTGCGGCCAGGAATTTTGCGCGCGGCAGACCGTTGAAGTACTCCGCTTTATATCTGAACGGATAAAGATGATACGCCGCTCTGGTTACTCCTTCATACAGTCTGTGGGGAACAATACCGGGGATGTCCTTGATTTTCGATGTCAAATACTCGGCGTTGCGGCCACGTGTTTTCGTCTGTTCTTCGAGACGCTTCATCTGGGCCAGCAGCATGGCCGCCTGAAATTCGGTCATTCTGCATTTGGTGCCCAGGCGGACATATCCGCCAAGTGTCAACGCTTTCTCCCCGTAAGGCCTTCCAAAGTTGTGGTATGAGTGACATCTGTTCATTACTTCGTCGTCATTTCCGATGACTGCGCCGCCTTCGCCGCAGGTCAGATGCTTGGAGTTTTGAAAGCTGAAGCAGCCCAGGTCTCCCAGCGTGCCGCACTTCTTACCTCTCCACTCCGCCAGCCATGCCTGGCACGCATCTTCCACAACCATCAGATTGTGCTTCCTGGCAATGGCGTTGATTTTGTCCATGTTCGCCGGCAGCCCATAGATGTGGACGGGCAGGATGGCCTTTGTGTTCTCTGTGATTTTCTCCTCCATCTTGTCCGGGTTTACCTGAAACGTCTCTGGGTCCGTATCGACCATGATCGGCAATGCACCGGAGAGCATGATCACAGCTATCGATGCGACGAATGTGTAGGGGCCGACAAGAACCTCATCTCCCACCCCGATGTCGAGTACGGCCAGGGAGGTCAGCAGGGCAGTCGTGCCGTGTGTGGTGGCAAGGCAGCGTTTCGCACCCATCAACTCGGCATATTTGGCCTCAAATTCCGCAACGACCTTGGCTCTCGACCATACTCCGCTGCGCAGCACGGACAGGACCCGTTCTTCATCTGCATTTTTGTCCCATATCGGCCAGCTCTGAAAAGTGTTAGTCCTGAGAGGCTTGCCACCGAGGACCGCGAGCTTACCGGCTCTCTTGCTCACATTTCCGTAGGCGGGAATACTTGAAGCGACCGCGGAAAGAGGGCCTGCTGAGGCTGCTACCATGAATTGTCGTCTTGTTAAATCATTCTTACCCATTTTTCAAACCCTTTCAATTGGTGTTCTTTTTAAACATGATATAATTTCCTCCAGTCCTGTGGCACGATTCCTGCGGGGCCGGCAGTACTGTACTGGGCGCTGCTCTTGTTTTATCTCGATGATAATTGTCTCTGTTGTTTCGGCCGTGCCGAATCCGGGTAAATACCATTTGCGCTGGGTTTCAGCCGCTGCTAAGGTCGAACTCTGTCGACCAATTCGTGCACCTTATCGACGATTAGCTTCTCGACAGAAGGCGCGAACGGTCCCGGCAGAGTAGTGTTTCGCATTGCGCCTCCGCCTTCGTAGCCGCCTTCCCGCAAGACACGAAGCGACGGTATGTAACCGAGGACATCATTACAGTAACCGGCCACCCATACCGGCGGGCCCGCAAGTTCGGCCTTCAGACGCAGCGAGTAGTCAACCACCACTTCGCCGGCCAGCGCCACCATGGTCAAATCGTCGCCGAACTGGACGACTTGAACCAGATATGGATAAGTTGTGCATATTTTTCCCGTTTGCTCTAGCTCCTTCAGAAGTTGTTCGGCATGTCTGCGGTCATACTTATCAACGGACTTGGCTTGCTCTGCGAGCTGCTCGCGTGTCGGTGGCTCGGCGAACTCCAGGGTGACCGTTTCTAGGACCGATCGAATCGGTGCGCGGACGGGCGTTGCTCTCACGGCCAGCGCGCTCTCAACTCCATTGGCTAGGGCGCGGCCGTGCTCCATGCAATACTCAAGGCTGCGCGATCCTCGTCGCGGGTACGGATTCTGGTCAGCGCCGCAACCGGCTATGAACATCGCTGTTGTTCCGGGGTGTTCTTGCTCAAGGTATAACTGGGCAAAGCCGGCATAGTCGCCGCAGAACCTGTAAAAGTTGAGTGTGGTATTGTGACATGCGTAACCGAACACAACAGCCTGCAACTTGCCTTCCGGACCGTCGACCCGCAAGACGGGGACATCATGATCGACAGGGCCGTCAGGATTGGGGCTGTTACGAAAGCCTCCTTCGGTTTTCAAACGCCTGTTCATGGCGAAGCCTGCACGAGCATGAGTATATCCGAGCTTTGCCGGGGCCAGGTTATCTATCGCCCGGCCAACCAGTTCCAGCAGTTGTTCTTGCAGATGTTCCAGGTATTTGTTAGCCTGCCGAATTTCCTCCGAGCTCAGGCCCCACCAGAAAGAGACCCTCTGTGCTCTCAGCTCCGGACCGTAATGCGTGTGGGAGGCGCTCAACAGCAGGCCCTGGGGCGGGAGCTTGTAGCGTCGATTAACTTCCTTTTCGAGCCAGTCGCGTAACGGGCGGGGAATGCTAATCAAATCGACCGTGACTATTACCAGTCTGGCCCCCCGGTTATCTTCCAGGGCCAGCGCCTTGGCGTGCAGGTCATGGACCTTTCCGTCCGATGGCTTGGTTCTTGCCGCATAGCCGGCCATCCACATCGACTGCTCCGGCGTGATAACATCTGAGGCAACACCGGCTTTGAGGCTTGTCTGCTGATCATTTGCCCATGCACGATCGGCCGCCGGCAGATTCAGGGCAGTCAAACAGGACACGGCAGCCAGACACAGCAGCATCCAATATGACTTCGTCGGTTTCCGCCGCAGAACGTCGATCGTCTGTCGGTTCATGTTAGTGCTCCTATTTATAATAAGAATTTTGCAAAAGTTCAGTTATAATTTAGATAAAGGGTAATCATGGACAAAGAACAGCTTTCACTGACAAAAGGGATAGTGAGCCTCCTGTATATATACTAGGGGTACATAGGGGGGTCAACGCTTAAGATAGAGTTAAGCGACTTCTTTAAGCCAATCGTGACTAAGTGCTAAAATACTCATGATTCCAATTCATTAAAAGGACATTGCAGCGATCGTTTCCATTCATAGTTACATGGCAAACCGCCTCTTCATCGGCTATACGCAATGCTTGGGCTATGACAGCAACTACAAAACAATCAGGGGCATCAGACAAGCATTATCTTATAACTGGAGGGCTAGCCCCTCATGTCCTCGGCCCCTCATGTCCTCCCCTCATGTCCCCCCAATTTAATCTGTGCTTCTACTCAAACAGATATTTAAATCCATTCCAGATTCTACGCAAACGATTCTTAAATTTGAATTGGCAATTATTACAAAACACCAACATATTGGGCATACCAAGATCTCTTTTTGCCATTTCGATATGTTCGGATAGTACTGAGTCAATAAGCACTCCACAATCCATGCAGTTGAGTCTTGTATTATGACGTGATGTTACTTTATTTGATTTCTGTCTTCTCTTTTTTGCCTTTTTTGTCATAATCCCCAGTCATCTTGATAGGGTTTGTTTGTTTTTGTATCGCATAACGCGAAACTCACCGGACGGAAAAAGCGGTAGCTTTATCCGGTCTGAGTGACATGTTAGGAAAAATGTTACGAATTACGGCACTTTTAGGGCTCCTTTTAAGTTTGTTCGTTTCTTCGCATACCATATTCAAGGGCATCGAATGTTTCATATAGGTTGCTAAGATCTTCTTCGAGTTCAGCGGACGTCGCGTGATTCGCTTCCGCTGCAAGCCAACCGGCAATGTCGTGGATTTCCTGGAAGGTCATTTTGACTTTATGGATTCCTTCTCTTTGCGAATGCCTTGTTAAGGTTGCTTTTAGCTTGTCAAAAACTATGCAATGGTTAACGATCAATTCACATTCATAGTCGTTGAGTTCTACTGTATATTTTGATTTACTATTCATGCTATTCTCGATTAGGACCTTAACTCGCGGAAACAGGTTGTGTCAATCGGGCGCTTCCCCGGATGCTGGGCAACCCTGGGGGTCCTTAAAATAGAAGTTAAGCGACTTCTTTAAGCCAATCGTGACTACGTGCTAAAACACTCATGATTCCAATTCATTAAAAAGACATTGCAGCGATCGTTTCCATTCATAGTTACATGGCAAACCGCCTCTTCATCGGCTATACGCAATGATCGGACTATGACAGCAATTAAAAAACAATCAGGGGCATCAGACAAGCTAAGGGCTGGCCCCTCATGTCCCGGTGACCGGGTTTTGCCGGGCATGCCAAACCAGCATCAAGCGCGAAAAGAATAGTCATAGGTTGAATGACTTTCAACCCAGGAAGGGAGCGGCAAAACTCCGGTCGATGCGCTTGTTAGGTGCTGGCCCGCGCCTAGAAGTAGTAGTCGTTGTCGACGTAGTCCTCTGGATCCGACATGCCGAGGGCCCGCATTGCCTCCACTGCTCGTCGTCTCGAAGCGGATGATGACTCCACGCCGAGTGCGTTGCGTTCGACGCGGTATTCGGCGACTCGGAGCCAAGCGATTCCTGGCTTTCGATCCATCAGTGCCTCGTCCAGTCGACGCACTTCGGCGAGGTGCATTTCCGCGGAACCGGTTTCGTCCAGGTCCGAACAGACGCAAGCCAAATACCAGGACTGTACGGCTACCTCCACGAGGTCCCCGCCTTGTTGCGCACCCGCAAGGGCCGATTGAAGGTGCCTCATCGCACTTCTGAGGTTTCGCTCCCGGTCGTCGGCAGGACTCGAAGCGGCCAACCTAGCGCAGGACCGGCCGAGCAATGAATCCTCCCAGTACTCTCTGTTGCGCTTGGCCAATAGCGACTTGATGACGTCGGGTAGGTTCGCAGGGGTCATGTACCGCAGCTTTGCTTGATAGCTCGATTCACCCTCACCGTCGGCGCTCGAGTAGCGCTCCAACCAATCGCGGAGTTCATGATGTCGACGAGTCCAGAAAAACACCCACAGGAGACTGCGGAGAAGCGGCCGAAATACGACCGAATCATCCGGAGTAGACTGCACGGCGGGCTCCGCGATCGTCACCCAATCTAGCCATTGCGCCTCCTGTTGGAAGTACTTAATGACCCGATGGAGACGTTGCGGATCGTCTCCTATCAGAACACTCCACCCTTGTGGATATCGCAGGACGGAAACCAGCGTGTTGTGGTACTCGCGAATAATGTCTTTGTGATGCGCCGTTAGATAGCGTGGCTTTTCGTCAACGGGGATGGTCTCGAGCCGGTACCGGAGCCAAGTGGCCACGCGCTTGTAGTCTTCTGGAGTGGGCTCGGGCTTGGGGGCTGCGCAGGTCAGCTTCCCACCTATTGCTTGCCCAAGAAGCCGGTAATGTGCCTTTGAGAAACGGAGGTCCTTCTCTGCGCAGAGCGTACTGAAGGCGTTGAGGTCCACGGGGTCCTCGAATGTGGCCAAGAGACGGGTAGCCTCTTCCAACTCCAGTGGAGGAGCGGAACTCGGCGCCGACGAAGATTTGAACTTGCCGGAGCGATGCAGTCTCTGGAGAACTAGCGAGGACACCGAACTGGCGGCGGAAGACGAGTCCACCTGATGGACGAGGCAATAGAGGCTCATCAGTAGATACCCAAGTTCCTGAAAGTCATTGGCCTCGGAGACGCGAACCAACTGGACATTGTACTTACTGGCGTACACGTTCGCTTCGAGATCACAAGTCTCCTTTTCACCAACGACTGCATACATGGTAGGACATCCACGATTATACAGATGATAGCGGTCCTCCAAGAATCGACGGAAATCCTTGTCGTGGAGAGAGAACCCCATGGCAAGAATGGTATACCTACCGAATAGTTGAGCCAAGAGCCGCGGATATCGCTCGTCGCGCATCAGCGCGTAGTAGTCCGAGGAGGTTACGACCAGATTGGAGGTGTGTTTTCGGACGCAGCCATGGAGCTTGAGCACGAAGCGTCGTGACGGCTCGGTTCGGAAGCTCGTGCTCGCAACGGCTTCATTGAAGTCGACGACGCGGGGTTCGTGGCGGTCGAACACCGACACATAGTCCTCTATGGCCGTGTCGTAGTTGGTTGTCCAGAATCCCTGAAACGGCAATGCTGCGAGTAATGCGTGGGTCAGCGAGACAGGTGGAGTGGGAGTCCAGCGGAAAATCTCGCGGATCCGTGTCGCGAAGACATCTGGTTGTGTGGACCGTAGAACCTCGGCGACCCAGTCGAGGTGGGAAGACTGGTCCACCCACCTCTCGGTCTGGTCACGGTTTCCCCAGGTACTAGCAACGATTGCGGCTTTGAGTTGCTGGATTAGCGCTGGCCAGGAGGGCATCCCGAGAGGGATGGACATGCCTGATCCGACTAGGGCGACCACTGCCCTGTCGCGGAGTCTTGAGAGTAGATCAAGGGGAACAGCGGCTTCTCGAGCGCGGTGTAGGCCTGAATCGATGGGGGTGGATGACATGTGGTGTATAGCCTCTTGGGGTGACCTTTGGGGTTACCCATAAGATAGAAGTTAGGCGACTTCTTTAAGCCAATCGTGTAAGCGCTAATATACTCATGATTCCAATTCATTAAAGAGACATTGCAGCGATCGCTTCCATTCATAGTTACATGGCAAACCGCCTCTTCATCGGCTATACGCAATGCTCGGACTATGACAGCAACTACAAAACAATCAGGGGCATCAGACAAGCATTATCTTATAACTCTGGCCCCTCATGTCCCCCCGGACCTCAGTAAGTCCTTATCGCTACGTAGGGCATAGTTGCTTGGCTTCACTAAGTACCAAGCATTTGGCTTCTCTGTCGTGATGATCAAAAATGGATTTGACTTGAGCGGGCTGTAAGACGGAGCCCATTTTATGCCAAGCCAAAGCCTTAACGCCTGGGCATGGATAGATATCACCGCTGGTTGTAATATGAAAAAAGGTTTTTCCGCCCAGGCAATTACCCTCTGCGTCAGAATGCGAACACCAGTTCGCCCCTGACAGCCCCGCAAGCTCAACTGCAATCCTGTGCTCCGAGGAAAGCTTCTTCGCTTTTGCAATGATGGCTTCTTCACACTCCCTGGAGACCTCCAGGCTGTCCCAGTTCAAAGCTGCACGGCCTTGCCTTGCAAGACCTAGTACTCTAACCTTACGGACTCTGTGATCAGCAGCAAAACTAAAAACATCTCCCAAGTGTGCCGCGCTCTGCTTGTTCAAGACATAATTGAGATCGAGAACAAGGCCGGCCTCATTTATAGCCGTTATAGTCCTTTGTATGGTTGCGAAAGAATACTCTGGCCCAAAAAGATCTCTGCACATGTCTGGCGAAACTCCGTGCAGGCTCAGGCGTACAGATCTTAACCCACAGGAGGATAGATTGTTCCAGTATTCCTGCCCTGTCTCGACACTGCCGGATGTGCAAAGGATCATTTCATCTGCCTTGGAATTCCATATCTCTATTATCTGTGCCAAGTCAGTGCGCAGTAATGGTTCCCCGCCGGATACAACAACTGTCATCATCTGCCTATACGATTGCTTAGCGAACTGCATGAAATCCAAACAGGCGTTTGCGATATCGAATGGCATCTGTGCCATAATTGGATTTGCATTTGTAGAGCAAAAAGAGCAATTCAACTTGCACTCATAGGTTACATCGACAGTAATTTCGGATTTAGTCATTGTTCCAGGCCTCAAGCAATTTAATCACTCCCTGAACAGTTTTCTTTTTCTCAGTAATCATCTTACTGGGGATTGGAAGAGCAGGATGCTCCGAGATTTGCCTCAATGCTCCTTTCATCTCCCCAATCGCCTGCTTTAGGGGGGCACATTTTCCATTTGGCAGACTCTTCTTGAGCGTAGAACACCACTTGTACTCCGTCTTAATAAACGTCCTAGATACAACTTCTCTTAGCATGCCCATCAATGCTTCTCTTTTCCCCATGTTTTCAATGTTCTGGCCAAAGTCGCCGATAGAGAGTTCATCCAGCCGGCAAATTTCAGGCATGTCGAACAATGTTGTATCCTTGTCAAAGTACGCAAGGCTTGTGGTCATGATAATTCTACCGTGTTTTAATGAAAGCTTCGCTGCTATCTGTTCAACCAATTTCTTCAATTCAAAGTAGTTTACCAGAAAAAACGTGCTCATTTCCTGAGAACGGAGGAAAGCGAACGCCGACAATTTGTTATTTGCCTCTATTCGGAAGTGTATAGCAATTAATGCCGGCTGCACAATACTCTCGTTGTGGAATGCATCATCCTTGTTGCTGTTGTCAATAATTGGATGGGCAATAACAACGTATGCACGGCGAGCATGTTTCTTGTCCTCACCAAGAATTCTTTCGACAGACTTGAATTGTTCTCTCTTACCCGTCCATGTGTAGAAATTCTCGTTTCTCAGGTCATTCGGTATTTTGGGGTACATGTATTTGTGAATACGCTGCCCATGGGTGTAACCAAAATAGAAACGCTTTGCTGCATCGGGCCCATCGTCCAACCAGAATTTTGTATACTCCTTGATCTTGTCGAGGTTAAGCTCGTGGTTGTTTCTTACAGTAATCTTCTCGGCCTCATCTTGGTCGATGTTCCTAATCTCAACAAGCAATGGGCCGAAGTAGTGTTTGAATTGTGCCTGGCCTTTAACAAGCTTATTCTGAAAGGCTTCGACGATGCTTTCGTAGGCTTCGTAAAGAGTGTTTGTGGAAATCTGAAGGGGGCACTTTCTGTCTTTGAGATCAAGTGATAGACCACATCTGCCCAAATCCTCATTGGATAGGGTTGCACGACAACTTGGATTCTTCGCTTCCTTGGTAATCAGTATTTCTGAGGGAAGTCCGAAAGCCTGCAGAAGTAACTTATGCTTACTTAGGTCTTCGTTCGCAAGGTTTTTGGCCTTCTCAACTTGTTTGTTCTCTTCTCGTACAACCCATTGTATGTGATCTCGGCGTATGATAGTCTTCTTGATCTGTTCTCTTGCTTCTACTTTTGCTGGACGGTTTTCCTTCCGTACTGTGCCGGGGGCTCTCCCCCTGTCGGGATCTGCATCAGAAATGTCAGCAACCCAGAAAAGCAGACAAAGAAAAATGTCACCAGGGCGGACCTGGTTTGCTCTAAAAGGTGAATGGAGTATAGCCGCAGAGTGGAATGCGATTATATTGCACATCAGCTTAACTCCATCAGTGCGCAGGCCAAAAAACTTCAGCGCGTCCGCCTGTTTCTGCTCTACATAGTGAGCAGATCTAACACCATGGTCGCAATTTTGATCTGAGAAGAGCAAATTGCTTTTGCATAAGAGTTCTTCAATTTCTCTAATTATCGCAGGGTCGCTGGATTTAGAGATATCATGAAGTAAAGACGCATACAAGAGGACGAGGCGGTCTGATTGGGACAGCTTCCGGCCAGTTTTATCTGCTATTGCTTTGCAGTGCTGTACGACTCTGAAGGAATGATCGATGTCGTTGGCGTCGGTATTTGCCCTGAGAACATCAAAGGCGTAATTCAAGGGAGAATGCGCATCAGACAGGAGTGTCTCGCGCATAGTACTTGACAATTTTCCAATTTGGTTTAACATGCTTCGCTTCGTTACAGCCATTTCAGATTTCCCCTAAAATGGTGGATATCTTGCCTGTCAAGTCGAATCAAAAGGATCGGTCCTTTCATCCCAGCGCCATAGTAATGTCACTTGATATGATACTTAAATACGAGGACTCCTCATGCCCCAAGGTTCCTTGCACTCGCTCGTTAGCATATATCATCCGGGATTTCCCATGTACAGTTCACTAAAACATTCATGCACGCTTGAAGCGGCGTAGTGTCAAAATCTCATTGAGATTGTAAGCAATTCTCTGGCCGCCCCAACGAGTTGTCTCGCAAAAAACGCCAAAAAGTTGAACACTTATGTTGAGAAGCTACCTTTTTGCCATCGTCGTCTTCCTTTCATGTTGGTGCAAATGACACCTACGTCGTGGCCCTTGTCTTTAGCAGTGAGGTGAGAACTGTTTACCGCCGACAGCCTTATCAAGGGTGAAGAATCTTGCTACTACCGTGATACTATCGACCGGATTTGAAGGTCCATTAAGTAAGAAATGGAAAAGAGTCAGGCTCATGTCCGGGAGGGCTCCGCGGGGTCAGGGGAGGGCTCCGCGGGGTCAGACCTGTCCTTATTCCTTTGGTGCTAGAATACCTTCGATTTCTGATTAAAGTTGCTCAAACTGCTTATCTGTCTGAAGCAATTCATGAAGCTGCTTTTAGTCTCTTACATTAATCCGCGAAAATCTGCATCAATCCGTGGCCCTTGTAATTGATTATTGACTATTGATTATTGTCCTCGCTTTTGCAGCGATCTTCAGGATTATTCTTGCTTTATCTTGTCTATCTTGTTCATCCCGTCCAAAAAATCTGTACTTAGACAGGATTATTTGGATTCAAAATCCGCCTTACTTTTCGCCCTTCACCTTTCACCATTCACAGTTCACCCTTCATCCTTTCGCGGCCTACGGCCGCGCAAACTCCGTCCCCGTGGGTAGCAGCAAAAAGCTCGTAGATTTCAGCTTTCAGCCCTCAGCTTTATTGAACAGATTCCCTATCCTTTAGCTGAACGCCGACGGCTGACACTTACTCAAAGGGTAGAATCCATGCACACCCTAAAGACAGTATATCTCGTTACTAAATTGTACTTCCCCGGGACCTGTAAATCCAACTGGCAATTATCCCAATTAATTTGTATAAGTCAAATCTCAAATTGTGGGATAGGAGAAAATTGGGCTCTCTTAAAGAATCTGTGGGCCACATCCGTGCTGTTTGAGTTACTATGCCAAAATGACCTGTTCCGCAGAGTTGAGAGATCACGGCGAATCTTTCTTTATAATCTCCTTCAGATCCGGATTGAGCAATTCCCATAGATGAGGATGGTTTTCCACCAAACGGGCAATGTCGCCAAGATCTTTGAGCTTTTTACTCTGTCTTCTATCCGTATCCATCCATGCTTTTGTCTTTCCATGCAAAGTGTCTTCCAGTGATGCGACCCGCATAAGAATGCCATGAATGTCTGCCGGAATTGAACGATCTGGAAACTCCTTGTAGAAGTCTTCCGTACTCAACTGAATACTGACTTTGGAATGACCACGAAAATTGACTGACCATGGAAAACGTTCAGATCTGAATCCTGCTTCCTCCAGTAGTTTTACCGCAAGTTCTATCGATTCTGTTGCCACGACAAAATCAACATCTTGGGTCACCATAGGTTCAACGGCCCAATGATTGACAGCCACGCCCCCGATAGCACACCATGCGATATCAGCTCGTTCGAGACAATCAACGAGCCGCATGACATCGTCTGTGCCACCTGCCGTCTGCCAGTCATAAAAGTGCTTTGGCGTCATACTGTGCTCCATGTAAACATTCTTCTGCTGTCAATACCCGCTATCCTAACTTGAATCCTATTCTTGACAACAGAAAACTGCTCAATTGCCGTTCATGTCGTGCAATGTCCTTAGCAGAGATGGCCCCAGGCCAACGATCCTTAATACCGTTGGATTCCCCCTTTAGGTTTCTTCTCTGACAAAATGCTGGATGAATCAGGGCAGACTAGTTACACTTCGACAAAAGGAAATCCCGGAATGATTCTCTTAGAGGGTGCTTCAAAAGTTGATCGTCGGCCCGAGCCCCCGCGGCGCTTGAGCGGAGAAGGGCTCGAGCGAAAAGCCCCAGGGCACGAAGGCCGAAGCAGGCGATGTTGGTTCTATCGTCGATGGAGGCCGACAAAGCCATGGGGCTTTGCAGCCGGGCGAAGCCAGAGCAACTTTTGAAACACCCTCTTACCAAACAGAGGGCAAGGAAAATGCGTTGTATTCGATACGTTACATGTTTGGTCGCGGGATTGATGCTGTTTCCCGTATCTGCCGGTCCCGTCCAAAAACAGAACTCCCGAGCGAGGGGCATCTATTTCCCGCCGGCGGGCCAGTCGATTGCCAACCAGGACCGCAGGGGCCCCGAGGAGGTGGGCATGCGCCCCCATTTCATCGCCCGGATAAAGGAGAGAATGAAAGGCAACCGCTGGGCATTGTGGCGCCACGGATACCTCGTCCACGTCGACGGTGACTTCAACAAGAACACCGAGGTTGCATCGCTCCGCAAGACCTGGCATGCCCTGACAGTCGGAGCGGCCATCGGACAGGGGCGTATCCCATCGGCGCAGCAGAAGATAAACGTATGGTGCAAAGAATTGACCGGCAAAGACGCCAAAGCCACTTGGGCGCACGTGATAACGCAGACGTCGGGGTTCGACTATCCATACGGCGATCACCCGGCCTACGAGCCGGGGCAGATATGGACCTATTCCGACAAGAATCCGAGACATTTGTGCAATGCGCTTGCCCGTGTTTACGGTAAGAAGGATTGGACTGACGATTACGACGACGTGGTCCGCAAGGCTTATTTCGACGCAATAGACCTGCGCGGCTGGACGAGAAGGGTGAACCAGGACGGGATTCGCTTCCAGTTCGATCTTGAGGACATGGGACGTCTCGGCCTGCTCGTGCTGGCTCGCGGTAGATGGCGGGACAAGCAAGTCATCCCCCAATTTTTCGTAGAGCAGCTCGAAACCAAACAGACCTACGGGGCAAGGGTCAACTACAACGGACCCGATGACGGCATCATTGCTCTCGACCCGCAGGAATTTCCCGAGGCGCCTTACGGCTTTATGACATGGGTCAACACCGATGGCGATTACTACCCGGGCGCAGACAAAGCCTGGGCCTGGGGTGCCGGCGCCGGTGGCTCGCGCGTGTTGTGGAACCACAAGAACGGCATCGTCTTTGCCGGATTCGGTGTCCCCAGCGGACCGTCCTCGGACGGCATACCTCACATCATCGAGTCCTCCATTGACGGTCTCAATCCCCTGGTTGACCGCGTCAGACGTTTCGCCAAGTGGGCGCCAATTGAGATTGCTTTTGCAGGGCCCCCATCCAGGGGGCGCGGCGAACCGAATCCCTTTGCCGTTTCCCTTGACGTCCTCTTCACTGGTCCGGGCGGCACGCAGTATCGTGTGCCGGGATTCTACGATGGAGACGGTCGAGGCAGTCTCGATGGAGACGTCTGGAAGGTTCGCTTTTCAGCCGATGAAACCGGCCACTGGAAATACGTTTCGCAGAGCGACGATGCCCGACTTGATGGGCACTCGGGCAAGTTTACTGTCACCGAACCACCTGAAAATGCGCCGGCGTTCTATCGCTGGGGACGACTTGAATACACGGGGACTGCCGAGAACAATATTCGCTACCTGAAGTTCCGCGATGGGCCGTACTGGCTCAAGGCCGGCTGCGACGACCCGGAGAACTTCCTGGGCGGCTACGACAACTACAACACGCTGGCCAAGCGAAAAGCCGCAATCGATTATCTGGCCGCCCGGGGCATCAACTCGTTCTACATTATGACCCACAATGTCGGCGGCGATGACCGAGACGTCTGGCCCTGGCTGGGCGAGACGCCGCGCGAGGCTATGGCCAATGGGGGGAGCGACGCGCACTTCGACGTAGCGAAGCTGGCCCGGTGGCGTGAGCTGTTCGAGTACATGCAGACCAAGGGCGTGGTGCCTTACCTGGTGCTGGAAGACGACAGCGCCTGGAAAGGCTACGATCACGCGAGGT
Organism: Phycisphaerae bacterium; assembly: GCA_016782865.1. GTDB lineage: Bacteria > Planctomycetota > Phycisphaerae > Sedimentisphaerales > Anaerobacaceae > SG8-4. The sequence continues at coordinate 19,510 of JADHXR010000009.1, forward strand.
ACTACCGCGAGATGATCGCTCGCTTTGGGGATCTGCCGGCGCTTCTCTTCAACTTCGGCGAAGAGCACAACGAGAACTACAAGCTTGCACAGGCGTTGGAGTTTATGCGCAGGCTCGAGCAGATCGATCCCTACGGTCATCCGCGCGGAATTCACAATGTCAATACCCCCAACGATCAGTACATCGATGCGGGCCAGGTTGATTTTACCTCGATCCAGACGGGCGCCGCCGGCAAGCTCAGCGGACTCGACAAGGCGCTCGAGCACCATAGATCGACTCTCGATTGGATCGGGCGATGCCGGCAGCGCGGCAGGCGAACGCTGGTCGTCAACTTCGACGAGGGCAGACCCGAGGAGGATCGTCATGCCTGGTGGAGCGCCTACCTGGCGGGCGGAGTTTGGGAAGCCCACGTCCGCCAGCCCTATGACCGTCCGATGTCGGCATGGGAGCCGGTTTGGACCCAACTGGGTGGAGCCAGGGCCTTTATGGAATCGCTGCCGTTCTGGGAGATGGATTCGCACGGCGAAGTGATAGAGTCGGGGACAGCATTCTGCCTTGCGAAACCGGGTGAGGTTTACGCACTGTATCTTCCCACCGGAGGCAGTGTCACTGTCAGCTTGCCCGCGAATGGGAATTTCGAAATTGCCTGGTGGGACCCGGCCAACGGTCAAGATGGACGTTTTCAAAACGGGCACCAAGTCAATGGCGGTCTCCGGCGGTTCACCCCTCCGGGTGATGGAGACTGGGCGTTGCGGATACTGCACCGCCAAGCCCGAAATCCTAACCCCTAAACTTGTCCTGAGCGAAGTCGAATGGATCCGAAACAATATCGAATGTTAGAAACTCAAATGTTCAAAACAGAGGAGGGAACCTTCTGTTTCGAATTTCGGTCATTCGGATTTTGAATCCATTCGACGCTGCTCAGAGCCTGCCCTGAGCGAAGCCGAACGGGACAAGCTTGTTTCGGATTTCGATATTAGAATTTCGAGCTTCTGCCAAAGCAGTCGCAGCAAGCGTTGTCCTGGCGTTCTGCGCCGCTGGCAGGGCCGGACCGTGATGGTGACGATGCGAAGTGAATCGGCGCCGATGACATCATTTGCCGAGCAGCCACTCGACAGCCTGTCCGGTAGCATCCTGAGATGCCCCTGAAAAGGTCGTCAGGTTCTCAGCCTTGCCGGCAGCCGCGAAAGCTGCTTTGACGATCGGCGGAGCCTCTTTAGCTTCCCCCACAAGCCACAGCCGCGCGGGCGCCGCCAGGGCCAACAAGCCCGGCAGATCGTCATACTTGGCCGCACCGGGCATGAAGTTGATGTCGTAAACATCTTCAAGATCGGCAAAGCGAAATCCCTCTGTGTCGGTCGCCGCGCGAGCAACGGCTCCTTTCGCCTGTGCGACGGCAGCAGCCACCAGATGTCCGGCGCCGTCCAGACCCACCACGTTGACCTCGTTCGATGTCGAGTCGCCGCGCTTGACCGAGGCTATCACGGCCAGAATGTCATGCACACGGCGGGCAAATACGGGCAAATTGTAACAGTACGTCCACCCGCCATATCCCTCTTCGTCGACCAGCCATCGCTGCCGTTCGGGTGGTTGTTCGTCGGTCAGGAATTCGCCCTGGTACAGCAGGTCAACACCGATCACAGTTACGCCCGCATCGAGCAGACTGCGAATGGGTGACTTTACCGAACCGTCATTTGTGTAAAGACCGGCTTTTCCTTCTTCGTCTATCCAAATCACGGTTCGCTCACTGGTCTGATTCGGCGCGAGCACAACCATTGGCAGCTTCGCGTGGTGATCCTCGATAGTCAGGTAAGACAGAAGTCCGACTGTTTCCCGATACTCTCCCCTGTTCACCGAATTCATCTGCTCGAAGCCCACTTGAGGATTGTCCGGCAGGTTTCTCAGCAGAATGTCCCATGCCCCACCAACGATCCGGCGGTAATCACTGAGAGACTGAGTGTCACGCGGAGCGATGGCGGCGATCTGTTCTCTGGCATCTTCGGTCAACCATTCGAGAAGCTTGATTTCGAAATCGCGGCCGGCCCCGGGTCGCGGGTGCTGATCGTTCCAGACCGACAGTTCAGCGCGAGTCAACCGGTTGTACGAGCGTTCGACAACCGGTTCTGCGAGTCCGATGTCGAGATGCCGGTTGAGCCAATTGTACATGGCCGCCCGGCTGACGTAGTTGTAGTTGTGTGGAAACTGCAGAAGGGCAACGTGCGAAAGGTTTTGTGACGCTCCGAGCAAGCCGTAATGTTGTTTTAGCTCAGGAAATCCTCGCTCAGGCATGGTCCGCGTGGCGTCATCGGCTGAAATCAAGAGCAGCGGCTTCGGCGCGTGCAGTGCCGTGATTTCGAGGTTGTACGTGCCGATTCGGAATCCGCTTATGTTCTCGCACGTGCATCCACCCTGTCGCGTTGCCGAAACAATCACTACGGGCACAGAGACAAGAGGCCTATCATCCACGCCACACAACATGAAGGTTTGCGTCCCTCCCCCGCTGCCTCCGGTCACGGCCATACGCCCGGGATCAACATCCGGCAGGCTGGTCAGGAAATCCAGAGCGCGGACGGAGTTGTAAGTGTGTAGCCCCATGGGATTGTGCAGGTGCAGCTCGGCAGAGGCACTGTAGAAACCACGGTCGCGCGGCTCCTTGAACCTGATGCGCAACTGCGAAAACCGATGAGCCGCATCGAGAGGTATCTGCACACTGTCACCGTAGCCGATCATGTCGTAATGAAACACTACGCAACCCATGCGCGCCAGTTGCACGCAGCGCGACTGCATGAAACTGCGCCCGCCGTCCTCGAACCGCTCGGCGCCTTCGGCAATTTTCTGGCGAACCGTCTCAAGTCCTTCATCCTGGAATCGCCCGGCTGGAAAATGCCCGTGAGGACTCAGCACCGCCGGTAGCCTCCCTTCCTTTCCCTTGGGACGATAGAGATTGCCGGTGACGTAGAAGCCTGGGACCGACTCGAAGCAGACCTTTTCGATTGTGTAATCCCCCTGGTCTATGGCGCCGTGAATAACGGGATTCAGCGGCGACCTGGTCGGCATGGGCCACAGTCCCAGTGTCACGAGCATGACCCTCCGGACGTACTCGGCTCGCTGCTTCCACTCTTGTTGCGACTGAGCCGGGACAAAAGAAAAGTCGCCTCGCTCACCCTTCAACGGACCGAGCCGCGTGTCGGCCGGGATTTCACCGGGCCCCAGAGCACGGGGCGGGCCAGCCCCAAAGCTTGGTTCGATAAGTCCGGTATGCGACGCCGCAGCGATTAGAACAAGCAACCACCGACAAGTGAATATCCTGCATTGTGCAGTGGTGACTCCAGGTACGCTCATGGTCTGCTCCATTTCTGAGATTTCCGTAACAGTTTAGCCGTGTGCGGCAAAAGTGTTGGTTTCGAGTTAGAAGGTTCACGGTTCACGGTTGGTGGCTGGTGAAACTATTTTTTTCAATCAACTGTGAACCTGGAACTGTGAACCCTGAACCGCTTTAGCGAAATGCTTCACTTCGCTAAAGTATTTCAGATTTCCAGGACCGCTTCTATGTCCGCTTCAAAAGCATGGCCCAGTCCTTCTCAGGATCTTCAGGGGGCGGCCCGATCGCAATCTTGCCGCCGCCTTTAACCTGCGCGGTCGGTCCGGCAAAGCGACCGGTGCGCGGGTTGTACCATCTCTTAGTGAACTCTCCCCCCTCGGCGGTCAGGTCGAGCGTTCCGGTCTGACGGGCCGAAGGAAAATACAGCGCGTAACATTGCCCCGGCCTGGCGAAGACCTGACCGTCATGAGTTGATGTTTTGCCCTTGAAAACCGACTCACCTTCAAGCAGATCATCGGCAGGTTCCATCTCCCAGAAAGGCACATTCTCCTGAAGGAATTTGCGAGCAAACCAGATGTAGCGCCACAGGTCTTCGTACTTGGCAAAATTCTCCGTCTCCAGCAGGTCGCCCACGATGAATTCCACCTGGCCGCCCGACAGGTACGCGGGCCACAGCTTCTCTTTGCGCAATGCTGCGATGTCATCTACGGGCAACCAGGGTTTGCTGTGAGGGGTGACTGTGAACTCGTCGATGGCGATGGGTATCGGCCTGCCCGCCTGGCGGGTCAGTTTGCGAAAGGTCTCCACAACCGGCTCGATGTCCTTGCTGCCGAGCTGCAGCGACGTTATGCTGAAAAGCTCATCGCCCAGGAATGGTTTCCACATGACGACAGGATCGCTGGAGTGATGGACGGTTATGGGGTGACCATAAGGATCGGTGTCACGAACATAGCGGGCGAATGCTTTGACGTTCTGAGCCCCAAAATTGAGATTCAGATTGTACTCCTCACAAAGGTTCCACAGGATCGCGTTATGATGGCCGAAGCGCGCCACAAGCTCCCGGTAGAAAAGCTTACGCTCTGTCGTGAGGTCGGTTCCCAGTTCGGTCTTGTTTTTGCGCTCGGCTTCATTAAAAACGAAGTGAAGCACGATTTCCTTTCTTTGGGCGTGACTAAAGACGCTCTCCCACTGGCGCAGCTTGCTGATATCGTAATGAACATTGTCGTTCGAGGGGTGCCCGTCAGGATTGATATTGCCTGCGAAGGGCCAGACATTCTTGCCGTCTCCGCCGATGTTCATGGGCAGGAAATAGATGAGATTGACGTTTTGCTGCGCCAGATAGTTGATCGCCCCGACGATGCCTTTACCCTTGCCGTCGCCCCAGTCAGGGTCGCCGTCTCGCCAGTGTTCAACATGGTCAGCGTAGGTCTTCACGTGAAATTGACTGCCCGATCGTGTGTTGTCGAAACCTTCATAGGCAAGGAAGTCTTCCGGACTGTCCGTCCCGCCTTTAAGCCAGTACGGGCCGTCATGAAACTTGAGGTAATGGCCTTCGATGTATTCCAGTCGTCCCCATTTAAGAAAACCGGGCGCATTCTCATCGCGCGGGCCAATGACGAAAGTACCCACACAACCGTCGAACGCTGCGTTTTCCCCTGCGCTCGGATCGAAACTCACGGCAACATCAGGCCCTTTTCGAAAAGAGGCCCGGAACGACCACTTACCCACTTGGTCGGGTGAAAAAAGCACTCGCCAGATGTTTCCGGAACCGCCCCCATTGCCGTCGCCGGCATAATACCCCGGGACATTGTACGTCTTGCCGCCGGGGCTGGTAAACGATACCTGGAGGCGATAGTCCAGGAATGGATTTGGGTCGGTTGACATTTCGTTGGTATCAGGTCCCTTGAAATCAATCGCGACACGGTGCCATTTCTTCAACTCGCCGCTGATCTTGTATGTCGTTGCGGCGGCTTCGGCAGCCAGTTTCATCACCTGGTTCATGACAGACTCAGAATCACCGGGCTCTGGGTTTCCCCACCTGGCTTTTGCCGCGACTATCACCATGTCCAGGCTCGGAATGATAGCTGCGGAATTGCCGCCGGCCCCGACGGTCATGAAGGCATCGGCGGGAGCGTCGGGCCATGTCAGCCGGTCGGGATGATCTCGTCCGGTGCTATTGAACCAGAAGTTGTAGCCGTAGATGCCGGGGCCTGCCTCGGTGAAGTGGTCCGAGCCGCCGCCGTATGAGCCGATGCCGAGGTAATCGTCCGTGCCGGCCTTCTGAGTATGAGGCAGATCCCTGGGGACGTGGGGCCTGCAATACTTATCGAAGAACTCTTCGGAAAGTAACTGCCTCTGCTGCCATCTGCCCTTGTTGAGCCAGAACCAGCACAGCCGAGAGAAATCGCGCACCGAAGCGACGACGTGGGCCTTCTTGCTGAACGACAAACCATCCTCGAACTGCAGGGCCCCGAGTCTCTGCGGATCATTAGCCACGGCGTCAGGCTCGGCGCCGAACAAGCGATCGAACAGCGTCAGCCGGTATAAATTGATCGCGTAGTCGTTGTACGCCCAGGCGGCGCCTGGTTTGTCGGGTCGAGCGTAGCCGCTCATCATATTCGCCAGATGATGAAACGTCATTGTCTCGTCCTTTGGGTTAAGGCCCCAGCCGAAACGCTTGATCGGGGCATCAACGGAATCCAGCTTGCCTTCCTGAAGAGCGAAAAAGAGCAAAGTGCTGATTACCGGCTTGCTCGATGACATCCAGCCGCCTTTTTGAGATTGGTCTGCCCACGTCCGGACTACAAAACCGTGGCGTACTATACACCCGCGCCCTCCGAGAAGCCTGGCGATTGCGTCGGTTTTTTGCGAATCCAAGCCGACCTCTGCAGGCGTTTTTGTCTGCCATACCTCTCTAGGATACGAGCGCGCCTCAGCAGAAGAAGCTGCTGCCGAGACCAGTATTATCAGCAAAAGACACAGAGTTGCGGCCAAGCGACATAAGTGACGGTAGTTTTCAGGTGTCATTGCCATGCTCCTTTTCTATTTTTACCGCTATAGGTTGTGGGTCATCAGGAATCCTACTATTGGCGGGACCGACTGTCAATGTTCGTTCTGAGTCACCGCCCGTCCGGCCGGTGGCTGTACACGCGCTAAATTCCACTATCCTGACACAAAGGTTGACATGCTAACCTACAGTCGGCATACTCGATACCCGATACCCGATACCCGAATCCTTGTTTGTTACCCGTTGAGACATCAGATATGAGCGTCGAGATATGAGAAACGAGAATCGAGATGCGAGAATCTAGAATCGAGAAGAGCCGTGGACGCTACTGGCTGATTGGTCTGCTGTTCCTGCACACGATGAACACTTACATGGACCGCGCCTGTATTTCCTCCGCCGCCGGCGCGATGCAGAATGATCTCAATATTAACGACCAGATGATGGGATACATTTTCGGCGTCTTTGCGATCGGCTATGCCTTGTTTCAGATTCCATCCGGCTGGTTAGCCGACGTTCTCGGGCCGCGAAGAGTGTTGGCCTGCGTGGTGTCGTTATGGAGCGTCTTTACAGTGTTGACGGGCGCCGCGTTCAATGCCGTATCGTTGCTGGCGATACGATTCCTCTTCGGTGTCGGTGAAGCCGGCGCTTTTCCTGGTGCGACCCGGGCTCTGTACGACTGGGTGCCGGCCAAGGAACGCGGGATTGCCCAGGGGCTCTTTCATTCAGGCGCCAGGGTTGGCGCCGCCTTGTCGTTGTTCCTGATGCCCTTTCTAATTGCCGTCGTGGGCTGGCGCTTGACATTTGTGATCAACGGGGCCATAGGAGTTGCGTGGGTGACTGTGTGGCTTTATTGGTTCCGCAATGATCCCAAAGAGCATCCGCGGGTAAACCCCGCCGAGTTGAACTACATCCGCGAGGGACGGACGGACAAATCCACTCCATCGGCAAAGGTTCCTTTCGCAGTCATCGTAACCTCGGGCAACATGCTGCTTGCGATGTTCCAGTACATTGCGAGCAATATCACGTTCTTCATCAGCTTCACATGGCTTCAGCCGTACATGAAAGAACAATGGGGACCCGATGCAGGTTTATTTGCGCCAATTCCGCTGATCTTCGGCATGTTTGCCCACTGGATATCCGGAGCGATCGTTACCCTGTTGTATGGCAAAGGTTACCACGTAGGATCGCGCCGGATCCCCGCTGTGACAGGATTCGTCATAGGGGCACTGGGGCTGATCCTGACAACACAGGCCGGCGCCGCCGGTCCTTTGCAGTTTGTTCTTTGCTTTAGCATCGCCGTGTTCGGTGTCGAACTCACTCTCAGTCCGAGCTGGTCGTTCTGCATGGACATCGGCGGCGACAGATCCGGCGCAGTATCCGGCGCGATGAACATGCTGGGTAATCTCGGTTCGGCCTTTAGCGCAATTATCTTTCCCTACTTCGTTGCCAACGTCACGCTGCCGTGGTTCGCCGAGCAGACGGGGACCGCCAACTCGTTCTTTGTCTTCGCGGCGGTTATCAATGTTCTGGCCGCCGTCGCGTGGCTGTTTATGAACCCGAAGAAGGCTATCTCGGATTCGGTCTCGCCGAGACAAGTCAGGGTCCGGATGGTGCTGTTCATAATCGCCGCCGTCGTACTGGTCGGCGGACTTCTTACATACAAGATATTCTTTTTGGAATAATTCAAAAGCATAGGAATTTGTATTAGACACTGATTAACACTGATGAACACGGATTAAGGAAAAAAGGATGAAAGACCTGTGTAAATCTGTGTCTGAAAGAAGTTCCGCCGAAGGCGGCTAATTTAAGGAAGTGCACATGCTGACTAGAGAAGAGTTCGAGGCGGCACAAAGCCGCGCCGTTGACATGATCCGGGAATCAGGCATCCACATTACCGACGAAGAGGCCGAAAGAATCGAAGTGGCGGACTTCGGATTGAGCCGGCTCGATGTAGAGGGCGCCCAGATCCTCACACTCGTCGCCGCCGGCAGAATCGCAGTCAAGGTCGTCGCTCTATTCCCGAACCAAACGCTTCCCGAACATTGGCACCCGCCGGTGGGCGACGATCCTGGCAAGGAGGAAACAGAAAGGGTGGTTTGGGGCACCGCGCGATTCTACATCCCCGGTGACGATAACATGCGTGCCGGTTTCGTGCCCGCCGGCAAACAAGATGTCTATACGATGCGGCACGAACTCATCCTCGAACCGGGCGGCCAGATAACCATGGAGCCGGGAACAAAACACTGGTTTCAGGCGGGTGAGCAAGGCGCAGTCATATACAGTTTTTCCTCCGTCGCGCGCGACGTTTTGGATCGTTTTACAGACCCCGATATACAAAGGGTCACGCAGATTCAGGATTGAAAATTCGTATTGCGTATTTCGTATCTCGTGTTTCGAGCGATGAGATACGAGGGACGAACGACGAAGAAAGGAGATCGTGACAATGGATGTTCCCAAACATGCCGTGATAACAAGCTTTCTGAGCACTACAAAGGACAGATTTCATCAATACAATCCGACCAAGACACTCACCGAACGCCTTGAGATGGCCTCGGAAATGGATGGAATCAGCGGCGTTGAGATGGTGTTTCCGTACGAAGTATGCGAAGATCCTGACGATATGAAGCAGCTTCTGAGGAAGTTCTCCCTGGACGTCTCAGCCGTGAATGTCAATGTCAAGGCCGAGCCGGAGTTCCGCGACGGTGGTCTTACCTCGACCGACCCGGATATTCGAGCAAAGGCCGTTCAGTTCATTAAAGACGCCAAGGATTACGCCAAAGCGGTCGGTGCCGACAAGGTCACCTGCTGTCCCCTCGGAGACGGCTACGAGTTCAACTTCCAGTACGATTACGGCAAGGCCTGGGCAAACCTCATTGACACACTCGGCGAAGCGGGCGATTACCTTCGTGAGATTCCGCTCTTTATCGAGTACAAGCCAAGCGAGACGCGGGGGCGATGCTTCGTTGACACCGCGGCCAAAACGCTACTGTTGCTGAATGAAATCGGGATCGATCAGATGGGTGTGACGCTGGACTTCGGCCATTCGATGTACGGCAATGAGAACCCCGCCGAGGCGGTCTCGCTCCTGGCGCAAAGCCGGTTCCTCTACTACATCCACATAAACGACAACAACGGCAAATGGGACTGGGATTACATGGTGGGGACACATCACCTGCTGGACTACCTGGAGTTTCTCTACTATCTCCAGAAATACGATTATGACGACTTTATGACATCCGATACGTCTCCGACCAGGTGGGATATCAAGGGGACATTCGAGATGAACACGCGTCTAACCAACAAACTCTGGGCCCTGCTCAAGCGACAGCAAACCGGCCAGCTTGAGAAAATGATAGCGGATGGCGATTATCTGAAGACCTGGCGCTGGGTCGAAGAGAATCTCCTGTCGCTCTGACTCATCGCCGATCCTGCTAAGGGCGTCCGGCACCAGGTGTGGCCGGTCCTCGCCAGACGCTGCCGCCGAATGTAGTGACATATATCCGGGATTCGTCCGATGGATCGAACCGCACACGCTGGACGTTTGAGAACGGCAGATCATCGAACGCCTCCTAGGTCGCGCCGCTGTCCCGTGTGAGCCACAGGCCTGGCCCCGGGGCACCCTCGGTAAGAGTCATGTAGATCCATCCGTCGCGGCTGGGATGGAAATAGCCGCCAAAAGTCTGGCGCCCTTGGCGCCCGATGCGCCGCCAGGTTCTGCCGCCGTCTTCAGATTGATACAGGCCGCCTGACTCATCCTGCCGATTCGCATCGCACGCTCCAAGGAGGATCACATCACTGTCTTGGGGGTGGACGGTGAAGTCCTTGGGGTAAAGGAAGAGCCGGGAGGCGTTTACCTTTTCCCACGTCTCGGCGCCGTTTCCGGACCGGTACAGGCCCACGCCTTCGCTCATCAGCGGCTTGCCGGACGCCGGACGCTTGGCGCACACAATCGCAAAGAGCGTACCGTCGGCGTGCAGAATCACCCGATAGACGCGCATGTTCTTGGGGTGGCCCAGGCCGCTGCTTTTCAGCGCCCATGTCCTGCCGTCATCCGTCGATTTGTATACGCCCGCCATAAACACGCCTGCATACAATGTGCGTCCATTCCGGGGGCTGTGCGGATCGAGCACGACAGACGTCACCGGCCTGGGTCCAATCCCCTTGGCCTCGTGCTTCCATGAAGCGCAGAAGTCACGCGAGATGCAAAGCCCGCCTGGACCGTCGTGACCGTGACGTTCGGAGATGATGTTATCGTTGGGAATGTCGTGAACATTGCTGAATGCGCCCCACATCTTGCCCGGTATTTCGGGATCGAATGCAATCTCGTAGCAGGTGTTCCGCCATGGCGCCCATGAGTTCTTGTCCCACCAGATCCACGTCCTGCCGCTGTCGATTGACCGCGCCATGCCAATATCGGTGTAGGCAATGTAATGTCGGTTCGCTTCGAATGGATCAATATAGTAATGCCACGTGGTGGTTACCACCAGGCCGTTGCAGGCCCATGCGCAGCCGGGTTCGGCCTGCCGGCCCCCAGCAGGGTAGGTGTGGCCGTTGAACCACGTGTTACCACCATCGTGCGTGATGTAGCATTGGCTCCAAACGAGGATCAGCCGGTCGGGATCTGCGTTGCATATTGCCACTGCGAACGGTGTGTCACCACCCTTGTAGGACTGTCCCGTGGATGCTGTGACATAATTGGGCGCAACGTTGTATCGCGCGAAACGCGGGTCCATGAAATACGTATCGCGCCACGTCCGCCCCCCGTCATCGCTTCGATAAACCGTCTCATGATGAGGGGGATGGAATCCCGTACTCGTGTTCATGGCGTACACGGTTAGCGGTTTGGCGTCCGTGGTCAGAAGTTGTCTGTATTGGGCGAGGGCGCCATAGGCCCATTGGTCGGCCTTCTTCGTATCGGTGTTGATGCCTCGTCCCATAGCCGGCCGCCAGCTCTGGCCTCGATCATCGGAACGGTATATGCCGCCTGTGAAGGTGCCATTCTCGTCCTTGCTGGCCACCGTGCAGTAAAGCATGATTAAGTTGTCTGCCGCATTGGAGCCGCCGGCGAATCCCTGTATCTGCCTGGAGGGCAGGCCATCGGCCTTCTCGGCCCAGGTTTGCCCTCTATCATCGGAGCGCCAGATGCCTTTGTCGGTGGCCGCGAACATGATGCGCCCGTCACTCGTGCGGTCAAAATAACACCCAAGTACCGAACCGTCTGGCCCATTGCATGTGGCCCAGGTGTTACCGGCATCACGAGATAGTTGACAGTTGCCGCTGCGCGTACCTACAAGCATCATGTCCGGATCGCACGGGCTTATCGCGATCTGGCCGTAGAGCGACACCTTGAGATTGCCGATGGGTGAAAAGGTCATACCACGGTCGCGGCTGACTCGCAACCGGCCGCGTGATGACGCATAGATGACATCGGGATCAGACGGATGGAATGCCGGGCTGCATCTTGTGTCCGATTTAAGCTGAGCGTGGTTGATCATGCGCCAGTTGCGCCCGCCGTCTTGCGAAATATACGCGGCGCTCATATCGCAGTTGAGCATCATCAGATTCGGGTCGACCTCAGAGATCGCGGGCGAAAACATGCCGCCTCCCCCGGACAGACCGACGGGCTCCCAGGGAATCTTGCCATCGATCGTCTGTGAGCGGACAGACGTTGAGAAAATCAAAATGCAAAATGCAAAACTAAGAATTTCGGAGCTCGCCTCCGGCGGGACTATTTTGAAGAGTATCCGCCTGTGGCGCATTCCACTATTTTGATATTTAGTATTTGATCTCTTCATTTTTCATCTTTCATTGTTATCACCACCGAAAGAAGCGATAGGGATCATCCCATTCTTCGGGCTCGTCAAGGTAAAAACCGTCGAGCCAGCGGCCGGGCTCGTTGCTTTTGATCGGGGCCGAAACTCGGCTCAGCAGTGGCGTCTCACCGGCGGCGCCCAGGTTGCCCAGGAGCCGCGTCACGAGGACACTGCTGCGCCTAAACGTCCGCTTGAGCCCGAAGTTGGTCTCGTACTCGAACTGCCACGGCGCCAGTTGACAAAAGACCACGTTGGCGGCCCGAGCAACGGCAAGCACGCCATTGCCTGCCGTCCTTGCGCCTGATGAGACCAGCGGAATCGTGCGCGGGTCGCGGTTGTGCACATCCGCCGGTCCGACACCGAGAAGCAGCGAGTTCGCCGGCGGCGGATCGAAGTACGCGTTGATGTGTTCGGCCCGATGCATCGACACGCTGAAAGGCAGCAGGGCGTCTGCGTCTTTCTGTGTGAGGCCGATGGCAAGCAGGTAGCCGCCCGCATTCAGGAACGCGCCAATGGAATCCCTATGTGCGGCGAGCGCCTTGCTGCCGGGTCCGACTACCAACACATGGTCTGCCTTTATCTGGCCGCCATCATAGGAGCCGGGTCGAAACCCCGCCGCCCGCAGGTGCGCCTTGCCTTTTGGCTCGCCCGTGTAAAGCACGTCTCGCCGAGGCGAGGGCTTCCACGCGCTGACGTATTCGAGGATATTAGCGAAAAGCGTCTCTGCCGCCGGGTCTCTCTTCGTGCGTCCTGTTAGGTCGATCTGGCAGAACAGCACCATCCCTTTGCCCTGGCGGTATTCCAGAAGCGGGCTGTACTGCAGGCTGAATCCGCCATCTACGATGGACAGAAAGTCGCCGCAGGCGGGCTTCTCGATCAGAACCGAGGCGACGTTACCCCGGCAGCCGCAGCGCCAAACGCGGCTCACCGGTATGCCGCACCAAGTCACCGCCGGGGCAGAGTTGAACTTCGGGCTCAGCTCATATTTTAGTCGCGGGGCAAGGATCGTCGCCTCGCCGCGCCAATCTCTCAGGTGCTCGGCGCCGAGTCCCGCCAGGGCCCGATGATCCGGAACTCTGGGAAAGACGTTCCGAAGACCATACTCGGCGACGCGGAAGCCGAGACGCTTCTCGATCACTTCCGTTGTCTGCTCGAACACGATCACTTTGAGCCCGTCTCGCACGCGGCCAATGTCGGGCGCCGGTGAGTCCACGGTCAGGGCGGCCTTGCCGAGGATCAGCACTTCGTACGTCCCCAAGTCTGCGTCTGCGTCCACTGTGTCATAGCGCACACCCTTGCCTCTGAGAAGCTCTGCCGTCTGGCCCTTGGGGTCGAACAGCGCGATCCTGGCGGTGACACGCGGGGATGCTCTGCGTGCAAGGACATGGATCATGAACTCATCTTCCTGGATTTCGCCTGTGTCGAATACCACTTTAGCACTCAGCTTGTACGCGCCCGGCTCGACCTGTGCCGGCAGAGCGAAGCGCATCGGTATCCGCACCTGGCGGCCTGTCTCGACGGTGATCTTGCTCTGACCGACCACAGGCCGGTCAAGGGCCAGCGACCATGAGCAATCGCAGCTCACGGGCACGCGCGAATTGTTGATCACGATGATCTGCTTTTCGAGAGTCTCTCCTGCGAAAAAGTTGTGGCCTTTGCTGGTGAAGCGGCCGCCCTCGCCGGCGATGTAGGCCAACAGAGGCCTGTTGTTTCGGATCAGGGCCCGGGCGCCGGCGGTTGGAATCCAGTCCGAGCGCTCGTAGGCCAGATCCATCCGTTCATAACGCTGGCCCTCGTAGTCGGGACTCAAGCCGGGCCGCTGGAGGTTCTCCCAGTCAACCTCTAAATCCTGCCTGCGGTTTCTGTCCATACCGGGACGCAGCTTGAACAGGATGTGGTGTTCCCAGGGAGAATTGGCCGATACGCCCCAGGTGCGAAACGCGCGCCAGTTTTGCGTGAAGTACATGTCAACCACCGGCTCGCGCTCGGGAAAATCGTTCGATCCGAGCTGGTGGGGATAGTCCCAGCGACGCCAGGTTCTCCCCTCGCGGAACTGTTTCGCCTCCCAGCGCAGGTTCCTTTTCTCCATTTCGCTGATCCCAAAGGCACGATCTCCGAAGAACTGCGCGTTCCACTCGGCGAGGCAGAACTCCCAGTGTACGGCGGCGCTTCCGAACTCCCTCTTGCCCTCGTACCAGCCGCGGTACATCGCCCAGTCCCAGGTGAATGGTGCTCCATACTCGCACATGAACACCGGCTTTGTCCCTTTGGTCGCCCAGTGCTCGAACCAATCGGACAATTCCTGAACCGGGACGAAGTTAGGATAGAAATTACTCGTGTGCATGGCGCCGAGATTGCCCGATGAGTGGTGATAGACTATGCGGCTCGGATCCAATCGTTTGATTATCGCCTCAGCCCGGACGGCCCTTTTCATATTGTTCAGCGACCACCGGTCCCGCTTATCGTAGAGACCGTCGATCAGGTCCGGGTTCATGTCTTCGCTGTAGCCGGTGGCGTTGTGGCTGGTCGAATACATCACGACCGACGGGTGACTCTGCGCCACGCGCGCGTAGAACTCGGCCAGTTGCGCATAGCCGTTGCTGCGCTCGGCTTCGGGAGAGCCCCAATCGTATTGGCCGAAATGCGGCATCGAAAGAGCGACGAGCATTCCGTGGTCGTCGGCAGCCCTCAGGATCTCTGCGAAACTCAGATGTGTCCCCGGCTCGCATCCGTAGTTGTGAGTGTACACAAAATTGACGCCGAAAGTCCCGAGGCGTTCCATACTTTCGCGCGCAGCGGCGTAAGTCGCCGTCGCCGCCCCGACCTGGGCATTATCCAAGGGAACAGCCGATAGGAAGATCCGACTGCCGTTCAGATAGAAATCCCGCCCGTCAATCCAGAACTCACGGAACCCGAAGCGCACGGGGGCGAGCATATCCAGCACTTTGCCGCCGGCGCCCAGCAGCGACAGGTGCAGTTCGTACATATTCTCCGGCTGGTGGATATCCCACAGCTTCTCGGGCTTCCATTTTTCGGTGAACGCAAATAGGTTCCCGCCGAGATCCTCTGCCTCGAATGCTGCGCTGCCAAACTGTTTGACGTCATGTCCCTTCTCCGTGATGCGCGCGGCCAGTGAATACCGCTCGCCTGCCTCGAGACCTTGCATGAAGGCATTGAGCTTGACTTGCCATTTTCGAACCGAGGTGTCAACCCTGACATGGGTGAGGCGCGCGCCTGCGGGTGTGCCGGCCAGGAAGACGTCCCCACAGAGACCGCGTCGCGCAACCGAGCCTCTCATTGTCTTGACCGAGGCCGTGTCGCTGTATGAGAGCATAACACCCTTGAGGGGCAGTGACACGACGAGCATCGACAGGACGTATTTTCTACCTGGGCGGCATATGTCCGAAACGTCTACCTCTCCGGCCGGGAAAAGGATCTCGCCGGCCTTGCGGCCGTCAACATACACGGCTGCATACGAGTTCACGTATTCGGCGCAGACCGCAATGCGCCGGCCCGCCCACTCGGCAGGCACGGTGATCTCGCGCTGATGCCAGGCCGCGGTGACGTCGCGCAGATTCGTCCCCTTCCACTTCGGATGGGTATGAACGGTCTGGAAATCCTTCTGCATGTAGCTGGTGATCCCGGGCCAGCATCCGGGCACCTTGAAGTAGCCCCATCCGTCTGCCGGCACCTTATCCACAGCCTCGGAGGCGGGCTGCCAGCGCCAGAGACCGTTGATGCAAATGCGCTGCCGCGTGGAAGTCGTCTCTCGGTACGCTTTGGACATGTCCCAGATGACATCACGTCCAACGTGCGCGAGCGGGAGGATTTCAGCATCCTTGGCGCTACCCGCGAAGGACCGAGAAGTGGAAGACAAGATAAAACAAACAAAAACGATTGTCGGCAGGATGTTTCGCATGATCTCCTCTGAAAGAACCGATCAATATTTCTTCTGGCACATGCCAACAGATTAGCAGAACGCTTCGGTAATTCAAGGATTATTGCGATGACGGCATGTCCCTGCTCAGCCGGACAGACCTAACACTGTAAGGACTTGCGGATCTGCGCAGCCCTGTCGAAAATCTCTTCTCTGGTGATTCCCGCTTCGTCGTACATGGCAAAGATATTGTCGTCCGGCGTCTCCGGAGGCACCGCGTGAGAAGCGGCAAGAATATAGCCTCCGCCGTCGGTGGTCATCCCTTCGAGCAGCCTGGCTGTCGCCCTGCGCACCTGGGCCGATGTCCCGTTCGGCAGAACATCCTGAGTGTCGATCCCGCCCATAAAAGCGAGGTCTTCGCCGAATTGGCTCTTCAGCTCCAAAGGCTCCATGCCGGGACAATTGCACTGAATTGGATTCAAAACATCTACGCCAATCTCGATCAGGTCCTCGATAATGGGCCGGATGGCGCCGCAGGAATGGAACGCTACGTAAATGCCGTGCCGCTTGCCCACGTCAGCGCTGCGCTTCAATAATGGCTTTACCATCTGCCGCCACGTCTGGGGATGCATCAGCATTGACTGCTGACCGGCGGCGTCGTCACCCAGCCAAAGCCAATCCAGGTCAAATCGTTCACAAGCCTTCTCCGACAGTTCTATGGAGAACTCCGTACAGCGCTTTAGCATTTCTTGCGTCAGGTCCGGAGTGAGTGCGATTTCCGTCAATGTTCTTTCCATGCCGCGCAGGCGCCAGTACATTTCAAAGACGCAGGGCGAGACATCGCAGCCGATGAAGTAGTCATCCTTCAACTCCATCAGCGGCTTGATCAAATCCACAAGCGACTCGACGCGATCGAACGGAAACTCGTATTCCAAAAGCCGCCCCTCGCCGGCGTCTTCCAACGGATACTTCGAGATCTGGTTGAAACCGTTGCTGCAGGTCCATTCTATTTGCCAGTCGTCCACATGGGACTCACCGTCACGCTCGTGCACAATCCCCTCCATCGCGTGATTATTACTCACCCACGCCTGGCGGATGTCGTCACCCATTGCGAGCGACACATAACCGGCCGGGATTTCCAGAATATTTCCCAGTCTTTTTGTTGTCTGGGGATGGTACCACATGAAAACCGGGACACGGTCCACAGGTTTTCGCTGTAATGTCAAATGCACCCGTTCTTTTGAAGTCATCTTCAGTCCAAATCGCAATAGTTCCAGTTCAACAACTGGTTGTTTTTATACCCTTGAAGGGTAGTAAATTCCCGCGAGCCAAACCATAACCTTTTATTGTAAAGCCACTTACCAGCGCAAGAACGGGAACTTTCAATCGGGAGCACTATATATCAAAGCGCTCGCACGAGTCAATATGTGATTGGCCGGTTTTTTTCCGGTTGTCGAACACGAGCAACAAGGCAACGGTAAGAGGGTGTTTCAAAAGTTGATCGTCGGCCCGAGCCCGAGCGAAAAGACCCAGGGCACGAAGGCCGAAGCAGGCGATGTTGGTTCTATCGTCGATGCAGGCCGACAAAGCCATGGGGCTTTGCAGCCGGGCGAAGCCAGAGCAACTTTTGAGACACCCTCTAAGGCTGAGCATGGCGTGCAGCTTTTAGAACGCCTTTCAGAGGATTTGCAGCGCAAGCTGGGCGGTGGTTTCTCCGAAAGAAACCTCTATAGAATGCGACAATGTTACCTGGCTCACAAGATTTGGCCGCCGGCTGCAAAATTGAGTTGGACTCAACACGTCGAGCTATTACCGGCCACAAATAACTATGTTTCACAGGGGAACCTGAGAAGCCTTCAGACTTCGGCCGCAACCCACACTTATCACTCTAAAGATCCAACCTGATGTGGATCATTTTGACTTTTCGAAGGGTAAAGACAGAAGGAAAAGAGCGTGCCTTCTTTTATCGATTTTCTACCATGAAGGGCATGAAGGGCAGTCGCGGTTTCGTGTGGGGCTTGGTTTTTGTTGAGCGGCATTTGCATTTCGAATCTTGATTCTTCGTGGGTTAATCAGATTGAAGTTTCTGTTTTCTATGGGCTGAAGCCGCGGGCGTAAGGTTTGACTTGTCTCTCCAAACTGCGTTTGATCGACCAGTCCTTCGCCCACTTTTAAGAACGGCTATGTGAAACAAGTGTTTGGTTTCACGTTTTAAGTTTTAAGTGGCGAAGCCGGAAGAACTGGAAACTCCATCTGATTATCATCCATACTGAAAAGGCCTACCAGTTCGCAAAGCCAAGTCGCCACCCAAGTTCAAGGCAGCGATTCCGCACCAGCCCTTCATGCTCTTCATGGTGACAACAGAATAAAACAAGCAGCGAAGCGCTTCCTCTAAAGAACAAGTATCTAAAAGGGCTTTGGATGTCGTGGTCGACGATCATCATCCTCTCCAAAAATGGACTTCCGCTCATTGCCCCGTATGGTTACATGGTGAACCGCGGCTTCGCAAATTATAAGTAATGGTCAAGCCATAGAGTACAATATTGAAGTGAAATCGAGACTTGTCAAGACTTAATTGTTATTTTGATGTCTGACCCCGATGTCTTCCCCTGCGAAAGCAGGGACAATAATCAATCACAAGGGCCACGGATTCCACGGATTTCGCTGAGGACAGGAAGAAGGTAAAAAGTAAAAAGGCAAAAGGAAAAGGAACCGCAGACACCGTCCTGAGCAGAGCCGAAGGATCAACGCTGATGAACGCGGATTCTTGTTCGCCACGCAGAAAAAAACAATATCGAAGATCCCGATCCATCGGGAATCAATTGCCTGTGGTCTGGACAGGGAAATATTTCCAAGAAAGCATCCACATTCGGGCTTCAAGTACTCTGTGTTTTATGACGATTATAGGAAGTAGACATTGTTATTCCTTTGTAGACATGGATTTGCAGGCTTTGGCACTTGGAATCCGGTTGATTTTGCGTCCCTCGGATGTTAGATTCGGGTGTTTGAGAGGTTTGCGTCGCACATAGATTCTTTAGGAAGTGGCGTAGTGGCGGAAACCCGAATCGCGAGAGGAAGTAGAAAGAGAAGATAAACTAAAGGGAAAATCACCTTGTTTGAGCAAACCTTCAAGAATATAGATGACATCCTCCACAAGGACGCAGGTTGCTCCAGCGAGCTGGACTATGTGGAACAAACCTCATGGATTCTCTTTCTGAAATATCTGGATGATTTCGAGAAGGACAAGGAAACCGCGGCCCAGTTGGCGGGAAAGACTTATACAGACATTATAGGCCCGGAGTACCGCTGGGACGTATGGGCTGTCCCCAAAGGCAAAGACGGCAAGCTCGACCACCATAAGGCGCTTACCGGCGATGACCTGAGAGACTTTGTTGACGGCAAGCTGTTTGGCTACCTGAAAAAATTCAAAACTTCCGCGCAGAGCGCCGACACCATCGAATACAAAATCGGCGAGATATTCAGCGAACTGAAAAACAAGATTCAGAGCGGCTATAACATGCGGGAAGTGATCGACCGTGTGGATGAACTGCGGTTCCGTTCCAGCGCCGAAAAACATGAGATGAGCCATCTTTACGAAGACAAGATCAAGAACATGGGCAACGCAGGCAGAAACGGCGGGGAATACTACACACCCCGCCCGCTTATCAAAACCATTGTAAAGGTAGTTGCACCATCCATCGGCAATAAGGTCTATGACGGCGCGGTTGGTTCGGCGGGATTCTTGTGCGAATCGTTTGAATACTTAAAAATCAGCAAAGACCTGACTACCAAGGATGCAAAGGCCCTGCAAAAAGATACCTTCTACGGCAAGGAAAAAAAATCGCTGGCCTATATCATCGGCACGATGAATATGATTTTGCACGGCATCGAAGCTCCCAATATCGTGCATACCAATACGTTAGCTGAGAACCTTGCAGACATTCAGGAACGCGACCGCTACGACATTGTTCTGGCTAATCCCCCGTTTGGCGGCAAAGAACGCAAGGAGGTACAGCAGAACTTTCCAATCAAGACCGGCGAGACGGCTTTTTTGTTTCTCCAGCATTTTATAAAGATCCTCAAGGCAGGGGGTTGCGGCGGTGTGGTAATCAAAAATACCTTTCTTTCCAATACGGACAACGCCTCGGTATCCCTGCGTAAACTGCTGCTGGAAAGCTGTAATCTCCATACGGTGCTGGATTTGCCAGGCGGCACATTCGCCGGCGCGGGCGTTAAGACAGTGGTGCTGTTTTTTGAAAAAGGGGCGCCCACGCGCAAGGTCTGGTTTTATCAGCTCAATTTAGATCGCAACCTCGGCAAGACAAATCCGCTGAACGAAAACGACCTGGCGGAGTTTGTGAAATTGCAGAAGAAAAAGGAAGATTCGGAAAACTCCTGGTCGGTAAATGTGGCCGATGTGGATAAAACCACATTCGACCTGTCGGTGAAGAACCCTAATAGAAAAGATGAAACGGTTTTAAGAAGCCCCGCCGAGATATTGAACGAGATAAAAGCTCTTGATAAAGAAAACGCAGAAATACTAAAAACCATCAAGGGGCTGGTATGAAGAAGGGATGGCAACAAGCAACGCTCAAAGATTTGTGCGTTGTCGATTGGGGTAACACAAGCCTTACGAAAGCTTCTTATGTCGAGAACGGCAAGTTTCTCGCTGTTTCCGCTGCGGGCTGCGATGGAAGAATCGGGTACAAGGAACATTCCAAGCACACGCCTGTCTTGTCGGCGATCGGCGCACAATGCGGGAAAATGTTTTTCCCCGATGAGGATTTCACGGCGATCAAGAATACCATCACTCTCACGCCGAGAGATGGGAAATGCACTGGTAGATTTCTCTATTATTTACTCACGTTTGTAGAACTTCCACAGCGAGGTGCGGGGCAACCGTTCATCTCCAAAGGGGACATCCAGAGTTTTTCCGTTACTTTGCCCTCTCTCCCCCAACAAAAGCGTATCGTTGGCATTCTGGACGAAGCGTTTGCGGCCATTAGCAAGGCAAAAGCAAACGCCGAAAAGAATCTGCAAAACGCCCGCGAGCTTTTTGAATCGTATTTGCAGGGCGTCTTTGCCAATCCGGGCGAGGGGTGGGAAGAGAAGAAAATAAAGGAAGTTTGTGAGTTAAAAAGTGGAACAACTATTACTCCTTCACTTGAAAGAAATGAAGGAGATGTTCTTTACACGAAGGTTGCTGATATGAATCTGCCTGAAAACCTAATTGAAATAAATACCTCAAGTAGATTTGTAAATAGTAATGAGATCAAGAAAAATCAGATTATACCAGAAGGAGCGGTTATTTTTCCAAAGAGAGGTGGAGCAATTGCCACGAATAAAAAAAGAAAGATTGTTAAACCTACAATTGTCGATTTGAATACGATGGCAATAATACCGGGTAGAAAAATTGACAAAGACTTTTTCTTTCATTGGTTTCAACTAATTGACTTAAGTGATATAAGTAATGGAACTTCAATTCCTCAAATAAATAATTACAGCTTTGATGAAGTTCATATTCCTTATCCAAGTTCCCTTTCCGAACAACGCTCCATTGTTGCCAAACTCGACGCGCTTTCGGCTGAAACCAAAAAACTCGAAGCGATATACCAGCAAAAAATAGCTGCGCTGGAGGCGTTGAGAAAGTCACTGCTGAACCAGGCGTTCAAGGGAGAATTAACAAGGGAGAAAAGACAATGAAAGCAACTGAAGCCAAACTTCTTGATTTCCTGAAGAAGTCGCCGCAGTTCGTCATCCCGATCTACCAGCGCACCTATTCGTGGGCGGAGAAGGAATGTCGCCAATTATGGGATGACATTGTGCGCACCGGCGCTGACGACCGCATCTCAGTGCATTTCGTCGGCTCGATAGTTTACATTGATAAGGCTGATTCTAATGTAACTACCTGGGAGCCGCTGCTGGTGATCGACGGGCAGCAACGCCTGACCACGGTGACATTGCTCATCGCAGCCCTGGCCAATGCTCTTGGCGAAACCGAGCCTGTGGACGGATTTTCTGCCGAGATGTTACGCGGCTATTACCTGCTCAATCCACTGGAGAAAGGAGAACGGAAATTCAAGTTGCTCCTCTCGCAAACCGACAAGAGATCGCTCACCGCCATCGTTGGCAACCAGGAGCAACCTAAAGAGTACTCCCTTCGAGTTACGCAGAATTTCAGTCTCTTCGAGAGTTTAATAGCCGGTTGTGGTAGTGACTTAGCGGCGGTGTGCAAAGGTCTATTGAAGCTCATGATGGTAGATATCAGGCTCAAGCGAAAAGAGGATAACCCGCAGCTTATATTCGAGAGCATGAACTCAACTGGCAAAGAGTTGAGTCAGGCCGACCTTATCCGCAATTATGTCCTCATGGGGTTGGAGACTGACCTGCAAACGCGGCTCTATGAGCAGTTCTGGCGGCCAATGGAGGTGGATTTCGGGCAGGAAGCCTACGGCACGCACTTCGACCCTTTCATGCGTCATTATCTCACGGTCAAGACCGGTGTGATTCCCCGCTTAGACGAGGTTTATGAGGCATTCAAGACGCACGCCTGCTCACCCGATGCTGCGACTGCTGGTGTAGAGGCATTGGTGAAGGATATTCGCGATTTTGCACGCTACTTCTGTGCGATAGCGCTGGGAGCGGAGCCTAACCCTGACCTGAAAGTCGCCTTCCATGATCTGCGCGAATTGAAGGTGGATGTGGCCTATCCGTTCCTGCTGGAGCTGTATCAAGACTACAAAGCCGACAAGTTTTCCACGATCGACCTGCTGGCTAGTGTGCGACTGGTCGAGGCGTATGTATTCCGCCGTGCCATCTGTGCCATTCCCACCAACTCGATGAACAAGACTTTTGCTACCTTCACTAAGGCGCTTAAGAAGGACCGTTATTTCGAGAGCATTCAGGCACATTTTCTGGGGCTGCCGTCATATCGCCGATTCCCAACAGACGAAGAGTTTCGCCGTGATTTGCACACCCGCGACCTTTACCACTTCCGCAGCCGCGGTTATTGGCTCCGTCGCTTGGAGAATCACGGTCGCAAAGAGCGCGTGGCGGTGGACGAATACACCATCGAACATATCCTGCCGCAGAACGAAGACCTCTCGTCCAAGTGGCGCGAATCGCTTGGCTCAGACTGGCAGCGCGTTCATCAAACCTGGTTGCACACACTTGGCAATCTGACGCTCACTGCCTACAACGCCGATTATAGTGACCGACCCTTTGATGAGAAGCGCGACATGCCAAGTGCTCCGGAGAAAGGGTTGAAGCAAAGCCCGTTTAAGCTCAATCAGGGTCTTGGCCTGCTTGAAACTTGGAACGAGGATACGATCAAAGCCCGCGCTGGCAAGCTCGCTGACCTCGCCGTCGGCGTTTGGTCCGCCCCCGTATTGCCCAGCGATATTCTGGCTGCCTACCGACCGAAGGCCAATGCCGTCACGGAATACACCATTGACGACCATACTCATCTGGCAAGAGGGCGAAGTGCTGTGCGAGATCTTTTCGAGGCTTTCCGCAAGGCGGTGCTTGCGCTCGACCCGTGCGTGAGCGAGGAGTTTCTCAAACTCTATGTTGCCTACAAGGCCGAGACCAACTTTGTGGATGTGGTCCCCCAAGCCAAGCGGCTTCGCCTGTCGCTGAACATGCGCTTTGCCGATGTGAATGATCCCAAAGGGCTCTGCATGGATACCACAAACCTGGGGCGGTGGGGGAACGGCGATGTGGAAATACGCCTCTCAAAACTGGAGGATCTGCCATATGTCATTGGACTGGTCCGCCAATCACTTGAACTGCAACTGGGTAACGGTGGAGATGCATGAACGAAGCTGAAACAAGAGCAGAACTGATTGACCCGAAGCTCAAGGCAAGCGGCTGGGGCGTCGTGGATGGTTCAAAAGTCCTGCGGGAATACCCGATTACGGCCGGTAAAATCCAGACCGGCGGCGGCCGGGCAAAGCCTCTGATTGCCGATTATGTGCTGGTGTATCAGGGACGCAAGCTGGCCGTCATCGAGGCCAAGAGCGATGAGCAAGAAGTGGGCGAAGGGGTAGCTCAAGCCAAGAACTATGCCGAAAAGCTGAAACTGGATTATACCTATTCCAGCAACGGCAAAGAAATTTATCAGATCTGTATGAAAACCGGCGTCGAAGGTTTGATCGCCGGGTTTCCCACGCCGGAAGAACTTTGGAACAAGACCTTCGCATCGGAAAACAAGTGGCGGGATAAATTCAGTAATGTGCCGTTTGAAGATATGGGCGGCACGAAGAGCACACGTTACTATCAGGAAATCGCTGTCAATAATACCATGGCCGCCATTGCCGAAGAGAAGCAGCGTATCCTGCTCACCATGGCGACCGGTACGGGCAAGACATTCATCGCCTTTCAGATTGCCTGGAAGCTCTTTCAGACCCGCTGGAACCTGAAACGCGATGGAAGCCGAAGACCCCGCATTTTGTTTCTAGCAGATAGAAATATTTTAGCTGATCAGGCGTTCAATGCCTTTTCAGCCTTTCCCGAAGATGCCTTGGTTCGTATCAATCCCAAAGAGATTGCTAAAAAAGGCAAAGTGCCGACCAACGGTAGTATTTTCTTTACCATTTTCCAGACCTTTATGAGCGGCCCGGAGAACACGCCATATTTTGGCGAATATCCGGCGGATTATTTTGACTTTATTGTTATTGACGAGTGCCATCGGGGCGGCGCGAACGACGAAGGGAACTGGCGCGGCATTATGGAGTATTTTTCGCCAGCCGTTCAGCTTGGCTTAACCGCAACGCCCAAGCACAAAGACAATGTGGATACCTACCGCTATTTCGGCAAGCCGGTGTATATCTACTCCCTCAAGGAGGGTATCAATGACGGCTTTTTGACTCCGTTCAAAGTGAGGCGGGTCAAGACCACTATTGATGACTATATCTATGTCTCGGATGACAAAATCATTGAAGGCGAAGTTGAAGAAGGCAGAATCTATGAAGAAGCCGACTTCAATAGAATTATCGAGATCAAAGAGCGCGAAGCCAAGCGGGTACAGATTCTTCTGGATGAAGTTAATCAGAACGAAAAAGCCATTATTTTCTGCGCCACCCAGGATCATGCCGCGGCAGTGCGGGATTTGATAAATCAGTACAAAAAGTCAAACGAGCCAAATTATTGTGTTCGCGTCACCGCCAACGATGCAGCGCTGGGCGAGCAGTATTTGCGCGAGTTTCAGGATAACGAAAAGACGATCCCGACGATTCTGACTACCTCGCAAAAACTGTCCACCGGCGTGGATGCCCGCAATATCCGCAACATCGTGCTGATGCGTCCGGTAAATTCTATCATTGAATTTAAACAGATTATAGGTCGAGGCACACGCTTGTTTGACGGCAAAGAGTATTTCACCATCTATGACTTTGTTGATGCGTACCATCATTTTGCCGACCCTGAATGGGACGGCGAGCCGATAGATGAGACAACTGATAAAGAACCAAGAGAGCCAAAGGAACCGAAAGAGCCGAAGGTCCCGCCAGATGAGCCAAAGAAAAAACTGAAGATTAAGCTGCGCGACGGTAAAGAGCGTGAGATTCAACATATGATTTCGACTTCGTTTTGGGGTGCGGACGGTAAGCCGATTTCAGCAGAGGAGTTTTTGCAGAGTCTGTTTGGCGCATTGCCTGAGTTTTTTAAAAGCGAAGATGAACTTCGCAAAATATGGTCGTATCCAATGACTCGCAAGACATTGCTTAACAAACTCACTGATGCCGGATACGG
This sequence comes from Phycisphaerae bacterium, assembly GCA_016782865.1. Classification (GTDB taxonomy): domain Bacteria; phylum Planctomycetota; class Phycisphaerae; order Sedimentisphaerales; family Anaerobacaceae; genus SG8-4. The sequence goes on from JADHXR010000009.1 coordinate 45,279, forward strand.
CAAGGGTGAACTGGCGACTATGCAAAAGCTGATAGACGCTGAAAAAAGCGACCTGTTCGATGTGCTCGAATATGTTGCTTTTGCGGTGAAGCCGATCACCAGAGAAGCACGGGTAGCAGAGGCACAGTCAAACATATTTGCCTTGTTGAACAATAAACAGAAAGAGTTTCTGGAATTTGTTCTGTCCAAATATGTTGAAACCGGCGTGGAGGAGCTTGACGAGGAGAAACTGCCTGACCTTCTGACACTGAAATACCACGCCATCAAAGACGCCTCTGAAATGCTTGGCGGCGTAGAAAATATACGAACTACCTTTTTCAATTTTCAGAAATATTTGTATGAGCGGAAACCGGCGTAGATTTTCTGCCATTTTCGGCGGCTGGCCAGCAAGCTAAACAGGAGAAAAATTATGATAGAAAAGAATCCTACGAAGGTTGAATGCGTATGAGATATGCAGGACTTACCGATGAGCCGGAAAGAAAAAAACGGGAACATGGCAACCCTCACGACTTCAGAGTTATGCAGCAATTCACTTCCGAGACGTCTGCCAGGCAATGGGAAAGGAGTGTTTCAATGTTTCAAGGACCTTGCCTTATTCCTTAGTGCTAAATTATGGTTATGGCTATACCGATTCGTATCGAATATGAAGGTGCCGTGTACCATGTCAGTATTCGCGGCAATTAGCGGAGGGAATAAGGAAAAAGGTCTGACCCTGGATGGTTCTCTAAGCAAGCCCAGTGAATGGATTACCGGGAGCATAGAACGGCTCTTGGGACTTGTAAACGACGACAACAAGCCAAAGAAGTCCATACAGAAGGTGGGGGCTGAATTGAAGGATAGGCTGGAGACGGCCACATTGAATATTCGGCTATTCCTGGCCACCAAGGCGATCCTCGGCGCCGCCGCGGACGCTGTCGATCTGGACATTCCAGCCAAAGTCGGCATGCTGGCCGGCCCCAACACACGGCTTGGCGCGTTTATTGCCATTTCCAACATCCGACTGGAGGAACTCCACGAAGAGCGAAAATCATCGAGGTCAGGCGATACCCGGTTGGAAAAGGCCCTCAAGACGCTGCCGCCCATCGAGCCGGAGAAGCTCAGGCCGAGCACTGACTCCCTGAAGCAACTCAAGGACAATATCCTGAAAGACGCCAAGGGCGAGGAGTGGCTGCGGATAAAAGTTCGGTCGCTGGAATATGACGATGGCTTCAGTTTTAGGGAAGTGATACAAGATAGCTAAGAAAACACTTTGATCTTGGACTTACCAGGTACTATATTCTTGATGTGTGTTCGTTGATAGGAGATTAGATGGCTCAGGACTCAAAAATTGAATGGACTCAATCCACTTGGAACCCCGTTACCGGCTGCACGAAGACTAGCACTGGCTGCAAGAATTGTTACGCCGAGCGAATTGCACTGCGGCTGAAGGCAATGGGCAATCCCAATTACGCCGATGGATTTCGGGTGACCCTGCATCACCAGGCACTGGAGATACCTCTGCGATGGAAACAGCCGCGCACCATATTCGTTAACTCTATGAGTGACCTCTTCCACGAAGATGTTCCCTTGGACTTCATCTCGGAGGTCTTTGACATTATGCGCCGGGCGTGTCACCATCGATTTCAAATATTGACTAAGAGATCCGGGCGTCTGATGGAACTAAGCCCGGAATTGCCGTGGGGGGAGAACATCTGGATGGGTGTTACGGTTGAAAACACCGACCACACTTGCCGAATGAATGACCTCAGAGCCACTGACGCGGTAGTCAAGTTTGTGTCGTTCGAGCCACTTCTGGGGCCGATTTCGGATGTTGATCTTGAAGGTATCGATTGGGTGATAGTCGGTGGCGAATCGGGGCCCAGGGCAAGATTGATGAGAGGCGAATGGGCTGTTGAGATTCGCGATCAATGTCTTGTCGCAGGCATTCCCTTCTTCTTCAAGCAATGGGGCGGTGTAAACAAGAAGAAAGCCGGGCGCATCCTGGAGGAACGCACTTGGGATGAAATGCCCCACGAATTTGAGGCGGCGGCGCGAAGGGAAGTAGAAAGTGGAATCTCCGGATAGTTTCTTTCAGCAGAAAAGACCTTGGTCGAAATACAAGGATCTGATTCTCGACTATTATCTTGTCCCCTACCTGCAGAAGGTCAAGCTGCTGCGACGCCCCATTGTCGTTGTCGACTGTTTTGCTGGCCCTGGGAGATTTGATGACGGTCTGCCGGGAAGTCCCCTCATCATCGCGGAGAAACTGCGACCTTTGTGCGAAGGTGGTGCGAGAGTCTTGGGGCTATACATTGAGAAGAAGGCCCAACGGTACAAGCAGCTTGTAAGAAACACTGAAGGTTCTCCCATTCCCGTGAAAACACGTCACGGCGAGTTCAGAGATCACGTTGATGAAGTAGCGGATTTGGCAAAAACCTGCACGGTGTTCATCTACGCGGACCCTTTCAAGCCAAGCGATATTCTCTTTGATGACCTACGAGTTGTTTATGACCGCACGAAGAGTGGTTCCAGCATCGAAACGCTCATTAACTTCATGAGCTTCGGTTTCGTTCGAGCCGTCTCAGGATTACGGAGTCGCATAGTCACTGATGGTGTGGTCAGAGAAGATCACGAATTGACAGCCCGATGGGACAATGTTGCCGGTGGTACATATTGGCACAACATAGTCTTCGGGGCCTCTGGATCCGAAGATGACAAGGCCGACCAACTGGCAGCCAGTTATTCGGAAAATCTTGCGCGATGGTTCAAATGGCGTCTATGGTGCCCAATCCGTGAGAAATATGCGGATAAGAATCCGAAGTACCATCTGGTCTTTGGCTCGCCGTCAGAGCACGCGGTTGACCTGATGAATCGTGCTATGGTCAAAGCCCGTCGCAAGTTCATTGAAGACGGATTCATCAAAGGCTTCCTCTTTCCAAATCAGCCTGAGAAAGAGGTATTCAACCTTGAGGAAGTCATAAAGCTTGTCCTCGCAACTGCAGGAGTAACAAACAAGGTATCTTGGAGGAAACTCCGATTGTGCACAACAATGGCAAAGCCAGGGACATACACTGACTCTGAGTTCAATAGAGCCATTAAGGAGGCTATCCGAAGCGGCAGGTTGGGAAGCGATTGCCCGGGAAAGAAGATTGAGGATAACGCAGCTGTATGGCCGCTCAGATGAGTAGCTATCAAATCAGCGATCAGAGTAGCGCCTGGTCAAGTGTTCAGTAGACGGTATGCCCCTCACTCTTTTTCGGCAAAGAGTCTGAATCACACGGAGCGCCTGCTTTGTCTGATCATGAGACCCTTAGGTCTCAGCGCATCAAAAAGCCAGAGAGGAGAGGACACAAATGACGGATAGACTGAGCGCGTATCCAGGCAACTCGGCAACAATGAAAATGCTTCGGAAGCGAGACAGGTGTTCCACTTCTATTTTTCGCTGAGAGAACTACGTTATGGATCATCGGAACAAATGCTCTTGCTCGATCATATCTGTCTGAAAACCATCACTGTGCCATCGGAAAATACAGAGACAACCGATTGGTCAAAATGTTGGTATTTCTCAATTTCTGGCTTGGTGAGCAAAGGTTGGGAGAAAGGCTCTGAAGTCATTCCAGAATCATAAATGTCGCGCCGGAGCCCTTGGAAAACAAAACGCCTCCCTGAAAAAAGGGGAACACCCAGTTTTTTCTCCTTTCCATAGAGTCTCTTATAACGAATCGATTCCTTAGGCAGCCATGAATCGAACCATCTTCCGATGAATTCGTCTCCATCAATTGTGATAGTCTCCAGAAGGTTTCGATCACGCTGCTCATCTATGATTGTGCGGGGAATCAAGTGTTTTCGTGCCAAATATTGATAAGCGTAGAGATTCAGCGCGTAGGCGCTGCGTGGCAATCCAATAAACTGAAGTACTCTGCAGTAGTGTTTGAGTCTGTGGTATTTTATGTCACCTCGCTCGTAGAGTCTTCTGAATGAGTTCTTGTCGGGATCGGATAGAACAATACGAGGAGGACCTTCGCCGTGCCCAATGAATGTGGAGACAATCAGCTCTAAGTCGAATTGCTCTCCACGAGCATGATGGGCGTTCTTCTTATCAATGCCCCCACCGATCTGCTTCGATTGATATCCTACATGACTTGTTCCTTTAGATTCAAAAATACATTCAAGTATGCCGTCTGTTCCTCGATAATCGAAACGCTTACCCCTGCCCGGCAAAGAACCTAATTGGTCCCAAGGGATGTTGAAGTGTCTCTGTGCAAGTAGACACATAACTCCGATGCCGATTTCTTCGCTCCGATTTGCCTGCAAATCGGAAAATCGGAACCGTACATGCCTCGAAAAGACAGGTATGGACCATCAAGATCGAGGATGTGTGTGTAAAGCCACGCGGACTTCAGGCATTCATCTCTCGCCGAAGACGGTATTGCTGCTGTCTTGCAGCCAATTGCGTGAAGCAGGTCACGGGGAGTAAATGTAAAACCTGTCTGAGGGAGGCCTCGGACGGTATCGTAGATTTGATTCTCTTGAGGCAACGGCCCTGCCGATGAGATCGAGACGGCCACTGTGTGAGGCCGGTCAAGAAACCTATCCAAATCTGCTTGTGTTGTGGTCATTTCCTTTAGATTGAACAATCGCCTGAAGCGGACGGCGAGGCAACTGAACTCGGCGTTTTTGAAAAACGACGCTCTTTGACAGCTGTCCCGAGCTAGCTTGGCCCTTGGTTTAGATAATCAGAATATTGCCGGAATAAGAAATCTATACCACGGGGCCGCAATGTGCAAGAGAAGAATCTCGCCGGCGTGCGACGAGACGGTTCGATGAGCAGTACGCGAACGACCAAACAAATCGCCCTGCACGTGACCTCCGGCTCACTGAGCCGACACTCAAAACCCTGTAGGTATCGTATGTCGTGGGATTTATGATAAAAGATCTTACCCATACATACCACACATACGTACCGGACAGAGCAAATTACGGATAAGTCAATCACGTATTTGGCAGCTAAACTACCTTGAGTAGATATTTATCGCCTTTTCGCAGATATTGCTACCAAGGTCGCCAAGAATTCGACTTTTAGATTTCAAGAACCGCTGGTCTCTTACAAGAAGAAAGTTTGTATAATTGCGAGTCTAAAGAGATTCTGATATTGTCTTGGCGTCGGAAAGCTTGGTTGGGCTATTGAGCGTTTGGTATCGGAAACATCGGATTTTGACGACTATTGGCTATGACAGTTGAAAAAAGAGCGAAGAAAGTAAAACTTCGACGGTTTGGTAGATTCTTTCTCACACAGATTAGAAACAGACCGTTAACATTACTTGTTTGTCTCTTAGGGTTGGTATATTCGTCAGCAACTTGCCTAATAGTGATTTGCGATAAGGAAAGCCTTGGCAGCGCTCTCACCAAGATTATACCTGCTTTCTTGGGTGAATTGGGAAAAGTAGAAGATGGCTCTCCGATCACACAGATCAGCATTCTGGTTGTACTACTAATTAGCGTTATCACTTTGGCAGTTGTTACAGCTAAAATAACGAGCATGTTTGTAGAATTCTGCAGAAGAGGAGGTAGTGTCGTGAAAAAGGTCGATCTGTCAAATCATATCATCATCTGTGGCTGGAATTTCCAGGGTGACAGAATTGTTGCTGAACTGATGTGCAGTCAAGTGACACCCCGACGAGAGGTCGTCGTCCTTGCAAATTGCGATACTCGCCCGGTGAAGAACGAGAGCGTAGAGTTCGTTGAAGGGGATCCAACTCAGGATGAGAGTCTTGTCCGAGCTGGTATAAGTAGGGCTGACAGTGTCATTGTCCTCAGCGATCTCACCAAACCAGCTAATGAATCCGATGCAGAAGCACTGATGATAGTATTGGCAGTGGAATCTCTCAATCGAGCTGTTCACAGCTGCGTTCAGGTAGCAAATTCTGCTAATCGGATACACTTTGAACGCGCACATGCTGATGAGATCATCTGTCTCGATCAAATCGGGGGAAATCTTGTTGTCTCTTCTGCTTTAAATCATGGTACATCACGGATTGTGTCGGAGTTGTTGACTTTCAACTCTGGCAGCGAGTTTTACCGATACGAAGAGCTTCTGTCCGATGAACTGGTTGGAAAAGAGTTCTGTGGCGCTGTTCAGGTACTAGCTCAGAAGCGTATAATACTCTTGGGCATCGAAACAGATGATTCTGAAGTTTTGAGACAAGAGCTATGTGGTGACATAGTACGTTCCTCAGAATTGGGAAATAGAATCGTAGTTCTCAACCCGCAGCACCCATACAAGATTTGCCAAGGTGACGCACTTTTCCTCATCGCCGAGTCAGCGCCAGTTGGACTCTGAAAAAAAAAGCATCCTGCCCTAATTGACGCGGTATTCTTCCGTTTTTTCTCATAGACTGTGGTCGTGAATATTTGAGTGGCACATGTTTTTCGACCAAACTGCCATCGTCGAGTGCAAAAGACGCCGATGCAGTGAATTGTATGGCAGGTAATTTTCTGGCCGTGCGGATACGTTCCAAACGCATTTAGTCTGCTCTCTACTCGACACCACCAATGAACCATGTAATTGTCAGGAAGGCCGGGAAATCCCATCAATCATCTGTGTCGAAGACAGACAGCACAGCGGTCGCTTCCATCTTCTCTGAACGCCTTGATTGGACCCATCTGGTCATTGACAAGCGCATCTACGATCAAGGATATCGGTGTATCAATTATGGACAAATTGCAGTCAGTGCACACAACTTACGGATAAGCTCTGAATAAATCAATGAGCTGCTTCAACGGAAGTAACCTCAAGAACGTCAAACAACCACTTAGACTTTCTTCTGATCCCACTGACATAGAATGACATTGGCTCCCTGCGACCCTCATGAAACCAAATCTTGAGGGTGCCAACATTATACATATACCATTCGACAACGTCGTTCGCAGCCTCTACTTTCGCATCGTATTTCCGCCTCTGGATTGTCTCACCGTCTTCACCTATTGTCGACTGAATGATCATTTGATTTGGTGTGATTGCCACATAGTGAAACAATCCCCGGATATATGAGATCAAAATAGAAGTCAGATAGGCGAGCCCAACACCGAGATACAGTGCGGGGCTGGCAAAAATCGAGATGAGTTTTGCGTACCCATATATATCATCGAGCACTCCCCCAAAAACAGTCAAGACAATAAAGAGGAACATGCTGGCACCGATAGCAATTGACACGGCAAAGCTGAAATCATAGTCTTCGATCGTATGACAGAAGAGCCACACACAGAACCACGACAGTCCCACGATTTCTGATTTTGCCGGGAAATACCATACGATTAGGGCCGCTGGAAGGGACCACATGATGGTAGGGACATGCAATATCTTCTTTGTCCAATTGAAGACGACCAGCCAGCTTTCGTGTTCATCGGACAGTCTGATCTCCATCTGCCAACGGGTTGTGGCCCGTCGCATTAAGAGTATGAACGCAAGGATCGCAAACGCGAGAATTCCCGCCCCGAAATATACGGCAACAGCTTCTGAGCACTTCCAGGAGAAGTCGGGGGATTGACGCATTGTCGCAAGAGCAAGCCAAGTCAGCCATGCGAGGACACCCAATACTAAAACACAAAGTGCATAAGTCAATGGCTTCGGATTGAATCTCTTCCTCTTCTTGCCTTCCCGTCTCTGCTCGCGGATTGAACGACGCATCCACGCGCAAAACGCCACAATCAAGAAACCCGCAATTCCTGCAGAAATGTAAACAGTGACAGCCTTTGAACTCGTCCAAGCGAAGTCAGTGGATTGCTGCATGCTTCTTATTATCAGCCAGGCCCACATAGCATCCAATAGCAGTAGGACAAGGCCGAGCCAGTAGGCCAGATATGCTTTGTGTGGCTTCCCATACCTTCTTTGCACGAGAAAAGCAATCACAAAGAGGATCGCAGCTGTGCCAGTAGCGTATATTGGGATGGCCATGAGAGATGTCCACGTAAAATCTGGATTCGCCTGGAGTCTCAGAATGCCCCACACGACAACAGGAGCAATTAGTAACACAAGCAATGTGGCCAATGCCACAGCGACAAACCATGTCTTCTTACTGCTAACCTCTTCATGCTGAGGCTTTGTCTCATCCACAGAATCTCTTGCAGGGGAGTTCTCCGCCTGGCCTTCACTCAATAGGTCATTGTTCTGATTCTCTTCTTCCATTCTTGCTCCCCTTTAAACCCTTTGTTCCTTTGTAGAAATACAATAGAGCATTTTGCACGGCCACTCTTCAAACGGATATATTCCTCGATCCTTAGCGCAAACGATAAGCCTCTGCCTGCCCGCGGCCACCCTCAGATTCCACGATGAGTTCGTACTGGGCCAATTCGTCGAGCATCCCAACATATGAGAGAAGCTGCAATCTGGCCAGCTCATAATGCTGTCTGAGCAAGCATATTTGCTTAGTGTATCGTGGCTCTAATGGCAAAATCCTATCCCGGAAAATGGACACCGCAGCCTCGGGGCTAGCACGCATTATCTGACGCACGTTGTAATGATTTACCATGGCACCTATTCTTGCTGTTCTCAATTCCAGCGGATTGTCGAAAACAGCAGGAATATTCCTCTCTATGAATTCATTCACTCCATATAGTACACTGATGGCCTGCTCACTCTTAAGGTCAACTTTTGCTTCCGGATAAATCGGACAGAGAACGACCTTGGCAAGGTTCTGGATATCCTCGATGGGCGTATGGTCCAGCATTCCGACAGCAAATTCAATATCGTAATCCAACCGAAGGTCCATGGCATTGACGAAATCCCTGCCAAACATGCGACAGATTTGTGTGTGAGCAGAAAGTCGATCATTCGAGAATGTGTCTCTAAACAATCTGCGCCTGGCTTGGCGTACATCTGCGAGTACGTCCTCGCCCCGATCACCGAATCCTTGGAGTATAAGCAGATCGTTCTGCTCGTCATTCCAGAGAAAGTGTTGCGCATCGAAGAACTCTGGCTCGGTGGGCTTGACGTATTTTCTATTCATCTTCGCCATGAGGGTGCCGACACTCGTGCCAATCTTTTTCATCGTCAACGCGTGCCATAGGGGCACGGGATGGCCAATCAATGTCTCAGAGAACTTCACCGACAGGGTAATACCGATAGTCTCTCGAATCGCCCGAATGGTCTTGTTGGCAACGAACTGCTCTTGGAGTTTACGGTCACTGATGGTGAATACCCCCCCGTCGTACCAATCTTCAACCAGAGAAAGGTCGCAGCCGCTGAGGGCCTCTTGGAGTTTCTGCGGCAGGGCTTCTGGAATTGCAAAACCAGCAGTGGCAATGAATCCTTCCCTAGTTGCCGGCATCTGCTGTGAGAATGGGCGGAACCTGGCGACATATTCCACGAACTCATCGACGTCGTCATGAAGGATTCCAAAGTGCTCCTTGCATTCTGAATCGAGGTTCGCAATGGATTCACGAAGCTTTGCGCGATTGGCCGTAATCCGTTCAGTCTCGTCCGTGTCGATGCCTTGATTTCGAAGGTTCGCCTCGTACTTGAAAACTCTATCCCAGAGGACCTCCAGGTGGTGGCTCATATCGGCTTTCTTGCGGTCCTCCATCAGATTCATACTATTGGCGCCGGCGAGAAGCATACGCTCGGAGCTGAATATGTTCGATATGCACACCAAAACGTTCCCAATGCCGAAGGTGAATATCGCCACAAGTCCTGGTATGGCGGCCATGTTAACGCTGTTCCACGGCAATTTGAAACTGTCGTTGATGCGATTGCCGGCAATGTCAACGAGTGTGACACTTGCACAAATTATGACGGCCAGAGTGGTGTATCTGATGCCCTGTCGCTTCAATTTACTGCCTAGCAGATACAAGACCTGTGCAAGGCCAATGACACGACGATACTCGCGAAGCCCTACCATACGAGTTACATAACATGGAATCGCCGTGTAAGCAAGAAATAAACTGACGACTTGCCCTATAAAACTGGTCCATTCAAAACGAGAGAGATTTGTTAATATCTCACTTTTGGAAGGACTTAGATTTTGAAGAATAGGTCCACGGAGCTGCGGATTTCAATGTCTTATCTTCTGATGACGTTCGGCCTGCATAGCCGGTGGTCAGGACTATGCAAATGTCCGATGAAGCGAGACTTATGGCCGGCAGTCATTCCATACGTACCACGCATACGTACAATGCGGAAGAGAATCACCGCTGCAATCCATGCCAAACTGGCACGGATAGGGCTTATTGTGCATGTGAGTTATTTGAACTGCCGGTGTGGTGGGGCAGCATGGGTGGAAACTGTCGAGCAGGTTTGAGGGAGCGTTGAGGCAGTTGGGGGACAAGTGTGTGGGGTATAGAAATACGAAGTCGGGGTCAGAAGAAGAGGATTTGACGTTGGTGGAGTTGATGGATGCGAGACGAGATTCAGGAGGAGGAAGGAAGCAATTGTTTGCCTTCGGACTCATTTTTCATTTGTTGGCAACCACTTTTTGTGCTCGTCGATGACCTCTGCATATTCAGGCTGCGAGGCAAGGTTGTTCCACTCCCAAGGGTCCTTGGCGTGATCATACAGCTCTTGTGATCCGTCTTTGTATAGTATATATCGCCAGCGGTCAGACCGCACTGCGTGGTTGCCTTTTCCCATGGTCATCAGCACCGGTTGCCATTTCTTGGTCGGATCTGTGAGCAGGGGCACAAGACTCTTGCCGTCCACATCCTGCTTTGGGGGCAGTCCGGCGAGATCGACGAGCGTGGGATAGATGTCGATGAGGCTGACCGGTCTGTCGCAGCGACTACCTGCTTTTGTGACTCCAGGGGCGACTATGATAAACGGTATGTGATTGGCCTTCTCCCACAGGGTGAATTTCACGCACGATTCCTTGTCGCCGAGATGGTAGCCGTGATCGGCCCGCAAGACGATGATCGTGCTCGCAGCCTGTCCGGTCGCGTCGAGCTTGTCCAGAAGCCGCCCCACCATCTGGTCGGCGAAGTCTGCCGATGCCTGGTAAGACTGTACCATCTTCTTGAGACTGCCGGGATCGTTTTGAGGCTTGGCGGTTGTGTTCGAAAACATGCCCCGTCTGGCCAGGCACACCAGGTTGGGTGTCTTGATTGGGTTTCTCGGGTCGAACAGCGTCGTCCAGTCGTTCATGTCGTCAATCGCGATGAACAGCACATCAGGCCTCTTGCCGGCGGATCGGCCCATTACCGTGACACAGCCGGTTGAAACCAGACATCCGACACCTGCAGAGAGACTCTTTAGAAAGCTACGTCGATTCATGCTAATCTTCCTCAGGTTAACGCCGCTAATCAGCCGCGCAGTTTTTTGCGTCGGCTGAATCAGCCTGGTTAGGGTGTGTAAAACAATAAGTTGCCGAAGTATCCGCTCAGATTTAGGTTGGATTTGGTCGTGATCGATTGAGCGAAACCGGAAGCGTAGCGGGCCTACGTTGAGGATTTCGCGATCGAGGAACGGCCAAAGACAGCCTGAAGATGAGATGGAGAATCGGTAAGTTATTGTTTTGCGCGGCCTTAGACCGCATATCTCAGCACGGCGATGAAGTGACATGCAGTACCCGCGATAACGAACAAGTGCCAAACGAAGTGCGCATACCTAATCCGCTTGGCTGCGTAAAACCCCACCCCCGCGGTGTAGGCCACTCCTCCTGCCACCAGCCAAAACAGGCCCCGCGATGGCATATTGAGCCACAACGGCTTGACGGCAATTATGATGAGCCAGCCCATGGCAAGATACAAAATCGTTGAGAGCCTTTGGTACCTTACGCCCCCGATAAACTTGAGGACGACACCCACAACAGCTATACCCCAAACTATTCCAAACAGAGTCCAGCCCCAGGTACCTCGAAGCACCCCAAGCGTGAACGGCGTATACGTGCCCGCGATCAGCAGGAAGACAGCGCTGTGGTCGAGAATCCGCAATACCCGTTTGGCCTTATTCCTTGCCAACATGTGGTAAAGCGTGGATGTGAGGTACAGCAGCACCATCGCGAACGCAAAGACGCTCGCGCCCACAATTCCAGCGGAGCTGTCACGCTGAACCGCAGAGACTATAAGAACTGGGGAGGCAGCGACTGCCGCCAGGAAGCCTACACCGTGGCTGACGCTGTTGGCGATTTCCTCCCCGCTGGACTGCGCACGTCCTTGTGATGCGAGCGACTTGGTCATGGAAACAAATCCTCTGCGGGATAACGCTGCGGATCAGTGGCCGAGCATCAGCGAGGTCCAACTGAAACCGCTTGTTCGCAGGTTACTGTGCTGCGATATTCACTACCTCAACAATTGGCCAAGTTAACAATTCTAAGTCAATTTAGTCGTACCCGGAACAGCGACTGGGCGCACCGGCAGATCGCCGAATCCATAATGCGGCGGGCTTAGATCCAGTTTGGAGGCCTTCAGGGCCCAGTCCCACTTCAGGGCCCGGCCGGTATAAGCACTCATTCGACCGATGATCGCGGTCAGTGTGCTTTCGGCAATGCGTTTGCCGTGGTTCAGGGGTTGACCCGCACGGATACCTGCAATCATGTCGGCGTGTTCCTGCACCTGGGGATCGTGAACGGGGCCATCATATTTGTATGATCGGGCCCCTTGGATTTTTGCCGTAGCGCCATCCAGGTAGGCTAATCCTTCAGAACCTACTACCCGATCTGATATCCGGTCCGTGCAGGAGTCAATCTGTCGGCACATGGCGGAAATGCGCAGGTCCTCGGGATACTCATACTCAATGGAAAAATGATCATAAATATTGCCGTAGTCCGGCCCCTTCCTCACCTCACGACCGCCAACACCGATGCAACTCACCGGATGGCCACCCAGAGCCCAGTTCATGAAATCCAGACTATGGACAAATTGCTCAACAATGTGGTCGCCACTGAGCCAGTTGAACCAGTACCAGCAGCGACATTGCCATTCCATGTCAGACCATTCGGGCCGGCGCTGGCGCCTGTGCTTGCCCAGCCAGGGGGTATTATGAATCAGAAAATAGGTCTGCCCCCCAACGATCCTTCCAATATCGCCCCGGTGAATCCGCTTGATGATTTCCAGATAAAGATTGCTGTGTCGACGCTGCGTGCCGGCCACGATGGCCAGATTCTTCTTCTGGGCCAGTGCAGAGGTAGCGATAACTGCGCGCACACCCACCGGATCCACAGCCACCGGCTTCTCAATGAAACTGTGTTTGCCTGCCTGCACTGCTGCTTGCAGGTGTATTGGTCGAAAATGTGGAGGTGTTGCCATCAAAACCACGTCTACACCACAGTTAATCACCTTCTTGTAGGCGTCAAATCCTACAAAACAGCGCTGCCCGGTGACATTGATCTTATTGCCCATTTTTGCCATCTGGCTCTCGGGCCGCGTCTGGGAAAACTGCCGGAAGGCGGCATCCAGGGGCTCCTGAAACAAATCGCCCAAGGCATAAAGCTCTACCCCCGGCGCCGCATCCAAGATATTCGCAGCCGCTCCTCTGCCGCGCCCCCCGCAGCCGATAAGGCCGACGCGCAAGGTATCGGAACCGGCTGCATAGGCCCTGGCCCCAATCAGTCCCATGGTCCCCAACGACAGGGCCGCCGATGTCTTCACAAAATCGCGCCGCGAAAATTGATTCTGGGTTTTTTCCATCATAGTCGCCTTTCATATACGAGGTCAAGTCATCCGAAAATTTCCAAATCATTCGCGTCAATGAATGACAGGAAATTTGACTTCCACTTCCAGGAGTGATTATATCACCACAGGGGATAACGATTCAATGGGGAAATTCGCTGTCGATAAACATATCAATCGAACCTCATTCAGACGGCTGTCGTGTCGAGGCAAGGACTGAAGTATTTGTGTAAACGTGCCGTTTGATATTGGAATTGGCAAAAGATCCGAGCACGTTGCTGCCGATATAACTGGTACAGGGAATGGGAAAAGCCTGGCTGGATTGCAGGTTCGGCCAGGGTAGGGCCTCGCAACGGATTGCACGTTTTATCGCAGAAGAAAACCGCCGATAACCTCGACAGGCTGGGCGGCAGGAATTATCTGCAGAGCACTTTAGAAAAGGAGTCTTGTTATGGCTTCAGAAGCAAAAATCGGATTGTTGTTAGGCCTGGCGATCATATTCGTTGTGGCATTCGTTATCAATGGTTTGCCTCGTTTTGGTAGTACCAACCAGAGCGACGATCTGGCAACGGTCATGGACGGCAATCCTCCCGGCATCGGGCCGGGAGTACCGGCGGGAATTCTCGGTCCCGGGCGAACACCTGACCCGGTCGGCGACGAGACTGCGCCCGGCCCCGAAGACAATGAGCGTTCTCGCGATTCGCTTGCCGGGACAATTTCGCCGGACGAGGTCGCCCGTCGCCTCGGACCGGATGCTCCGGACCGGACAAACGATCCCGGCGCGCCGGGAGAGGTCATGCAGGCCGAGCCCGTGCGGCCAGCCTGGCCGAAAGTCCATGTCGTTCGCAAGGGCGAGAACCTGGGCGACATAGCCAAAATGTATTACGGCCCCGAAGAAGGCAACAGAAAAGCAAACGTCCTGAAGATATTCGAGTCAAATCGGAATTTGCTCGAATCGCCCGATAAGATCTTTCCCGGCCAGAAGCTCATCATACCTTCGCTCTGGGTCTCGGGAGCGGACCGGAAAACGATTGAACGGATCTTTCCGGACTCGATGTTCGAGCGGGTGGAGTCCATCGGCAGGAGGCACCTTTGATTGGAAGATTTTCGATCTGCAATTTCAGATTGGCTGTTTTACCATAACAATTCGACAATATGACCTGCCGGGATTGACCTCACGTCCAAATTGTAGTACATTCTACGCACGTCGGTTTTAACAAATCAAGAATCAAAGTGCAAAATGTAAAATTGTGGAATCGCCTTCGGCGATACTCTTTAAGACAGCCCGTGAAGCGGCTCCGCAATTTTGATATTTGATATTTGATCTTTGCATTTTCTATGCGACTGTCGGTCGCAGCATAAGAGAAAGGAGCGCTTCATGAACGTCAAAGACAACATTCGACAGACTTCCACATCCCGTCGCCAGTTTCTAAAGCAAACCTCCGGCGCTTTAGCCGGTGGAGCGTTGGCCAGCGCCATCGGAGCCCGCGCTTACGCCGCCGAGCAGAACACGATCAAAATCATCCTTGTCGGCTGCGGCGGGCGCGGGACCGGTGCGGCGGCCAATGCACTGTCGACCCAGGGGCCGACCCGGCTGGTGGCTATGGCCGATGTGTTTTCCGATCGCCTCGGTGGAAGTCTCAAGAATCTGACCAAGCAGTTCCCCGAGCAGGTGGATGTCCCCAAGGACCGCCAGTTCCTGGGGATGGACGCTTACAGAAAAGCCATCGACCTTATCGCGCCCGGCGGAGTCGTCCTTCTGGCCACACCTCCGGCGTTTCGCCCGATGCACCTGGAGTACGCCGTGGCCAAAGGCTGTCACGTGTTCATGGAGAAATCGTTTGCGGTCGACGCCCCGGGCATTCATCGTGTGCTCGCAGCCGGCGACGTGGCTCAAAAGAAGAATCTCAAGATCGCCGGCGGGTTGATGAGCCGTCACTATGTGCCGTTGGAGCAGGCGGTCGAACAATTGCATGACGGCCTGATAGGCGACATCATTACCTGCTGGGCCTATCGCGAGCACGATCCCGTCGGATTCACTCCCAAAGCCCGCGAGACGAGCGAGTTGGCCCACCAGATTCGCAACTACCACAGCTTCACCTGGGTCAACGGCAGCTTCATTCTGGACTGGCTGATCCACAACCTCGACGTTTGCTGTTGGTGCAAGGGGGCCTGGCCCGTATCAGCCCAGGGCCACGGCGGGCGACAGGTCCGGACCAAGCCCGATCAGTTGTTCGATCATTATTCGGTGGAATACACTTTTGGCGACGGTACGCGAATGCAGGCCCAGGGCAGGCACATGGACAACTGCTGGGGCTTCTTTGGCGATGTGATTCACGGCGCAAAGGGCTCGGCCGTTCTGGGCGAGGGCATTCCGCATCCGCGCATTTTCAAAGGCCACCTGCAGACATCAGAGAACCAGATATGGCTCTATGAAGGACCACGTCACGATGGGTACCAACATGAACACGATCTGCTGTTCGAGGCGATCCGTAAGGACAAACCTTACAACGAGACCGAGCGATCCGCCTACGCCGCGATGACGGGAATCCTCGGGCGCATGGCGGCCGAGTCGGGCCAGATGATCACGTGGGAACAGGCGATGGCCTCGACGCTCGTCCTGGCCCCGGGTCTGGACGATTACACGATGGATTCAGAGCCGCCGGTCATGCCCGACGCTCAGGGCCGTTACCCGGTTGCGATGCCCGGCCGGACCAAGGTGCTGTAGAGGTAGGGCGCGCTACTTGTTTTTGTTCGGCGCCTTCTTCTTGTTGGTTCGCGGAGCTTTCGGTTGCCTGGCGGCGGCTTTTGTGTAGTTGTCACCGTAGACCTCGGTGAGAGCGGTTTTGAAGTTTCTCGGTGACTTGCGGTTTTCAAAGGCTCGCAAAAGCGGGTCGCCCGTTCGTCTCATCCAGTCGCAAAGCTGGCTATGTCTCTTTTTGAGTTCGTTTTCGAAGCCTGGTTTGCCCGCGAGGTTGTCGAGGCAATCGGGATCGTTCTTGAGATCGTAGAGTTCCTCGGCGGCGCGGTAGCGAAACATCCTGACACGCTGTGCGATATCGGGGCGCGTCCCGGCCGCTTCGACCATGGCCTTCATAGTAAGCCCTTCGTTGTTGTTTCGATACCAGAACCTGCCGTCGGCCCAGGGGCTGAAGATGTAGCCGAATCGCTTGTCCTGAACGCATCGCATCGGGACGGCGTCACCGCCTGCCTTCATGTCAATCTGTGTGAAGACCTTGTCGCGCCCGGATTGTTTGTCGCCTTTGAGCAGAGGCAGAAAGGACAAGCCGTCAAGCCCCTTGGGTACAGGCAGACCCACCGCTTCGAGCACGGTTGGGAAAAAGTCAATTCCCGATATAAAGTGTGTCTTCTCAACGGCGCCTCCCCTGGCGATGCCCGGCCACCGAACGATCCAGGGCGTGCGCGTGCTGGCCAGGTATGCATTGCATTTTGCGAACGGTATGGCGATGCCGTTATCGGAGAGAAACATTACGAGTGTATTCTTGTCGAAACCGGATTCTTTCAGGGCCTGCATCGTCTTGCCGAACGTATCGTCGAGCCGGCGGGTCGAATTCAGGTAGTAGCTCAGTTCTGTGCGGACACCCGGCAGGTCGGGGACAAAGCCCGGGACTGCGACTTCGTCCGGCCTATATGTCTTCGACGGCTCCTTGGCGCCTTTCGCAGGCTTGCCGGCAATATGATAAGGTCGATGGGGATCGTGAGAGTTGACCATGAAGTAGAACGGTTTGTCCTGGCGGCGACATTTCGCGAGGAACTCCCGGCAGTAGCTGTAGTATATATCGGGATCGCGGCCGTTGCCGAGTTCTTTCTGGTCATGGGCGAAATCCCATTTGTAGTCGGCTTTAGGCGTCGAGTGCCCAACCTTGCCGAGGATGCCGGTGAGGTAACCGGCGTCTGAGAGGGTCTGCATGACGGTCGGTATGTCACGGTCAGTGTGCATAAAGCCCATGACTCCGCTGTTGTGCCCGTACAGGCCGGTTGCAAGGACGCCTCGGCTTGGCTGACAGATTGCAACCGTGACGTGTGCGTATTCGAATCGCACGCCTTCGGCGGCAAACGCATCCAGGTTCGGAGTCAGGCCTGGGACCTTGCCGCCGAAACAGCCTACCGAATCGCAATTGAGATCGTCGGCGGTGAACAGCAATACGTTGAGTCTCTTTCTGTTGGGCTCAAAGGCCTTGGTAAACGGAGCTACGACAAGAGCTGAAGCCCCGCCCAATCCCACCGTTTTGATAAAATCACGTCTGTTAATTTGTATCATCGCTATTCCTCGTCGTTTTCTCAATAGGTGTTCCTGATTCCCGTGCTTGCTCAATAGGCCTGGTTCCAGAGGGTGTCTTCTACGATGTGAGCCACCCATGCATACACCAGTATAACGATAATCCTTGAAATATCAAGCCCTTATGACAATGAACTGCCAGAGAATACATGGGACCGTTTAGTGGCTAAAGCTTGAGCGATGAAATGTTTGAGACGGACACTGTTGCCCCCGCGTGCTTTTGCGCCAAATCCTTTTCCAGGTTTGACAGAATGTTTGCGAGACAGCGGTCAAGGGCTTCGACCAGGCCTTCAGGGCCTTCGGATTCGATACCGACAGAAGATTTATACGTCTGTCCGAAAACAAGGATCGGTTCTTCGGCGGCTTGGGCCTTCAACAGAAAAACACGCATTTCCATCTTCGCCTGGGGTGATGACTTGTCTCTGAGGTCGCCGTAGAGCGCCGTTATATTGGCCTCCAGTGTATGAGTCGGGTCAATCTGACTTGCTGTATCCAGGACTCTCTTGAAAAGCCCCGAGCCGGACAACCAATTACGCGTTTTCTCGGTGATCATAGCGGCCGGTGAGACGAGAAACTCGCTGTAAAAATCGGACTCATATTCGAACTGCCCCGTGCGGTAAACCAGTCCTTTGCCGGCGAACGCAGAATCGATTGTAAAACGACGCACCTCCAGGACGAGATCCGTTTGGATTCCGGCCGGCTGCGCCTGACGGGTCGCGCTCAAGAGAAAGTATTTCTTGTTATAAGCCTGCCGGCTGCCGCAGCCTGAGAGCATCACAGGCCACACGAACATGCTCACACAGAAGCACGAGAACATTTTTCCGGTCATTTCAACGCCTCCGATTGTGATGGGGGTTTGCTGAACAGCAGATCCGACGGATGCCGCTTGAGACTCTCGGTCAGGTCTTTCATACTATCCGAAATCTCTTTGAAATTGGCCAGGATCATTTCGATTTGAGGCCTTTCGGTCGAGATGAGCTTGTCGATCCTGCCTAACGTCTTGTTAAGCCGGGCGACCATCTCAGGCAGGTTGCTTGGCCCGGAAATAGGTTTGGGGCTCGCCAGAAGCTTGTTCAGGTTTGCGTTCGTCTGACGGACTTGGGCAATCAAGTCTCGGATGTCGCGACTCAACGCCGGAACGTTAGCATCGGCTACGGCCTTGTCCGCTGAGGCAAGAGTTTGCTGAGCCGCCAGACTTATCTTCCTTGTGTCCAGAGCATTGACCTGCCTGCTCGCATCGGCCAACAAGACCCGAACATCGTTGCTGATGTCCCCGATCCTGGCATCGCCAATTGCCGTCTCCAGCGAGACCAGTACACTCTCAACGGTCGCCACCAATTTGTCAATGTCCAGCTCCTGCAACCTGAGAAGCACTTTGTCAACGGACTCCTTTAGTGTCGTAAGTGCGCCGGGAGCCGACGATACATACAGGTGTCTCGGCTTCCAGTCGATCGCAATAACCTTGAACCTTTCCGGGTCAAGGTAGTCCGCCTGCAGGTACGCCTGGCCCGTGAGCAGATTAGATGACAGTCGCACTCGCAGGCCGCGGGTGACCATAGCTTCCAGACGCGCCAATCTGTGCTCATCCGAGATGTCCGGCAGGTTTTCCCGGAGCACGGAACACAACACCATGACGTAGTGTTGGTATTTTGGCGCTTCGGAAGTTCGCACTGCGAGTTTGTACTCATCACGGATGAACGCTATTCTCTCAACCTGCCCGATGCGAACGCCCCTTAACTCCACGGGCGAGCCCACGCTCAAGCCGCTGACGGAATCGTCGAAATACGTCTCAAAGAATGTCTTCTCCTGTGCAAAGAGCCCCGAACCGAAAACAACTACAGCCGCTAAGATCAATACACCGGCTGCGATGACGAACGAGCCTATTTTGAAATAACTTGGTTTCATGCTCATTTTATTAACCCATTCAATAGCGTATTTCATTCACGCGACTAAGAAAGCTCTTGGCAACAACTATGCCGGAACATCCGCCTCACCCCTGGCGGTTGAAGAACTGGCGGACCCACGGGTTGTCGCTTTTGTCGCGAAGCTCGCCCGGTTTTCCGGTCGCGATAATAGTCTTTGTATTCTTATCGAGCATTATGACCCGGTCGGCGACCGTAAAGATGCTCGGCAATTCATGCGTCACCACCACGAATGTTATCTTCAGACTCCGTGACAGTTCCAGAATAAGATCGTCCAGTTGCGCCGAGGTAACCGGATCCAGCCCGGCCGACGGCTCATCGAGGAAAAGAATCTCAGGATCGAGGGCCATCGCTCGGGCAATAGCCGCTCGTTTCTTCATACCGCCGCTCAGCTCCGAGGGCATTTTGTGCGCCGAATCCGCCAGGCCGACTACGTTTAATTTCATCAGGGCGATCGTTTCGGTCGCATCCCTCGGAAGATCGGTAAACTCTTCGAGGACGAGACAGATATTGTCAATAAGATTCATCGAACCGAACAGCGCGCCGTTCTGGTACATCACGCCAATCTTGCGCAAGATCTCACGAAGCTCGGAACCTTCTGCGGTTACGATATCCACACCGTCAATCAGAATCTTTCCCTTCACCGGCGAATGGAGGCTTATCATGTGCTTGAGCAGCGTGCTCTTGCCACATCCGGATCCGCCGAGAATGATGAAGACTTCACCATGTTTGACCTGGAAATTCAAATCTTTCAACACGACAGAATCTCCATAGGCGACGGTGACATCTTCGACTCGGATTATGGGTTCTGAACTACCTTCCATCTTGCTCTAAATGCCCAAAAAGTAATATACGACAGCGAAAACTCCGTCTGCAAGCACAATCGCTATGATGCCGCTGACGACGGCGCGAGTGGCGGAATCCCCGACGGCACTGGCGCCGGTTCCGGTTTGAAGGCCGCGGAGGCATCCGATACCGGCAATCAACATCCCGAAGACAAGGGTCTTGGCGAGGCCGCCGAACAAATCGCCAAGACCGACGGCCTGCTGGATCTGGTTGATAACGGCTATCGGGGCAAATCCCACGGATATCATCACCAGGCCGCAGCCGATCAGGCCGAAGAGGTTGTTGAACATGGTAAGAAGCGGCATCACGGCTACCGCGGCTATTACTCGAGGAATTGCAAGAAACCGGACCGGATCGATTCCCATTGTGGTCAACGCGTCAATCTCTTCGTTAACCTTCATGGTCCCCAACTCGGCGGCGAATGCCGATCCGCTGCGACTGGCCAGAACAAAAGCTGTCAGCAAAGGCCCAAGCTCGCGAAAGAGAGATATGGTGACAAGGTCCGCGACAAATATCTCGGCGCCAAACTTGCGCATCGCGATGGCCGACTGGAAGGCCAGGATCAATCCGATGAGGAAGCCCAGCAGGGCCGTGATGCCGACCGCATCGGCACCGGCCTTTTCTGCGATCAGGAAGGTATCGGTCAACCGCAGACTTCCCGGACGAGTCACCGTGCCCAGGAGCTTTACAAAGAGTTCTCCGGTGAAGCTCACTTGCTCGGTGAAATCCTGCAGCAACCTGACCGCGGTTTGGCCAACGCCTTCGGCAAGACGCACGAACGAACTGGCTCTCGGCTCGGGTTCACTAACCTTGCCGGGATCGAAAAGTGCCAGGAGCTGCTCGAACTCACTCCGCAGGCCCTCGATTTGGATCTGGCCGGCGTTGCGTTGTTGCGTAGCTTGAAGTTGCAGCAGAAGCGCCATCCCGGCCCCGTCACAATAGTCTACGCCGGCCGCGTCCACGACCAACATCTGCGGCTCAGTCTCCCCAACCTTCCGAAGGGCCTGAGTCCAGAGACGGCTCGTGTTCTCGGCATCCAGCTTTCCGTTGATCACAAGCTTGAGCCTGCTCTTGTCGAGCATCTGGTAGTCGATGGAAGTCATGTTTGAAGTTTCCCACGCGAGAAGGCGACGCGGCTCGATTACTCTCTAAGTTTATCTTCTTCATCTATACTACTCTTTTCGACTTTTTGACTGTTCCGCTAAATCTGTTTCGGCTGGAAAAACGCTTTTTCATCACATTTCCAGGCTCCATCCGTTCGAATTATGAGACATTAGAGATCAATTGAACTCGTTTGGATAGACAAAGAAACGTTACTGACCACTTCGATGTTATCGAAGCCTCTGGATCATTGTCTCAAAAGCGCTTCTGTCTGATTGGGGCAATTGGTTGTTCTTCGTGGCCGCCCGATATGCTTCGATCGCCCTGTAAAGTTCTCCGCGCCCCTGATAGATCGCACCCAACAGCGCGTAGGCATCGGAACTCGGAACCTGTCGCTTGACCATTGCTTGCAGAACGCCGATGGCTTTGTCAACATCGCGGCTCTGATAGAGATAATAGGCATACGTATAACCGTATTTGGGCTCGTCGGGCCGCAATCGGTAGGCCTTGCCGCACCATTTGAGAGCCTCGGGCGGATGTTTGGGAGCCAGAATCACACCCAGGTTATATGCCGCGACCGCCGATTTGGGATCGACTTTCAGGGCCCTGCGAAAAGCATCTTCGGCCTCGCCCAGGCGCGACTGCTCGCCGAGAAGCATGCCGAGGTTGAGATGGACCGCCACGCTGTTGGGGTCCAGCTCCAGGGCTCTTCGGAAACTCGCCTCGGCCTCGTCGTTTCTGCCCGCCGCATTGTAGGCGAACGCCGCGTTCACGTGAGAAGCCAGGTAGTCGGGCCGCAGCTTGATGGCCGTCTCAAATGAGCGGATGGCCTGATCCGTCTGGCGACGGGCGAGGTAGAAGTTGCCCAGGTTGTAATGGTTGACATAATCGTCCGCCCGGGACTGGAGGGCCTCCAGGTATTCGGCGGTTGCTCTTTGCAGATCCTTCTGATGTTCGTCTCGCAGCCCTTCGGACCCGATGCCCGCCAGAGAGGCCGCTGCGCGCACGCGGACGAGCCGGTAATTGTCACTCGTTGCTCCCAGCAGCACTTCGAGCGATTCGCTCGCGAGATAGCCGTCCAGGGTTTCGGCGGCGCCGGCCCTGACCAGCGGCGAAGGATCCTCTTTCAAAGTCCTGACAATGCCGGGCCATTTCTTCGGCGAATCGCACGACCTCAACAGCCTAACAAGCGAGACTGCAAACATCTCGTCCCGGTCCGTAGTGCTGATGTACTGAAGAATTTTGTCGAGGTTCGCCCAATTGCCCCTGCGAGCCTCGTCCACCAAATGCGCTGGTTCCAGAATGTCGTTCTGATAATCGTGGTTGTGCCACTGGCGCACGTACTTGTCCGCCCATGCGGCGTCTTGGTCCGTGTGACAGAGGTTGCACGCATTGGGGCTCTTGAAGGCCAGGGTGGCCGCCGGGGCTGGAGGACGCATCGAATGGTCGCTGCGATTCATGTGAGCAAACTTCGTCATCGGCATGTGACATGCAATACATCTGCCTGCTTCGCTGTCGACGGGATGATGCGTGTGCGGTTCGGCATTTTCCACGCGTTCTTTGTGGCATGGCTTGCAGGCGTCATTGGCCCGGGCGCGATCTTCAAAACGGTAGCGGCCGCTCGACGTATGACAGTGCATGCAATCCAGCTTGCCGCCCTTGACGCACGGGCTCATGCGCCAGCTCGTCATGGTATAATTCTCACCCAGGTCGCGCCCGTCAGGATAGAAGTCCGGATGCTCCAGGGCGATCAGATTGAAATGATCGAAGTACTCGTCGCCGGGCGTGAAGGAAGCGCTGACAGCACTGAGCTTGGCGTGACAGGTATTGCACATCGAATTGGTCTGCTCGACTGAAAACGACTTGGTGCTGACCAGTCCCAAATCGCCGGGCTTGCTAGGCGTGACTGCCGCTTGACGGTACAGCTTGACGTGCTGGTCCGCAGGCCCGTGACAGGTCTCGCAGTTGATACCCGGCTCGGCCCAGGTTGTGTGGTACGTATCGGTCTTCAGATCGTAGTTGGTCGAAAGTTGACTGACATGGCAGCCATGGCAGGACGTGTTGAATGTGTAGAATGGGTCGGTCCAATGCACGGGTTGATCGTTATCAGCGCCGGGAAAGTGACGCACGCCGCTGGCCGCTGTATCAAACCAATGCTTCTCATTTACATCGTAGGCTACCGGCAAGGTTTGAAGGCGTCCCTTTTCATGCGGCGTCAGGAAATAATAAACGTTCTTGCCGCCCAGGACTTGAACGATCGGATACGTCCTCTGCCCTTCGGGGCCTGTTTCGCGCACCCAGCCTTTGCCGGGTTCTATTTCAGCGCGATACCGAGAGACGCCAATCTCGATGTCATCCGCCTGATCTGTCAGGTTCGCCCCGGCGAACGCCGCCGTGTAAGGCTGCATCGCCAATCCATGGTGTGACGAAGCCCAGAGTTTGTAGAACTGTTCGTGACAGTCCCGGCAGCTCGCAGACCCGGCAATCGGAGGCTCCGAAGCCGCCCGTGACGCGCCCGAATATGCCGTGCCGGCTGCGGCCGCAACCACCAATATCTCTATCAGAACAAATCTCATCATAGTCTAAATCCCATTTCGCCGCTGTCTCGGTGACTCTTTCGGCCCGCAGATGATGGACAGGCCAAATCTTCCTGTCGAACCGATCATGCGCTGGCAATTTGGATTTTGCCAGGATGGGCCCACAGCCGATCAAGGAAAATCTCGCTCTACAAAAGAAGCACTATTGCGTCTGCCGCTTGGCTTCTTCCATGAGAACTTCATAAACATATCCGGCCCCGAAATCCTTGTTCAGGACAATCGTCCCTTCGAACGTGACGACATCTCCGACGTTGACCTGTTCCTGGGTTGTGATCGTCAAATCGAATTTGCCCGAGGCGTCCGTGCCGTCCTGAAGATGGACCCAATTCTTCCCCATGATCGCTCGATTGACCTTCGTGACCTGGCCCTTGATCCGAACGGTTTTGCCGGCATAAGAATCCGTATTGGCCAATAGCTCGCCGATTGTTATTCCGCCTTCAGCCGGCTCAATTGAAACTTCCTTCTTCTCCAGGGCAGGTTTCATTTGGTGAGGAACCTCCATGGACCCAGGCCCGGCAGGCTGTGATTGTTCGCCGCTACTGATCCTGTCGACAAAATAGAGCGACTCAAACTTTCTCTGCAAGTCCTTGCTCTCGAAATTCTTCATCTCAAGGCTGGCCGCAAAAGAAATCGTCTCTCCGACCTTCGTCTCTCGCTTGGTAACAGCGATCCAGAAATCACGATCGCCCTCTTTCACGTTCAAATACGTGTAAGACGTGGCCTGAAGCACCTCCTGAACAACACCCGTGTGCATATTGACGCCGGCATGGACCTGCTGTTGCGGTTGAACTTGCTGTTGTGGCTGAACCTGCTGTTCCTGCGGATTTTCCTCTTCTTGCCGACATGAGAACGACAAAAGAGCCATCAAAATCGATATTGCTGTCAACTTAAGCTTCATGGCATATCCTTAGAAGAATTTCAAATCACCTTTTTCAAACGCACGCCAATATAGCACACCAGCGGCAAAAGAACAACCGCCGCTGCGGATGCGGAGACGAAACTGTTGTCGCCGCCCGGGCAAATTGCTAAAATGCCCCCCACCTGAGAGGTATTTGTTGTTCTCGTGTTTATCCTTGTGAGGGCTGACGACCTATGGAACAGATTGACAATCTAAACATATTGCGATTCAAGCCGCTGATCACTCCGGACGAGCTTAAGAGCCAGTTCCCGGAAACCGACGAGATCGCTCGCCTGGTGGCGAGTTCCCGCACGAGTATTTTCAACATCCTTGCGAACAAGGACAAGCGCCGATTAGTGATTACCGGGCCCTGTTCACTCCATGACTGCGAGGCAACGCTGGAATACGCAGGCAGGCTCGTTGAATTGCAGAACGAGGTGAGCGAAAAGATTCTGATAATCATGCGAGCCTATTTCGAGAAGCCTCGGACAACACTGGGCTGGAAGGGCATGCTCTACGATCCTGACCTGGACAACTCCTATAACATCGAGGAGGGTATCCGTCGGGCGCGCAGCTTGCTGCTTGCCATTGCAGAGTTGAAACTGCCCACGGCTACTGAGTTTCTGGATCCCATCGTTCCACAGTACACCGCCGATCTCGTGTCCTGGGCCGCAATCGGCGCGAGAACGACCGAGTCTCAAATTCATCGTCAGATGGCGAGCGGCCTTTCGATGCCTGTCGGTTTCAAGAACTCCATGAACGGCAACCTGAGCGCCGCCATCGACGCCATCAAGGCCGCGGCCAGCGGCCATTTCTTCATGGGCATTGACGGAGGCGGCAAGGTCGTCGTCGCCGAGACCCGCGGCAACAAGTGCGGGCATCTGGTAATGCGGGGAGGCACTAGCGGGCCGAACTATGGTTCCGAGCACGTGGCATTTGTGGAGGTCCTGTTGCGTAAGGCAAATGTTCCAACCGGCATCGTGATCGACTGCAGCCACGCCAACTCGGACAAAGACCACAAACGCCAGGGCCAAGCGCTGTACGACGTCGCCGAGCAGATCGCCCGCGGCAATCGGCTGATAGCCGGCGTAATGCTCGAGAGTTTCCTGCGCGAAGGCAATCAACCGGTCGACACACCGGAAAACCTCGAATACGGCTTGTCATTAACCGACAAGTGCATCGGCTGGGAAGAAACAGAAGAGTTGATTCGTCATTTCGCAGATGCATCGGCGAAAGTATAAAGGACAAAGTTAAAAGGAACCGCGGATTCCACGGATTCCACTGAGGGACCCGGATTTCTATTCACCACTAAGGCACAGCCTGCCCTGAGCGAAGCCGAACGGGAAGAAAACAAGAATCGACAAAGTCAGACGGGATTACTGTACTGCAACACTTGCTCAAACATTTCAATAGCCTGTATTTCTCTGCCAATCAGGTAAAGACTCTTAATCATCCAAAAAGTGCATACAGTAAATGAAGATTTCGGCTGACCGAAGTCATCAGGACTGTTGTATCGGTACATCAGCCCATCTTTGCATAGTGTTTCAAAAGTATGTAACACGGTATCTACATAGACCGAGTCTTTGTGGGACAAGAAAGAATATTGTTGTGCAAGCAAGTTGGCTGCGTCCATTGAGGAGCTGCCGTAGAACTGAATCAGAGCATTTGTTTGTGGATTCCGGCCTTTCTTGAGGATATCTGCTTTGATTAGTTCTCGCCAGCAAGCATAGTCCTCTGCGTCATTGTCTTTCTTAAGGAATTCTGCAATCCGTGTGGCTCTGTCCATGCCACCCAACAGAGAATTTTCGAGAATGTAAAATGTTTTCTTTCAGTCCTGAACTCCCATATACCTGAATCCAGCTTGTTCCAGTTATTCTTAACATGTCTGGCGAGCGTCCGGACAACCGTCCACAGATCTTCCTTGTTGTTCAGGGACTCATGAAAAATTGTCATGCTTTCATAAATAACGTCCAATATTGGTTCTTTCCAAGTACTTTTGTTGAATACTATATTTGCCGACAGGCTCAATAGCAAAGAACCCACCTTTTTCAGAGTCCAAGATTTTTGCAAACACCGACGGCGAGTCAAAGTCCGGAAGGCAACACCAATCAATGCTTCCATTTCGACTTATCAAAGCGGCACTTTTGCAGTTTCCTATGATTCCATAATCCAGGTTATTCATTGTTTCCCATATTGCCTAATCATAATCATCTTGACACTAACTGCTCCAGAAAGCCTGTTAGTCCGTTCGAAGAACTCAGCCTGAATTGCGCACTGGAGAGCCCAATTTCTATTCTACATGAGATGGCAAATTCTGGCAACGCAAAAAATGTGTTTTCATCCGCATGATAGCTCCATTTTCACACGTTGCAGAATGCCAGAATTATTCGAAAAGCGGTTGTCATACACGCCTCAAGCGGCTTTGGAGAAGCCTTCGAACAAGAAGGCGGCATGGCATAAACGTGCAATATATTGCGGTGAGAGTTGAGTATTTCATTGGCTCAAGTAGCGCCCTGCTTCAGCACGGTTTTTGCCAGAAAACTTCTCCGCCCAAAGTCTGCCGAGAGCAAATAGACTTTTCAGACTTGCACTGACTCCTTGATTTGCTATACTCGGTGTAATCTCATGGTGTTGTTGTATGAAAACAAAGGATGCTCTTGCGAACCGCACC
>JADHXR010000096.1 GCA_016782865.1 Phycisphaerae bacterium
AATTTTGGTCATGAGTCATAAAGAAAGTAAGTGTTGGCGGTACTCTAGGAATCCAGGTGACAAGAACGATGAGGATTGGTACATTTTCGCTTTTGTTAATAGGACGGGCTCTTGCAGCATGAGGCGTTTTGAAGCTGTAAATGGAAAGCATTTGAAAACGGTGCCGGCGAAAGGCGATTTTCAAGACAACTTCCCAGAGTATTTGAATCCGAATGTCGTTTGTCTTACGTCTAAGCCAACAGCCTAACTTGGTGAAAGCTCAGAAGGAAGGATTGCCTGATTGGGTGCTTTCAGAGATCAAGAGACAAGTCATTGAATTGGCCACGTCATCGTTACTAGCGATATCGGATCGGCGCATGGCGACGTAGCGAACACAGTGAGGGATATGCAGGGGACATTCTGCTTTTCTCCTTTATGCGGGGGGGGGCAGCCACTTAGCGAACGTAGTGAGCGAAGTGGATGGTTTTTCATTCGAACTGGCCTCTGTTGAGTTTGAGGATTCAAAACCGGAGAGCTAAGAATGCAGAATTGCGGAATCCCGAGTCTGCTGGGACAGCTTTTCTGAAGCCATGGCCGGGTTTCTCTGTCAACGACATTCGCCCGGCCATAAGTTGCCTGCCATCCACTTCATTCGCTGCGCTCATATAGTCGCCCTTATAATCTACTATTTGCTATTTACTATTGACTGCCTCTCGGTTCTCTGTGGCCCCAAGAATCCGTGTTATTTAGTGTTAATTCGTGGTTAATTTGATATGCTGTTCTGCGAACGGACGGTTCGTACGAGCACTTGGACCGGATGCAATATGGATGTGAATTTGACAAATGTCGAGAGGGTCGCCGTGCAGGCTTCGGCCTTCGCAGCGTTTTACCCGCCGACTGAGAAGATGGCCACTATTATCGTTGAGAACTTTCCCTCGTTGGGCAAGCTCGCTGCGATGCGTTTCATCGAGTGGGTCCAGAGCAACCCCGGCGGCGTGATCTCCCTGCCGACGGGAAAGACGCCCGAGCACTTCATCGAGTGGGTCGAGCGTTTGCTCGGCGGCTGGGAAAGGGGCGAGATTCAACGGCTTCTCGAAGAAGCGGGCGTCGACCCGTCAGAGAGGCCCGATATGGAAAGCCTCCGCTTCGTGCAGATCGACGAGTTCTACCCAATGGATTCGTCCCAGCACAACAGCTTCAATCACTACGTCAGACAGTTCTATATCGACCGATTCGGCCTGGATCCGGACAAGGCCCTGTTGATGGACCCCTCATCCATCGGTTTGAAGCCGGGGCAGAAGCTTGGAGACATCTGGCCCGACAACTACGTAGATCTGACGCTGCGCTACCGCCAGGCTACCAGCGATTTCGAACGCAAACAAAAGGCCGTTCTCGAAGAGGTCGATCAGTGGTGTATGCAGTACGAGCATCGCATCGGCGAACTCGGCGGCATAGGGTTCTTCCTCGGCGGCATCGGCCCGGACGGTCACATCGGTTTCAACATCAGAGGTTCGGATCACAATTCCACCACGCGTCTTTGCCCGGTCAACTACGAAACGCAGGCCGCGGCGGCCGCCGACCTCGGAGGCATAGAAACCGCTCGCAAGTGTCTGGTAATCACCATCGGCCTGCGGACCATTACGCTTAACCGCGATTGCACAGCGATCATCATGGCCGCCGGCCAGGCAAAGGCCAAACTGGTTGCCCAGGCTATTGAGTCCGACGATCACATTCGCGTTCCCGCAAGTTGCCTGCGACAACTGCCCAACGCCCGATTCTACATCACCCGCGGCGCCGCCGGTTGTCTCGTCGAGCGACGGATAGAGGTCCTGGCAAATTGCGAGCAGGTTTCCGACACCGCCGTCGAAGAGGCGCTGGTCCACCTCGCCGCCCGAAAAAACAAACGCTTGCTCGACCTGACCGATGCGGACGGTCAATCCGACCGGTTCGTCTCGGTGCTGCTCGCCAAACGCCGCGAGCCGCTCGGCGAACTCGCGAGAATGGTCCGCGACCATCTGATCGCCGGAATCGACAATGGCATGCATGTCTACAAGAACAAGTGCTTCCTGCACACAGAGCCCCATCACGATGACATTGTGCTCGGCTACTTCGCTCAGGTCGTGCGTCATTTTCGCCGGCACAGCAATACTCATCATTTTGTCACGCTCACCAGCGGCTTCACCGCCGTGACCAACGAGTTCATGGCAGGTCAGATGGCCAACCTCCTTCGATTTCTCGGCGTTGACGACTTCAGGGCTTTGATCAAGGAAGGCTATTTCGCCCGGAGCAATGCGACCGATCGCAACCGCGATGTTTGGGAATACCTCGACGGCGTCGCCGCGAAAAACGAGTACCACAAAGCCGAGGGTTGTGCGCGCCGCATGCTCCGCAATCTCGTCGAATTGTTCGATGCCAGTTGCGCCGACAATATGGAAGACCGGATATCCGAACTGGAAAACTACTTCGCCACGGTCTATCCGGGCAAGAAGGATCCTGAGCATATCCAAAAGCTAAAGGGCATGTGTCGCGAATGGGAAGCCGAATGCCTCTGGGGTTATTACGGCTGGCAATGCCAGAACATCAGGCATCTGCGATTAGGTTTTTACACAGGGGACATCTTCACGAGCGAGCCGAGCATGGACGAAGATGTGCTCCCGATCGCTAAAGAGCTGGAGCGCATCAATCCGGATGTGGTGACAGTCGCCTTCGATCCAGAGGCGAGCGGCCCCGATACTCACTACAAGGTCATGCAAGCCCTTGCCGAAGCTCTTCGCATCCATGTGCAGCGAACGCCGAAAACTGATCTGAAGATCTGGGGCTATAGAAACGTCTGGTTCCGCTTCGATCCGTCCGAAGCTAACGTGTATGTGCCGGTGACGATGGCCATGTTTGCGACGGCACATGATGCGTTCATGAACTCGTTTACGAGCCAGAGAAGTGCGTCGTTCCCAAGCCACGAATACGACGGCCCATTCTCGGAACTTGCCCAGCGGATTCAGGTCCGGCAGTATCGCAAGATCAAGACGTGCCTTGGTCGCGAGTGGTTCCACAACCATCCGAGCGGTCTGATTCGTGCGGCCCGCGGCCTGGCCTTTCTTAAGGAAATGACACCGGAAGAATTCTTCCAGTCCTGCCGCGAACTCCGCAAATCCGTCGAGAACATCTGAATCCCTTGTAGATGCTGGCCATATAAGCGTCATGTCCAATACAAGGTTGCAGTTTCGCCCGCTCTGTGGTATTCTGTTGTGTGCGTGTTACTGAAACACCGCGGTATTGATGTGTTTGGAATCCTGTTAAGAACGGAGGTATACATCATGAAATCAATCAAACGTCGCGATTTCCTCAAGGGCACTCTGGCCGCCTCAGCAATCGGCGCCGCGCCGTTCAACATTCTCAAGGCGGGCCCGTCGCCCAACAGCAAGCTCAACATTGCCTGTATAGGTGTCGGCCAGCAGGGCTCGGACAATGCAGACTATCTGACCAGGAGCAACAATGTGATTGCCCTGTGTGATGTTGACCAAGCATGGCACAAGAAAGCCATCGCCAGGAAAGAAAGCCTGCAAGACATCAAACTCTGGAGGGATTACAGGGTGATGTTTGACAAGATCGGCAAGGATATCGACGCCGTTCTCGTGGCGACTCCCGAGCATTCGCATTATGCGATTTCTGTGTACGCTATCAGGCGCGGCAAGCACGTTTACTGCCAGAAGCCGCTCTGTCACACGGTTAACGAAGTGCGTCTTCTGACTGAAGAGGCGAAGAAGCACAAGAACGTGGTCACGCAGATGGGCAACCAGGGGCATTCGGGCTTAAGCTCGGCTATGCTCAGGGACTGGGGCCAGGCGGGTTCGGTCGGACCTATACGAGAAGTCCACGCGTATTCGAGGAAGAATTACTGGACCGACAAGCCGCTGGTCAAGGCAAGCGTCGTACCGGAGACACTGGACTGGAACCTGTATCTGAATCGGGCCGAGGAGATTCCTTTCAGCACCAGCTACATGAATCGCGAGTGGATACGATACAGCCACTTCAGCGGGGCGGTTGGTGACATGGCCGCTCACATACTCGACCCGGCGTATTACGCTCTGGACCTGCGGGTCCCCTTGAGTGTGAGGGCGGAGGTTAATACGCCGGCTTATCCCGGTTCGCTGCCCAGGTCCGGAGTTATCACCTGGCAGTTCGCAGCGAGAGGCAAAATGCCCCCTGTGACGATGAAATACTATCTTGGAACCGACATAGAGTTCCCGCGCCCGAAACACCTCGAAGCCGGACGCAAGGAAATAACCAGCGGCTCGGTCATGGTCGGGGAAAATGCTTCGATAATGGCCGGCAGTCACAGTCAGGGCGGCCGGATCATTCCCGAGAGCGCGATGAAGGAGACGCCGAGGCCGCCCGAGGTGGCCTTCCGCTGCAAGGGCAGAACCCATTTCGACAACTGGACTGGGGCCTGCAAGGGCGAAGATACGGCCATGTCGCCTTTCGAATACGCCGGGCCATTGTCTGAAATAATAGTACTCGGCGACGTCGCTCTGCTGAATCCGGGCCGGACACTTCTCTGGGATTCGAAGAACATGAAGATCACCAACGATGAGGCCGCCGACAAGAGTCTCTTCATGAGGCGCCTTGCTCCCCGCGACCACCTGAATTGGTGTTAGGGCAAGGATCAGCGGTTCCTCTTGTCCGAGAATTGGGTCGAAGGTGCAAAAGCGCGGTCGTCGCCAAGATCGCCTTCTTCTTTGGATGACCTACTCCGATTCTATGCCGGCGATAGCCTCGCCGTTGCCGATGAGGCAGATGTTCGGGCGAGGTGGCGGCGCCATTGCGTCACCGAGGAAGAAACCCGGATGCGGCGGCTTGTTATACACCACGTTTTGCCAGGCGATGGCCAGCCGGTATTGAGGGTCGTGCATCAGTGTGTAGATGCGGTGTTTCGTCGGGATCGTGGTGGTGTAGAGTCGCAGGGCCTTGCCGTCGGGGGCGGTCATCAGCATCTCCTCGCGCCAGTCGCCGATGAAATCCCCCATGATGTTGGGGCCGCGTCCGCCGCCGCGGGCGCCGGCATCGAAGAGTTCCTTTTCTGTGCCGGTTTGCCAGTCCCACTTGGTTACGGTCGAACGGCTGAGCAGTTCGCGCAGCAGATCCCCATCCCACCAAATCACAAAACTCGTCGAGCGCGGATTGGGACCTATCTCGTTGCCGCGCCGGTCCCGCAGGCCTCCGGGTCCGCCCCACGCCTCGTAGCCGCGGTGACGTGGGTCGATGTCGGCTGCCACGCCTGCGCCGACGTCTATGC
Organism: Phycisphaerae bacterium; assembly: GCA_016782865.1. GTDB lineage: Bacteria > Planctomycetota > Phycisphaerae > Sedimentisphaerales > Anaerobacaceae > SG8-4. The sequence continues at coordinate 5,273 of JADHXR010000096.1, forward strand.
CGGGACTGTGCGTCCAGAGGAATTTGCCCGTGCGCGCATCGCGCATCGCCGCTCCGGGCGTCCTGAACCGGACGGTATCGTTCTCGTTTTCATGGATCGTGAAGACCTCGAGCCCCGGACGGTCGGGGTACATGTCGCTTATGTGCATCGAGTCACCATGTCTCAGCCCGCTGGAGTAGAGCCCTTTGCCATTATCATCGACAACCATCGCGTGGTAGACGATCTCGTCTTTGCCGTCCTCGTCCACGTCAGCTACCGACAGCGAGTGACCCCCCATGCCCGAATAGGGTGAGGCATCCTCGAAGGGCGGATAGCTGCTTGCCGAATCGAAAATCCAGCGGCTTGTCAGCTTGCCGTCGCGCCAATCCCATGCGGCCATAACGATGCGGCCGTAAACGCCGCGGCACATCACCACGCTTGGGCGCACGCCGTCCAGGTACGCGACACAGGCCAGGAACCGGTCGCAGCGGTTTCCGTAATCGTCGTTGCCCCCGTTTCCGCCGATGCCGCCCCAGCCGTTGATCGGATAGCGGTCGGGTAAGTAATCGACAGTTCTCAACGCCTTGCCCGTCAGGCCGTCGAAGATGGTGAAATACTCGGGGCCGTCAAGGATGCGCCCATGAGTCCGGTCGCCCTCTTTGTGAATGCGCCAATCCTTGTCCTTGTCACCGATGACATACCCAGCAGCGTCCGTTGTGCCGTCAGCGGTCTTGCAAGCCATCTCGGCTTTGCCGTCACCGTCCAGATCGTAGACCATGAACTGCGTGTAGTGTTCGCCGTCGCGGATGTTGATGCCCAGATTGATGCGCCACATGTGCGTGCCGTCCAGTTCATAGGCATCGAAGATGGGTGTCCCCGTGATGCCGGGATGTGCATTGTCCCGGCCGCGCGATACCTGGTGCAGGACGATTTCGTATTCGCCGTCTCCGTCCAGGTCGGCGATCGAGGCATCGCCGGGCCGGTATTCGCCTATGGGCTGGATCGGTATTTCAAGGTAGTTGTTGTCCCGTGCAGGTGCGGGTTTCGAGGGTTTCAGCTCCTTGTCTTCCAATATCGGTCGGACGAAATACCGGAGTCTCTGGTTAGTATCGACGCCGCGGTCAACATAGTTTGTGGAGCTTGCTATCGGCGTCTTGTTTACCTTGACCGGTCCGCCTCCACCGGCGATGCGATAGAGATTAAACGTGACTGTATCAGGGTCGGTCCCGAACAATCGCCAGCCGACATAGACGCTGCCGTCGGGTTGCTTGACCGCCACGATTCCACGAGTGAGGTTTTCCATCCGGCGCTGAGCCTGTACGGGCACAACACACCAGATCGTTACGGCGATAAGAGCAAGCACGTAGGATGGGCAAATTGTTGCCCATGCTGCTTTGTGGGACGCGCTCCGCATGGGCAACAATTTGCCCATCCTACCGGCTTCAAAGCTTGTTCGATTGTGAATTCTCATGGGCTTCCTTTCGTTGTCAAAAGACTCTGTCAATTGCCGAGATGTCGCACGAAGAAGTCATACATGCGGCGACGGCCGTAAGAACCGCCGCTGCCGTGGCCGCCCCCAGGGATCACAAGCAAATCGAAATCCTTGTCCGCCTTGATCAGCGCATCGACAAATCGCATGGTCGATTCGGGCGGGACGTTGGTGTCCATCTCCCCGACGATCAACATCAGGTGTCCCTGCAGGCGATGAGCGTTTTCGATATTGGAGCATTCGGCGTAATGCGGTCCGACCGGGTATCCCATCCACTGCTCGTTCCACGAGGCCTTGTCCATGCGATTGTCATGGCACCCGCACGAGGCGACGGCAACCTTGTAAAAATCCGGGTGGAAAAGGACAGCCCCCGCGGCATTCTGACCGCCCGCGGATGTGCCGTAGATCCCGACCTTACTTGTGTCCATATAAGGGTGCTTCTTCGCGGCGGCTTTGATCCACAAAATGCGATCCGGCAAACCGGCATCCTTGAGGTTTTTCCAGCAGACATCGTGAAAAGCCTTGGAGCGGTTGGCCGTTCCCATTGCGTCGATCTTTACGACGACAAAACCCAGATCAGTCAGCGACGCATAACGACGTGAGCTGCTGAACGTTTTCGGCACATATGAGCCGTGCGGCCCGGCGTAAATATCTTCGATGATCGGATACTTGCGTTTGGGGTCAAAATTACCAGGCCTGCAAATGACGCCCCAAATGTCCGTCTTGGCGTCACGTCCTTTGGCGACGAAAACCTCGGGCGCTTCCCAGCCGTTATCCTTCAATTCGCAGATGTCCGCTTCCTCCAGTTCACAAATCTTCTTTCCATCTGACGTGCGCCTCAATTCATGGACAGGTGCCGCGTCTACCAGGGAATACGTGTCGATGATGTACTTTCGATCAGGTGAAAACTGGATCGAATGGTTACCATTGCCCTCGGTGAGAGCGATCAGTCCGGTCCCGTCGAAGTTGACGCGGTAGTAGTGGATCAAGTACGGGTCCTGGTCCGGATTCTCACCGCTTGCTCGAAACCATATCTGCCGCTCTTCTTCGTCGATTCTGTCGACGGCTCGGACGACGTACTCGCCCTTGGTGATTTGATTCTTGAACGTGCCGGTTTCGGCATCGACAAGATACAAATGCCGCCAGCCATCGCGCTCGGATGCGTAGATGATTTCATCTGTATTAGAGATCCAGTTGACGCGACGAAGATTGGCATCTTCAGCGTGGGCGGTCCAGATGAACGTATCGGTCTTCTCGTCGATGATGTTGCGGGAGTCACCCGTGTGGGAATCGACTTCGATCACACGAAATCGCTGATGACCTCGATCCGTCTTCTCGTAGGTGAAACGGCGACCGTCACTGTTCCAGCGCAATCGCGGCCGGCCGAAGCCAATTCGATCCACCTTTGGCTTTAAGTGCTCTTTGCTTGCTGCGTCGAGGAGATTCAGCTCGTAGGAAGTGAACTTATCACCGGGCAGCGCATACGGACGAGAGTGCAGTTTCGCCCGGCCCCCTCCCTCCGGCGACGACTCGACCTGGTACACCTCTTTGCGATCACCCGGTTCGATGCGAAAGGCAACGAGAGTTTTTGAATCGGGCGCCCATTGCAGCATCCCGTAGCTGTTTGCGTCACTGCCGTCGCGACTCAACTGCACTTCGATTTCGCCGTCTTTCGAACGCATGTAGACGTTGTTGTCCCTGACGAATGCTGTCCACCTTCCGTCGGGTGACTCATCTCGCGGCGGCGGACGCCGCTTGCTTGTTGGTTCGGCGCTGCGCTGGTTTTTTACGTTCTCGCCGGTAATCTCCGCAAGGGTGGGGCTTTCCTTCGCCTCAAACGCAGCGAGCAAAGCGCCTTTGCCGTCAGTGACCCGCCAGACATGGCCTGCATATGTATGCTGCTGTCGCTCCTGGCCTGCCTGGAGTTTGCCATAGCTGCGCTGCCGACCGCCGGTGTCGAGCCAGAACAGCTCGACCTCGCCGGGCGTTCGATTAACAAAGGTTATCGATGTTTCCGGCCCCGTTCGAGTGCTCCGACGGGGCACGTCCGCGACGGCAGTCGCTGGACGCCGACCCACCGCCGCGGCTTCTTCTCCTTCGAGTTTTCGCAAGTCGTAAGTTTCGAGATTACACCGCCAGTAGTCGCTGCCGATGCGAAAGACCAGTGCATCATCGGATTCGAAGCTCAGGTTTTCGATAGGCAATCGCGTGGCGATGGTCTCCTTCACTCCGGCGTCGCGGAGCGCCTCCGCGAGGCGCTTATGATCGAAAGCCAGCTCCCGCACCCCCTTTGTGGCGTCCACGACAATAAACTCACACGCTCCATCGCGCAAATCATTGCGATACCAGAATCGCGTGTTGTCCGCGAACCAGTGCGGAATGATGCTTGTCTTGTAGGCGCGGTTGCCTGATCCCGAGCCTCTCCGCCTTTGCTGCGGCAACCTGGATCTGTCAGAAGCCGTGCAGGTTGCCAGATAGTCAAGGCATGTAAACGTCTGCGCCAGAGCGATGCCCACTATTACCAGTGCTGTTAAAGATAACTCTGTTCTGAAAAGAAGTTTTCTCATGTCAGTTCCTCTCCAATTAGCGTACCTTTACTTGCCGTAGTGCCAGTCAACTTTGCCTTCGTAAGCCATCGTCTCGTCCACCAGTGCGAACAATCCCGGGTCGTACTCACTGAGCGATTCGCGCGTGGTGATCGGATGATCGGTGTCATTGGGAGGCACGCCCTGACCTGCGGCGTCGAAGTAGGCCAGCACACCCTGGGTCCAGTATTCGATACGGTCGTGCACCGCGGCGGTGCCCTTCCACAGGCCCCTGCTCATGGCGCTATCGTAGAGTTCCTTGAGCTTGTTGTCGAAGCGGATGTCCATGCGCTGGACTCGCAATTCATATTGCTGTACGTCCCGTCCCCGGTTTTCCCAATTAGGATCGACCGGGCGCTTAGCGGTCACATGATAAAGCGCCCTGGCAAAGACGCGAATAACCTGACATTCCGTGGCGTATGGTTCTCCGAGGTCCGCCAGCACATTTTCCTGCGCGGCTACCAGCAGTTTTGTCTCAGGCGAGTAATCGAGAAAACGCGCCGTATGATCCGCGCTTACCGTTGACATCTTCTCATATTCCGGCACCTCGGACAATGCCTCACCGGGTCCCAGCACGAGAAGTCTCACGCCGTCGGCAATCAGCGCCTTGAGAATGTCGTGGCGATACGCGAACATCTTGCGGATTGTGTCATTGGCCTTGAGCAGGGCCTTGTCACTTGCCTGCCTCCCGAGGACAGTGAACTCGCGCGCCCAGGTGAATTTTGTGTAATAGGGATCGATGTTGAACTTCGCCGGCGGTGCTGTCACGTTAGGCAGAGTCTGAAGCCAACTGTAACGCCAGTCCTGACCAGGCCGAAGGTTGAAAACGCTCCTGACAAACTCGTAGCCCTCCGGGTCGTACATCTTGAGCTGCTCGCGTCGTCCGATCGGTCCGTGGTTCCAGTTGTTGACGCGGTTGCAGTCGAAATATGCCTGGACGATTTCCGCCCAGTATTCACCCGAGTTGCCGATTGCATAACTGTCTTTGTAGAGACCTTTGTTGACGGCATTCTTGTACACGGCCTCCTTGCGCTGCCGCCACGTTGGGTCCATTCTTCGCAGCGTGCTGTCTATTGTATGGCAGAATTCGTGCACGGCGATGCTCTCATCGTCGTAGCGGTCGATGGGCAGGCTCAGCAGATTCTCTTCACCGAAGCTGGTGGGAAGGCCCCCCGTGCCGCGGACGCGCTCGTTAAGATAATCCGGATTTCCTGCGTTTCTGTTCTCGGGAAGATCGGTATAGACCTGGTCCTTGCCGATGATGACCAGGTACATGCCGCGATCGACCATGGCCTTGAGGATGTCGGGCCGACCGGCCAGCATGTGAGTGACAATCTCACAAGTCCGCTGTAACGCCAGGTCCGCCACCTCGACTGTGGCAGCGACAGGGAGCCCCTTGACATCGATGTGTTTGCGATAAAACTGCCTTGCCGCCTGCCTGTCTCTTTCGCGAACCTTCTCAAAAAATGAATCCGGCGGTGCAGTCACCTCAGGGCGGGCCGCAACGGCGCCGGATTGGGCGAGAGTGACCAGGCAGATGGCGATCATTGCGTGTGTTGTAACCTTGAGTTTCATAGCTCTTATCCAAAGAGAGATCAGATTGATCGCTACCTGATCGCAGGGCGAATCCTACGCGAAGTTTTTGCGTTCTTTAAGGATAACGAGTATAATTCGACATAGGCAATTAGTCCAGTCAAGTTTGTACGCAGTGCACGGTCGCATCTACGGGAGACTGTCATGAAGAAACAGGTTCTAACACTCATGTCACTTGCTCTGATGTTCTGCTGTCGGACTTCTGCCGCGGCGAAACCGCACCAAGAGCACGTCAGGGCCCGCCCGCTGGATTTAAGTAACGTGCGGCTGCTCGGCGGACCTCTCAAGCAGGCCCAGGACCTGGACGCCAGGTATCTGCTCGAACTCGAACCCGATCGTATGCTGGCCTACTACCGCAAGCGTGCCGGACTGGAGCCGAAGGCCAAACCTTACACCGGATGGGACGGAGGTGGAAGAAATCTCACTGGCCACATCGCTGGACATTATCTCTCGGCAGTGAGCCTGATGTGGGCCGCCACGGGGGATGCGCGTTTCAAAGAGCGAGCGAATTACCTGGTCAGGGAACTGAAGGAAGTCCAGGACAAGCACGGCGACGGCTATCTCAGCGCGCTCGAGGGCGGCCGAGAATGCTGGCAGGCTGTCGCTCGCGGCGAAATACGTTCGGGTGGCTTCGATCTAAACGGGCTCTGGGCGCCATGGTACGTTCTGCACAAGACCTACGCAGGTCTGAGGGATGCCTATCGCTACACGGCAAACAGGACGGCCCTTGAGATGGAAATCAAGTTTGCCGAGTGGGCCGAGGGGATACTTTCAGGTTTGAGTGAGGCCCAGACGCAGCGAATGCTCAACACAGAGTTCGGCGGCATGAACGAAGTGCTGGTTGATCTTTACGCCGACACGTCTGACCAACGCTGGCTTGATCTTTCGTACCGCTTCGAGCATCGGTCCTTTATCGAGCCGCTCAAACGGCATCAGGACATTCTCGAGGGCAAGCACGGCAACACCCAGGTGCCCAAGCTCGTCGGATCGGCGGGCCGTTTTGCCTGTGCAGGCGAGCCGGGTGACATCCTCGCCGCCGGCTTCTTCTGGGACCGAGTAGTGCATCATCACAGCTTCGCCACGGGCGGGCACGGCAAGGATGAATACTTCGGCGAGCCCGATGTGCTTAGCGACCGCGTCGACGGGCGCACCGCCGAGACGTGCAATGTCTACAACATGCTCAAACTGACGCGCAGACTTTTCGCAATCCGCCCAGATGCACATTACGCCGACTTTCACGAGCGGGCGCTCTTCAACCATATTCTCGGCTCAATCGATCCGGAAGATGGCCGGACTTGCTATATGGTTCCGGTAGGCCGGAGTGTGCGGCACGAATACTCGGACATGTTCCGCAGCTTCACCTGCTGCGTTGGAAGCGGCATGGAGAGCCACGCCCTGCATGGAGACGGAATCTACTACGAATCCGGCGATAAGCTGTGGGTGAATCTCTACGCGCCTTCGAAAGCGGAGTGGGCCGCCGCGGGTCTGAAACTCAAAACAGAAACGGACTTGCCCGAGGGCGAGTCGGCGAGGCTGAAGCTTATGCTCGATGCGCCGAAGGAATTCGTCCTGGCCTTGCGCCGTCCAGCCTGGGCCGGTGACCGATTCAGCGTCAAAGTCAACGGAGAGGCTGTTTCGCAGGACGTCATAGAGCCTCTCAATGGTGTCCCTGAATCCGGGCGTCGGGTTGCGGATCGTCGGTCGCAGAAGTCTGGCTCATACGTGGAACTGAAGCGAACATGGAAGACGGGCGATACCGTGGAGCTGATTCTGCCCAAAGCTCTTCGGCTGGAGCCTTTGGCCGACAATCCTCGCCGCACGGCAATCATGTGGGGGCCCCTGGTTCTCGCGGGAGATTTGGGTCCGGAGCAGCGCAGGAAGCGTGGCAGCAGCGCCCGCTACCCGCAGCCAAGGACGCCCGTATTCGTTGCGGCCGGCCGGCCCGTTGCCGAGTGGCTCAAGCCCCTTGGCGACAAGCCGGGACATTTCCGCACCGACGGTGTCGGCCGAGAGCGTGACGTGGACTTCGTTCCGTTCTATCGTCTGCATCGGCGCACTTACGCCGCTTACTGGGATTTGTTTACCGAGCCCGAGTGGGAGCAGAAAGCGGCCGAGTATGCCGCCGAAGAGGCTCGCCTGCGGAAGCTTGAAGCGGCGACTGTAGCGTATGCCCAGCCGGGTGAGATGCAACCCGAGCGGGATTTCAACTACCAGAGCCCCGGTGATGCGTTGGTCGTTCGAATGATGGGACGGCCCGGCCGGTGGGGTAGAAGCTGGTTTTCATTCGAGATGCCCGTAGAGCCGCAGCGCCCTATGGCGCTGGTGGTGACATACTGCAGTGACCATCACAGCAGGGGAAGGTCGAAATTCGACATTCTGATAGATGGTCAACGTTTGGCCGGCCAGGAGGTAACAAGTAGCAGCCCCGCTCGCTTCTACGACATAGAGTATCCGCTGGCCGCAGATATGGTCGAGGGCAAGGAGAAAGTCACGGTTCGCTTCCAGGCCGGCGAAGGCAATGTTGTCGCTGCGGTTTTTGGTATTCGCATGATTCGCGCCGACGCCGAGCGTTAAGATGCCAAACAAGGGCGGTATCCAAAGGAGAAATAGAATGAAGACGAAATCATCAACGCATTTTATGTTGACACTGTTGACCGGCGTGATGTGCGGCCCCGCGCTTGCGCGGGGGCAGGCTCCCCCTGCGAAAGCAGGGGTGGCTTGTGCCGATTCGGGGACCAATCTCTCTGCTGTGGCGGAGCCATCCTGTTCGTACGTATCCGGTGACACGTCGCTGGCGGCGCTCGGCAACGAGAATGAGCCGAGAAGCTCGCGCGACAGGCCCAGCAGGGCGTACGGCAACTGGCCTCGCAGGGGTACGCAATGGGTCCAGTACGACTGGAACCGGCCGATCAGCACGAACAAGGTTGACGTGTACTGGTGGGACGACAACCGGGGCGTGCGCCTGCCGAAGGCTTGTCGGCTGCTGTATTGGGACGGCGGCAGTTTCGTCGGTATGAGTAATGCATCGGGCCTCGATGTGGCTGGCGACAAATACAACACGACGACCTTTGACGAGGTTCGAACGTCACGGCTCAGGCTTGAAATCGATTCGAGCGGTACGTATTCGACCGGAATATTGGAGTGGAAGGTCTACGACTCAGGAAAATCACCCGACTTTCCGCCGAGAGTCGAGGCCGGCGTCGACCGCGTTGTCATAGTGGGCGGCAAGACCTATCTCAATGGCGAAATCAAGACGCTGAAAGATAGTGCAACAGTTGTGACCTGGCGCAAGGCATCGGGTCCCGGAAACGTTGAATTTGCGGACGCTCGAGCACCGGTGACGACGGCGACTTTCTCGCAGGCGGGCAATTACGTGTTGAAACTGACAGCGGGCGAAGGACAGTTGCGTGCCTCGTCCGAGCTTGCCGTGAGGGTGGAGGCGCCGCCGCCTGCGACACATCTCGATCTGATTGACACCAGGCACTATACGATTGACAACCCTCTGTGGAACAGCAGGGCAAAGGCTTTGATCGTGAACTGGATTCCGCATTGCGTCCGTAAGATTTCCGATCCGAACCTGAAGGAAGGCGGCATCAACAACTTTATCGACGCGGCCAACAAATTGGCCGGTAAGCCCCACGGTCGCCACCGGGGCTACGTCTTCTCCAATGCCTGGGTCTACAACACGATTGAGTCAATCTGTGTTGCGCTGATGGTCGATCCGCAGGGTGATGCCGAGATAATCAAGGCCCAGGGGTTCATGAAGGCGGCGCTGGCCGACTGGATCCCCAAGGTCCTCGCCGCTCAGGAACCCGACGGCTACATTCAGACGGTGTTCACACTGAGCGACCGGCAGCGCTGGTCGCCCCGGCACAGAGGCGATCACGAGGGATATGTCGCCGGTTACTTCCTGGAAGCGGCTGTCGCTCACCATTTGCTTACGGAGGGCAAAGACCTGCAGTTGTACAACGCGGCGAAGAGACTGGCCGATTGTTGGGACGATAATTTGGGTCCGCCCCCGAAGAAACAATGGTACGACGGGCATCAGGCGATTGAGATTGGCCTCGTTCGATTCGGACGATTTGTCAACGACACAGAAGGCTCGGGCAAAGGTGATAGATACATCAAGCTGGCGAAGTTCCTGCTCGATTGTCGCAGCAACGGCAGCGAATACGACCAGAGCCACGTCCCGGTTGTGCAACAGTATGAAGCGGTAGGACATGCCGTTCGTGCCGTCTATTCCTATGCGGGCATGGCCGACGTCGCTATGGAAACTTCCGACACCGACTACCGCAGCGCGGTGATGTCACTCTGGGACAATATTGTCAATCGCAAATATTACATTACCGGCGGCGTTGGCAGCGGGGAGACCTCGGAGGGATTCGGCCCGGACTATTCGCTGCGCCACGACGGCTACTGCGAATCCTGCTCCAGTTGCGGCGAGATCTTCTTCCAGCACAAATTGAACTTGACGTACCACGACGCCAAATTCGCCGACCTCTATGAGGAGACCCTCTACAACGCACTGCTGGGTTCAATCGATTTGGAGGGCAAGAACTTCTATTACCAGAACCCCCTGGATTCACGCCGGCCTCGCTACGACTGGCACGGCTGTCCCTGCTGTGTGGGCAACATTCCCCGGACCCTGCTGATGCTGCCCACCTGGATGTACGTCAAGAGCGACGACGCTATCTATGTCAACCTCTTCATCGCAAGCACCATGACAGTCGAAGACGTGGCGGGCACCGACGTCAAGATGGTTCAGGCAACCGACTATCCCTGGAGCGGGGACGTTTCGGTCACCGTCAATCCCGAACAGCCGAATACCTTCGGCGTCAGAGTCCGCATCCCTGACCGCGACGTCAGCGAACTCTATACCGCTACTGCGAACTGTGACGGTATCACGTCGATCTCAGTCAACGGCTCGGCGATCAGACCTGCCGTCGAAAAGGGTTACGCCGTCATCACCCGGCGCTGGAAGGCCGGTGACAGGATCGATCTGAAGCTACCGATGAAGGTTCAGAGAGTAAAGGCCAGCGAGAAGATTGCCGCGGCGAGAGGCCGCGTGGCTCTGCGGTATGGCCCGCTGATTTACAATGCCGAGAGTCTCGACCAGGATCTTGACAATGTCCTCAGTCCGGATTCGGCCCTGACCACTGAGTTCAAGGAAGACCTTCTCGGTGGAGTGACGGTCATCAAGGGGACCTGGGCCGACGGCTCTGAGTTTACGGCGATCCCCAACTACGCCCGCAATAATCGCGATTCCGATGCTTCCGGGAATCGCCGTCGCGATGCCGTCACCTCGTCCGTCTGGATCAAGGATCAATAAGCAAGGTACAATGCTATATGAGAGAAACCATGAGAAAGCTATTCGTCTTGGGTGCAATTAGTCTGTTGATGGTCTATGCGGCTGTTGCTGCCGCGGCCGAGCACGATGGAAACGCGATTGTCAATCCGTCTTTCGAAGAATCTGAGGGCAGGTTTCCCAACGGCTGGCGAAGCCAGGGCTGGGGCGGCAGGGGGGACTTCACACATGCTCCGACCGGCCGGACGGGAAATCACTCTGTAATGATATCTTCCACCTCCGGGGCGGACATCGGCTGGAGTCAGAACGTAGACGTCAGGCCTTTCTCTCGCTACAAACTCACCGGCTGGATCAAGACCGAAGATTTGCGCACCGCCTCCGGCAGGGGGGCTTTGTTCAACCTGCACAATTTGCAGTCTGCCCGGTCCCGGGCGATCACGGGCACGAGCGACTGGACAAAAGTGGAGATGGATTTTCAGACCGACACGCACGCAACTGTACAGGTCAATTGCCTGTTTGGAGGCTGGGGCCTGGCGACCGGCAAGGCCTGGTTCGATGATTTGAATCTGCAACTGATCTCGACCGACGTCGAATCCCGGCGCAGGCCGAAGATGTATTATACAGATGATTCCAACGGCAGGCCGTTTGCCAAAGATCCTGACGTCGCTCGTTTTGGCGATCGCTATCTCATGTATTACACGATCAGCCGCCCGGGCAAGGGAATCGCAATTGGTATCGCCCAGAGCAAGAATCTGAACGACTGGAAGAAGGTCGGTGAAATCCTGCCCGAGGCCGGTTACGAAAAGAACGGAATTGGCGCTCCCGGTGCCCTGGTTCGCGATGGGAAAGTGCATCTGTTCTATCAGACCTACGGCAATCGCGAAAAGGATGCGATCTGTCACGCATGGTCCGCCGACGGGATCAATTTCACGCGCAACGAAACCAATCCGATCTTTCGTCCCACGGGCGACTGGAATTGTGGCCGCGCCATCGACGCCGACGTGATCGAATTCAAAGGCTCGTATCTGCTCTACTGCGCTACGCGCGATCCTTCCTACAAAATTCAGAAACTTCTCGTAGCGTCTTCACCTGTCGGATCGGGCTTTCGGCGCCGGTCATGGAAGCAGTTGGGTAGTGACTCGATTCTGGAGCCCGAGCTGTTCTGGGAGAAGAAATGCATCGAGGCGTCTTCGATTTGCGAGCACGACGGCAAGCTGTACATGTTCTACGCCGGCGGCTATAACAACGAGCCTCAGCAGATCGGCTGCGCGGTGAGCAGCGACGGTGTCGCATGGAAGCGGCTTTCCGAACTTCCCCTTCTGCCTAACGGCAAGTCCAACGAATGGAACAGCAGCGAGTCGGGTCATCCGGGAGTTTTCGTTGATGATGACGGCCAGATGTACCTGTTTTTCCAGGGCAATAACGACAAAGGAAAGAGTTGGTTTCTCTCGAACATGATAGTGAAATGGGACGGCCCAGTACCCTATCTCGTCCGGCAGCGAGACGACCAGGTCTTCCGCATTCGTGAGACTATAAAGCCGTCGATTACGATCGATCTCGCCAAGACGAGAGAGCCGATCTCAGAATTCATCTATGGCCAGTTCATCGAACACCTCGGCCGTTGCATCTATGGCGGTATCTGGGCCGAAATGCTCGAAGACCGAAAATTCTATTTCCCCGTCACCGCAGATTACAAACCCTACCGAGGAGGTGCTGTCACAAAAGAACGTCCATTCCCCGTAGTCTCGGCCTGCCCCTGGCAAATCACGGGATCGGCAGACTCAGTGGCAATGGTGCAGGGAAACTCATTTGTAGGCGAGCATACTCCCTTGATCAAAGCGGGCGGCGGGATCCGGCAGCTCGATCTTGGCCTTGTAAAGAACAAGCAGTATCGCGGCTACATCTGGCTCAAACCTCAGGAGCAACGTGGGGACGTTACCGTTTCGTTGGTCTGGGGCGAGGGGCGACAGAATCTGGCCTCCGTTTCATTTAGCGTGACCAAGGATGATTATGTCAAACGTACGTTTCGATTTGCCGCCGGCGCCGATACCACAGAAGGCAAACTCGAGATCAAGATATCCGATGGCTCATGCTATGTGGGGACCGTATCGCTGATGCCGGCCGACAACATCGATGGGATGCGTCCCGACACAATGCGGTTGCTCAAGGAACTCAACGCTCCGCTGTATCGCTGGCCGGGCGGCAACTTCGTCAGCGGTTACGACTGGCGCGACGGTATCGGGGACCGTGACCGCCGACCGCCGCGCATGAATCCCGCCTGGACGGGCGTCGAGCACAATGATTTCGGTTATGACGAATTCATTCGCTTTTGCCGGATGCTCGATGCCGAACCGCTGGTGACAGTCAATACTGGTTTCGCAGATGCCTACTCGGCAGCGGATCAACTGGAATATGCTAACGGTTCGACTGATACCTATTGGGGTAAAAAGCGCGCCGAGAACGGGACATCGGCCCCGTTCAAAGTGAAGTTCTGGTGCATCGGAAATGAAATGTTCGGCCCCTGGCAATTGGGTTACATGAAGATGGAACACTATGTGCAGAAGCACAATTGGGTTGTTGATATCATGCGCAAGGTGGACCCTGACATTGTGGAGATTGCCTCGGGCAACGCCGGCCCCTGGAGCGAGGGACTGCTCGCGAACTGCTCGAACCACATAAACCTGATCGCGGAACACTTCTATTGCCAGCAGCGCCCTGATCTGACCGATCACACTGCCCAGATCGCCGAGCGGATAGAGCAAAAAGTGAACTTTCATCGGAACCTGCGCAACAGGCTGGACGCTCTCGAAGGCAAAGATATCCGCATCGCCATGACTGAATGGAATTACTGGTATGGGCCGCATGTATTCGGCGAGCTGGGGACCCGGTATTTTCTCAAAGATGCCCTGGGGATCGCCAGGGGTCTGCACGAGTATTTCCGCCATTCGGACATTGTCTACATGGCCAACTATGCCCAGACGGTTAATGTCATCGGCTGCATCAAGGCGAGCAAAACTCACGCCGCGATGGCTGCGACCGGACAGATTCTAACATTGTATCGCAATCACTTCGGCCAAATCCCGGTGGAAACCGCGGGCGAGTTCGACCAATTGGATGTCTCGGCGGCATTGAGCGCAGATCGGCGAAAGGTCACCGTGGCGATTGTAAATCCCACGCACCAGGAATATGAAGTTTCCCTTCATCTTGAGCACAGAAGGTCTTTTTCATGCCGGAGGTCATGGCGGATCACCGCACCCGAAGAAGGATCATTCAATGAGCCCGGAAAGCCGGAGTTGGTTAAGATCGAAGAGAAGAAAGCCGATGTTGACACGAGCAAGATTCAGATATCTCCCTTGAGCGTGTACCTGTTTGAGTTGAATCTTCAATGACAGATCCATTGCGCGAAATGCCGCGGCGAGCAGATGTTTTTCTTGACGTGGCGCCGGTGATTTGGTATACAATGAATGGTGAGTACTATTGGTAGGATTTTCAGCGGCGAGTTCCTATTCTTAACTCTATTTTGTGAAGGAGGACTGTTATGTGCAGCAAATCGACGTATCTCATTTCCATCGTTGTCTTTTTGAGTATTGCAGGAGCCTCGGCGCGTGCCCAACTGGTGGTTGACCAGTTGCTGGTTGAACTGAAGGCTGAAGACCTGGCCTACGGCGAGGGCGTTGCCACCTGGCCCAATCGCGGGACGCTGACTGACTTTACGGCCAACGGCTCACCGGTTGTAGAGGACGTTGACGGCATCAAAGCCGTAACGTTCGACGCCAGCAGTTGGTTCGAGGGGCCGACGTCCGTGCCTGGCATCGAAGGCTCGGGCACACGGAGCATTGAGGTGTGGGCGTACAATCCTTCAATGGCTGGAGAGGAGACGATGGTCTCCTGGGCACACCGAGGCGGCCCCGAGGGGACGAACATGGCTTTCAACTACAGCGCTGACAGCAGTTGGGGCGCCGTGGGACACTGGGGTGGCGCGTTCGATATGGGGTACACGGGTAACCATCCATCCGGCCCCGCTGTCGGCAACTGGTGGCATCTGGTCTACACCTATGATGGCACGACTGCCCGAGTCTATGTCAACGGTGAGGAGGAGGCCGTCAAGGCGGTCGCACTGGACACCCACGCCGGCAATGTCATTCGGGTCGCCGCCCAAAGCAACACTGCGGCCACAGGCATACAGAACGGAATGAACTTCATTGGTTCGGTCTCGGTGGTGCGCATTCACGACGGCGCGCTGAGGCAGGCCGATATTCAGAACAACTTCAAACTCGGGCGTCTGAAGGCCTGGAATCCCAAACCGGCCGACGGCGCAATCGAAGCCGCGACGTGGGCGAATCTGTCATGGACGGCCGGAGGTTTTGCGGTTTCACATGACGTGTACCTGGGCGACAATTTCGACGAGGTCAACGACGGCACGAGCGAGACCTTTCGCGGCAATCATACGATGCCTTTCATCGTAGTCGGTTTCGTGGGGTTTCCCTTTCCCGAAGGGCTCGTGCCGGGCACAACCTACTATTGGCGGGTCGACCAGATCAACGACCAGCATGCGGAAAGTCCCTGGACCGGCGATGTCTGGAGTTTCACGGTTCCGCCGAAGAAGGCCTACGCTCCGGTTCCTGCCGACGGGGCCGAGTTCATAAGCACCGATGTGACGCTCACCTGGACTGCAGGTTTCGGCGCGAAACTGCATCATGTGTACTTCGGCGACAATGCGGTCGACGTCGAAGCCGGCGCGCCCGACACAGACAAAGGCTCCGCGGCGACTACAACCTACGCTGCCGGGATGCTGGAATTAGGCAAGAAGTACTACTGGAGGGTGGACGAGTTCGATGCCTTCACCACACACACCGGTGACGTATGGAGTCTGACGACAATACCGGTCATTTCGGTTACCGATCCCAATCTTGTCGGCTGGTGGAAGTTTGACGAAGGCCAGGGCACCAACGCTCTCGATTGGTCGGGCCAGGGCAATCACGGCACGCTTGTCGGTGGCCCCAAGTGGATCGCCGGCTACGACGGCGACGGAGTAGAACTTGACGGCGGCGACGACTACGTCACACTGCCGATCGGACCGGTCATCAGCTCACTGACAAGTGCGACCTTCACGGGCTGGGTGAATTTCGCCAACACAGGCGGAGCCTGGCAGCGCATCTTCGATTTCGGCAGCGGTACGGGAAGTTATATATTCCTTTGTCCCCGCACAGGTTCGGATGGCCCTTTGCGACTGGCAATCACGACCGGCGGCGGAGGCGGTGAATCTCTAATAAACTCGCCCGACACACTTGCCTCCGGATGGCACCATGTGGCAGCGGTGATAGAACCCGCGGGCATGCGACTCTACGTCGATGGCGTGGTCGCTGCCAGCGGTTCGACATCTGTTATACCCCGCGATCTCGGCCAGACCGCCAACAATTGGCTGGGCAGGTCGCAGTATGGTGCAGACGCGTACTTGAACGGTTCGTTGGATGATTTCCGCATCTACGATTTCGCACTGTCACAGGCTCAGATTAAAGACACCATGCGGGGCGACCCGTTACTTGCATGGAATCCGAGTCCGGCAAACGGATCGAACCCGGGCATCAGAGATGCCGTGCCCCTCAGTTGGTCGGCCGGAGACAATGCCGCTGGGCACGATGTGTACTTCGGCGCTGATATAGAGGCTGTGAAGGACGCCGATGCCTCCGATGCAACCGGTATTTATCGGGGTCGCCAGAATGCGACCACATACAGTCCGCCCGAAGGCGTCGAGTGGGGTGGTGGGCCCTACTACTGGCGCGTCGATGAGTACAACGCGGACGGGACGATCAGCAAAGGCAGAACCTGGGGCTTCACAGCGGCCGACTTCATTCCCGTAGATGATTTTGAGTCCTACAATGACATCGCCGAGGGAGAGCCGGGGAGCAACAGGATATATCTGACGTGGATCGATGGTTTCGGAACCACGACCAACGGGGCTTTTGTCGGCAATATGGATGTTCCTCTCACGGAGCGCGGCAACCCTCACGGCGGCGCCCAGGCTATGCCGTTGTCTTACGACGACAATCTCAAGACCTCGGAGGCAACCATGACGCTCATCTACCCGCGTGACTGGACCGAACAGGGCGTTGCGAAACTGTCCCTGTGGTTCCGTGGTGATCCGGCCAATGTCGGCGAGCGGATGTTTGTCGCTCTCAACGGCAACGTTGTTGTCTATCACGATGACCCTGCCGTGACGCTCGTAACTCCATGGACAGAGTGGGTGATCGACCTGCAAGCGTTCGCAGGCGCGGATCTTACTAATGTAAGCACGATCACGATAGGTTTCGGCACCAAGAATAGCCCCGCGGCCGGCGGCACAGGTCAGATGTACTTCGACGACATCCGGTTGTACCGGCCGACGTCGCAGCCGTAGGTTTGAGTTGACGGGGTCCGTGCGGTGAAGGTTCGGCGCTGACCGGCGATCTTTTCTGCCATGTCACTCGCCTGCGTAGCAGAGCAGTCTGCCGCCTCTCGTCGATAGATAGATACAACCATGTGCCGCCGCCATGCCGTCGAAGACAGGAGCGGCGGACAATTTGTATTCAGCGAGTTTCTCGCCATCGTTGACAGAGAAAGCCATGAGTCTTCCGCCCTTTCGCCCTTCGTAGGCGGCCCACGGGTCCTCGGAATATAGCACGTCATCAATGCCGGCGGCGAAAAGCGTCTCGCCGGCGATAACCATCGCCGTGACGCGGACAGGCACCCTGACGGACCAGCGGTCGCTCGGCTTGCTCACCGTCGGCGTCTGCGAGGGTCCCCTTGGCCTGCCGGACTGCCTGTTCGAGACTCTGGGTTTTGCCTCAGCTTTCGGAGCAGCTCTGCGCCGCTGGGGTGCAACCAGATCGGCTGCAAAGAGCTCGAAGCCCTTTGTCCCGGGGGTGAAGTGCCCGCCGTAGCCGCCGATACTTTCCCTTGCCCGCACGCCGCAGACGCCTTGGTTGTTGAACACCAGGTATTCCGCGTAAGGGACACCCCCCAGAAACCAGCGTGTGCGGTGGAACCAACTGTCGTCGAGCAATCCCGCGGTGGACCGCAGGTGCTCGGAGACTTGTCCTTGCTTTGCCTTGGCGAACAACGGTCGCTGGCGCAGATAGATTCGGTCTCCGTGGGCGACCAGCAGATCCGAGAGCACACCCGTGTCGACAGTCTGGTCCCGGCCCCAGGCGATCTCCATATCGTGGTCGCTGCTCAGTCTTTCACGGGAGATTACATCGCCCGTTTCGAGGTCGAGAGCCCAGGCGTAAATGCCGCCGTCTAAGAACGACGACCGGCCCGCCGTGCAGTAGACCGTGCTGCCCTGTACCAACACGCTGCCGTGGACGGGCCATGCAGATTCCAGGCGGCCGAATGCGCCGATCAGTCGGTCATGCGGCGAGGCTCGGAAACGCCATATGAGCGCGCCGTCTTCGGCACGCAAGCAATATACGTTCCCATCGGCACAACCGAAAATGGCCCGGCCCTTATGTATTGTCGGCGCTGTGTCGATTCTTCCGCCGGCGCCGAATCGCCATAATTCGCGGCCTGTGGCCCGGTCCAGGGCAACGACCTGGCGGGCGTCGGTCAGCGCCACGATGACCCGACCGTCAGCCACTACCGGGCTGGTCAGCTCATCGCCGAGATTAGCCTGCCAGAGGGGCTCAAGCTGTGCGGCCACGGTGGTCGTGGTCGATCCGCTGCGCTGTCGGTCATGGCGGTACACCGGCCAGCTCTCAGATGACGATGCCTGTCCACGCGAGACAGGCCTGTCGTACGCCGGTCCCTTCTTCAGGCGCGGCGAGCTGGCAGCGTTGATGACGTCACTTTCGCCGGCGGGCAGGAGTCCGACGAAGCCGTTAAGCTTCGAGGTGATGTAGCAGTCACATGGATGCGGCGTGCCGTAGACCATGCCGTTGCATGGGAAGGCGCCGAGGCGACAGGTTCCGCGCACCCAGTGGTTCAAATCCGTATGTTCTCCGGCAATGTCGATGAACTCCAGTCCACGGAAGCTCGTCATGATATAACGCGAGGTAGCTTTGTTGCTGTAGCAGCGGTGGTGGTGGGCATTGTCGAAGGCCCTGTAGTTGGATACTCTCCGCCTTACCTCGCCCGTCTTTCGGTCCAGGCCCAGATAGAAATCATCTTTGAAGCCGCTGATCCAGACGAGTCCGTCAACGACGAAGACATCCGCCGGGTGAGCCCAGCCCCACGAGGAGCATTCCCGGTTCCAGAGTTCCTGGCCCGTAGCGGCCGAGAGGCCGTGGGCCTTGCCGCGGATCTCCCGCCAGTCAATCTCGCGGTCCGGGTCAAGCTGGGCGAAATATACCATCCCGTCGTGGTAGACCAGCGTGCACATGTCGGTGATTCGGATATCGTACCGCATCTTGTTCTCCGGCACCGCTGGTCGTGGGACTTGCCAGGATTCGCTGCCGTCGGCGAGATTCAGACTGATTATCCGATCGCCGTCGACGAAGAATACATGGCCATCGCCGGCAGCCATGCTCAGGTGACTGATCCGTTCCATCGGGCCTGTCTTTGAGCGCAGGCCTACGTAGTCGCCTGTCTTCCAGCGTGTTTTCCCCGAGGTTGCGTCGATTGCAGCGACCCACTTGCGCACCGGCGCCGGCGAGGCTCCTGATTTATCGCCCGGCTCTTGCCGATCCTTGTTGATCGCAACTATCAGCGTGCCGTTAACATAGAGGATTTCGTCGGTGAATTGCGTGCCCTCGAAGCTGCGCAGAATCTTGCCTGTCCCGGCATCAAGCTCGGTGAGCGGGGCGTTAAAGCCGAGTGTGACGTAGAGACGATCACCGACGGCGACCAGGCGCCTAGGCATGTGCGTCGGGATAGTAAAGCGAACAGTGAACTGATTTGCCCACGTGCGCCAACCCCACTGGCCGATCGGGATGCGCCAGAGTTCGAGGCCGTTGAAGGCGTCGCGGGCGACGAGTGACCATTTGTCGGGGGCTGCTCCGGACATGCTCGCCGGGGCCTCGTCGACAATATAGAAAAGTCTTCCCCGCGCCGAGACCATAGACGTTACGCCGGGTACTGAATCATGCGAGCGCGACCACAGAGGCCCGGCGATCCACTTTAGGCGTCGTGGCGGACCGGCCACGGTGTCTGCCGCGACGGCGTTGCCGTCGGGGCCGTGCATCCAATGAGTCCACTCGTCGATTTCTGCAGGCCAGGGTTTTGGCGTCTTGATCCATTTGCCCTTGTCCTTGACGTATGCCAGGCCGTTGGGAACCAGCACGCGCATGACTTGTGCCATGGTTACTTCGCCGAGGTCCTCGGAGATCAGCAGATTCACCATGTTCTCAGCGAACGGCAGCCGGCTGCCGTCCAGATGGTCCACCCACACGCTCGCCGAAAGCCCCGCTTCTCGAACCGTCCGCCTTGCCTTTGCCACCTTTGCCGGATCGGCATCGAGGCTGTAAACAAGGCAGCGGTCGTTCATGCGCAGTGAAGCGGCTCCCGTCGGGTCGCCGCAGCCAATCTGAACGATCAGTCCGCCTGCTGGCGCCGAGTCGTTCAGAATGTCGGAGGCTGTTTCTGGTTGAGCCGCCCCGACTGGTCCAGGGGACAGCAGCGCAGCCAATAGAGCAATTGTCCACAGTTTCGCTTTGATCATTATCGGTTCTCCTGTGTTAGCTTGTCGTTCTGTCAGTACACCCGTAGATGATCTGCAATAACAAGTCATTATAGCTCCAGTCCACCGGTTCTCAAAGGGCTCAGATGGCACTGAGAAAGTCAAAAGTAAAAAGTAAAAAGGAAGAAGAACCGCAGATTAACGCTGATGAACGCGGAGAAAAGATCAATAAGTAACTGAATTAGACACGGATTAACACTGGTTAACACGGTTTTCTATTCACCACGAAGAACAACAATAGTCATTAGTCAATAATATTGTCATCCCTGCGAAAGCAGGGACAACAATCAATCATCAATTACAATGGGCACGGATTTCACGGATTCTTGAACGAATAACGAATAACTATTTCAACCACTAATCTTCTCTAATCAACTGAAAAACCAAAAAACCAACAACGAACAACGCTATCCTTCATTGTTGCCGTCCATCATTATCCATTGTCCATTATCAATTGCGTTACGCCCCCTTCGTGCGTTGCTTTTGTTCATTTCTCTACTAACTACTATTTCCACATCTGGCCCCACTTGGGGCCCCGCTCTCCTTCCCGTACACCTCCTTCCCCCGGTATTTGACGCAGGAAGACGAAGGATTACAGAAGTCTGAGTCAGAGAAGTCTCACAGTTCCTTCCAGCCGGGGATTGCCTTGGCGAATTCTTCCTGGAAAGCCGGGCGTCGACGGTTTCCCTGCTTGACGTTCTTGGTGAACGTATCCCACTGCTGCGGATCCTTGATTACGTCGATCCACATGTGGCGGAGTTTCCTGGCAATCTTTGCCCAACAGGCGTACGTTTCTCGGGTAGCATTCCGATTGAGGTTCCCCAGTCCCGACCGGTAGAAGGCTAGGACCTTGTCCGGATACTCCGTCTCCAATTGAACGGCAATCTTCAGAAGATCACCCCGCCATACCGCGTGTCGGGATAACGCATGGCGGATAGGGTATCGACGGCCCGGTCGTATTCCTTGCGGTGCATGTGGATCTTCAGTCGCTCGCCTTGCGATGCGTTTTCCAATGCAGCAGCGACCTTGGACTCGTAGGACTCCCATTCCTTCGCCCTGCAGAGTTTGTGAAACGCCTTGTAGCTGGTTAGCGTCAAACGATTGATCGCCTGTTGAAACTGGATGTCAAGGTAGCTCTCCCGGTCGCCCGACTCCTTGGCTCGGTCCGCCAGGAAATCGCGGAGTTCGTCCATCCGCCCCTTGGCCTTCTCCATGCCTTCCTGAGCGACCTCCAACGCCTTCTCTCTATCGCCCTGCTCCCAGTAGAAGGTTGCCAGATCATGATAATCGGCGCCGTACTCCATCCGGTGCGACCTGAGAGTCAGATATTTCTCCTTTTCGCCGATTCGGCGGTAGATTCGTCGAGCGTGGCTGGTTGACCAGTCTTGCCCAAAGGTCTCCAACTGCCGGGCAAAATAGCGAAGGTCCTCGTCGTCCTGGCAGGCGCCGTACGCGACGTCGTACAGGCTGTCCTCCATGCCCGAGTTGCGGCTCTTGATGAAGGGTAACACCTCGTCGAGTAGCGCTCGGCGGTCGTCACGGGGGATTGTGGACTTCTCTAGCTTCTCGGCAAGCTCGTAGAGCAGGTCGGCAACATTGTCTTCTACGTCGCGCGGTCCGCCGCCGTACTCGTCGAGTTCGGAAAGATCGAATTCCAGCTCGTTCCAAAGCGCGAAAGCGATTTCACCATCAGCGCCAGCGAGGGCCTTCGGTGACAGAGTCACCGTCTTCTGAAGGAACTCGACGCATTTGCGCCGGACGTCAGGTCGATGCGCAGCGACCTGACGCACGAGTTGCCTCAGGACTGCGACGTCGGCCGCGTCAATCAGATCATCGAAGGAACCCTTCGGCTGGCTTCTCTTTTTCATTCGTTTCTTACCCATCAAGTACAAGGGATCATCGATAAAATAGCATAGGCATACAGTACCCATCCGAAACGGCCGCAGCAACTGAAAAGAACTTCTTCAAATAGCTCTCCAGACTTTTCAATGGAAAGAATAGAACTTCAATAATAGTCACGATTTAATACGTGATATATCGCATCTTCGAATTCTATTCGGGGCTGCCTTGACACAAAAACATTCTATAACAAGACTTTGGTTAGATCACGTGCAAAATACAAAGCCTGACCCCCTAGCTCCCTGATGGAGAAACGCCTCGGGCAAGGTCGCGATATTCCTGTAGGCCTCTAAATTGATGCGTCCCCAGATAAGGGTGCGCCCCTGTTCGCGCAGGCGCCCAATATCAACGGGCAGCTTGTTCAGATCCGTATACTCATAAAAGCCCTGCTCCGGATTGGGAAAGATGCTAAAGTCTTCTTCGTAATGCGTAACGATAGTCTGAGCCGCACCGGCCGACCCAGCACAAATAATCAGGACCACCATAAAAATACCCCATAGCCTTTGAGATTGACATAGCATAATGCATGCCTCCACAGGTTTCACCTGGCTGTTTTGCCTGCGATTATACAAAACATCGGCCCGTCAGGGTAGATTAGACAGGATTAACGATGATTAACACGGAGAAACGATCAATAACCAACTGAATTAGACACGGATTTCACTGGCTAACACGGTTTTGGATTCAGCACAAAGAAAGACAATAATCAGACAGGATAACTGGATAAAGGCAGGATATATGGGGACCACAAAATATCAGTGTAGATTAGTGTGAATTCGTGGTTAATAACATCACCGTAAATCCTGTCATCCTGTCCAGAAAGAAAAACTGGCACAGATTGAAGCGCTGTTGCGTCAAAGGGAAAAGAAAGTGAACTTATTTCATAAGGGCTGAGCCCAATGTCACTCACTAGACACATACTGGTTATATGCTGGTATGATTGTCATGCAACAGCCCCAGGGCTGCCATGGGGCTGTTTTCCCATTGATCTGTCTTCCTTTGGGGGTATAATCACGTTCATGGTTGAAAAACCAAAACACCTACCAGTTGCAGGAAGGAGGTAAGTCATGGATCGAAGAACGTTCTTGAAGACAATCGGCATATCAGGCGCCGTCGGATTGGCTAGACCCGATCATTTGCTGGCCGGGCGGGCTTTCAGTTCGCCTGAGTACTTCGATCTGCATCCGTTCATAAAGGAGCACCCCGAGGCCGTATTCATCAGACGCACGAACGTAGCGGACAAGACGGATTTCGAAGCCAAGCGACAGGAGGGCATAGCTCTGGCGCGTGACATCTTCGTGCTTGCTGACACGCCTGGAGTTCCGCTTTCCCACCGGGTTGCCATCAAGGCCAACACGACCTGCGGCGGAAGCCCGCAAGCCTCCCAGATGGGTATCCTGACGGATGTCCACTTTGTGGAAGGGGTCATCGAGGGCATGAAGATGCAACTGGGCCTGCCGGGGAGCAAGTTCTACGTGAGGGAGGGGAACTGGTTGGGTGACTCGTACTGCCCCCAGGCGTATTGGGAGAGCGGGTACGGCGATATGTGTGAACGCACAGGCGCGAACGGCGGGCGCTTCGACAGCGGGCGTCTGCTGTCTGAGGTGGCGCTGCGCAACCTGGAAGAAGGCTCTGAGGTGACGTGGGTGGACTACCCCCAGGGCGTGGTGTTCAGGCGCATCGGTTACGTCGCCCCATACAATCAGCCAGACACCTGGCTGTTGAACATCGCCAAGTTGAAGGCCCACGGCATGGGCATGACGCTGTGCTGCAAGAACCATCAGGGAACGTGCGTTCACCCTTATATTCACTTCTGTGCCGGGGTGCAGGGAACCATAAGCTCGGAGCCTCGGATGGCCGGGGATTTCCAGCCCGATGTGATGGAGCACGTTGCAGAGCTGCACGCTCAGCATCTGGAGGCCGGGGTTTCCAGGTGGGACAAGCCGGGAAGCAACTGGAACAGCGGATATGGCATGGAGATGTGGGGCCAGCGGACGTGCGACAACCTCGATGCTTCGGACACGCGTTTCTGCATTATTGAAGGCATTTATGGCCGCAACGGGAACGGTTTCGACTCGGGGCCCGGGCCCGGCCGCACAGCACAGGACTTCATGACCAACGTGCTGATCTTCGGCAAGGACCCTTTCCGAGCCGACATCATCGGCAACTGGCTGACCGGTCACGAGCCAGGCAACTTCGGCCTCTTTCACATCGCCTGGGACCGGGGCCTGTCCACCGTGCTCAATCCCATGGACATACCCGTATACCTTTGGGAGGACCCTGTACCCAGGCGCATCTCGCTCACAGAGCTTGAGCGTACTCCGTTGGTCACGTACTACATGCGGCGCAACTACGCTGGCCAGAGCGAGCCGGAGTGGCATTTGGTGGACGAGGAGTTTGACTACGGTCCGTACACTTCGGTCGAGCATACGGACGTGCTCGAACCCACTGTGTTCGTGCTGGCGCAGAACTACCCGAATCCGTTCAACCCCTCAACGCTTATCGAGTACCGCTTGCCTCGGGAACAGCACGCCAGGATAGAGGTGTACAACGCGGCCGGACAGCAAGTGGACGTACTCGTGGACGCATGGCGTCGCGCAGGCGCTCATCTAGTCCAGTGGAATGGACGAGGAAGGGGTCCCGGGACCTACTTCCTGCGGCTCAGGACGGCAGATGGCTTTCAGATCACCCGGAAAATGGTACTGATCCGATAGCCTGGATGCGACCAACGGTGCTCGGGGACATGAGGGGCCAGGAGCAGCCGACAAGGCTGCGATCCAGCAGGTGCGTGAGGGCGGAGACCCTCACAAGTCCTGTCGTGTCAATTGTCCGGTTCGGACACGTAGTGATGCCGGAGCTCGTGGCCGGTAACGGCACGAGTCCTGCCCGGTGTATACGGCCTGGTGGCCGAGGGGACATAGAGCCCTGACGGTCAGAGCAGTCTGTGGGCCAAGCAAGTATGGGAGCCTGAAGGTAAACGAATGGTTGCAGCCTCGAAATGTCCCCCCACAGAAAGCTGCGTTGTGGGAATGTTTCACGAGCCGATCCTCTTGACCCT
>JADHXR010000097.1 GCA_016782865.1 Phycisphaerae bacterium
AGAACAGCGTGGCTTTTTACAGCCCCGCTGCGGGCAGCACAGTAGGACCCAACACCAGGATTGAAATGCACAGCAAACCCGCCAATCTTGCGAAGATGATGATAATGATTGACGATGCGATCATCGGCACGTGGACCAGGGGCAAGCACTCGGGGAACACATTCAACTTTGCCGTATCCGGGCGCGATTCTGTCGGCAAGGTCACCAACGGCGAGCATACGCTCAATGGCGTTGCCGAGTACGAGGACGGGTCGAAACTCACGGGGGAAATTCCCATCGTTTTCGATTCGGCTTTCAGAGACAGCCGGCTGGCTGCCGACTCACAAGCCGCCATTACGTTTGCGGGCAAGGGTACGGTCGGCGGCAGACTGAAGCTCGCTGCCGATGGAAAACGTGGGGACATGAAGCTGAAACTGACAAGCACTGAGGGGCTCGGCGTGGGCGATTGCATCAGGATCGACGCCCCCGCAACTGAGCGCTGGAAGAAACTGACCAAAAACGCATGTCTGTGGGGCTCGTACCGTATGTACGAGCTTGTCGTCACCGGCATCGAGGGCAGGACCGTGACGGTGAACCAGCCCTTGCGTATCGAGTTTCCCATTATCGACGGCGCATACGTGCAGAAGCTCGCGCCGATTCGACGCTGTGGAGTTGAGGGACTTTACCTTGAGCAAATGGAGAACCTTTGGATAAGCGGCGTGATCTTTTACAACGGCTGGAACTGCTGGGCCAGAAATGTCACCGTCAAGAGGTGTGGCCGTTTCCCGGTATACGGGTCAATGGCGAAATGGTGCGAGATTCGCGACTGCCTGTTCGACGACGCCTGGTTCAAGGGCGGCGGCGGCACGGCGTACACCGGCTGGGACCGCTGCTGGGATTGTCTTATTGAAAACGTCGAGACCTTCAAGATGCGACACGCCCCGCTTTTCCAGTGGGCAGCCAGCGGTTGTGTGATTCGCAAGAGCGTATTCCACGAAAGCGACGGGCAATGGCACGCCGGCTGGACGAATGAGAACCTCATCGAGCAATGTGTGATCGAATCCGTGCGGGGCCACGGCGGTTATGGCTACGGGATGTGGGCTTCGCCACCTGAGGACACCGCACACGGGCCGAACGGGCCGCGCAACGTCGTATATAACTGTGACGTAAGCTCACCGAAAGCAGGACTCTGGATGGGCGGTATGAACGAAAACTGGCTGATTCTCCACAACCGGTTTGTCGTAGACAGCGGACCGGGTGTTCTTGCAAAAACATCGAGCTTCGACCACATCATCAAGGACAATGTGTTCGTCCTCAAAGACACCAAGTCGCCGATGATCTCGCTGGCTACCGCCGACTGCATCGGCACCGAGGTTGTCGGCAACAAACTCCACGGAGGCAACGGCAAGACTGTCTCGGGCAAGGCCAAGCCTGCTCTCGCCAAAGACAACAAAGCCCTGCCGCTCGGCCCCGCTCCAAGACCCAGCCCCAAAGTGCCGTCGATCTACAAATGGCAGTTGCAGCACGCCGGGAAGAACTGACACACCAAAGGCCGAAGCACTATGCCCGTTACCGCAAATTCTTTTTGAGGCATCCTCTTACCGAGTGTGTCTCACGCAAGGGAATGGGTCACCTTCAACTCAAGTCTCAACTGTCTCTGGCCGATCCCTTTTGGGCAGGTACTATTGTGAGATGCCTCTTGATATGTTATAATCTCTTGTGTCGCTGTAAAGCTAATCGGCTGTTAAGAGTGGCGATTTGTGGCTTGCCGGCTCAACAAAAAGGAATGGCATGGGTATGAAATATTCGAGGACCTTTGTTTTTATTGTTGTATTGACTCTCACTCTATGCCCTCTCACCATGGTCCGGGCACAGGAGACCGTCCGGATAAACGAGTTCATGGCCGTGAACGATAGCGGCCTTGACGACGAGGATCGGGATGAGGAGGACTGGATTGAGATCTACAATGCCGGGGCCAATACGGTCGACCTGGCGGGGTGGTATCTGACCGATAACATCAATAGCCTGACGAAGTGGGCATTTCCGCGGGTGACACTTGCTTCCGGCGCCTATCTGGTTGTCTTTGCGTCCGGAAAGGATCGAAGAGTACCTTCGCAAGTGTTGCATACAAATTTCAAACTGAGCGGGAGCGGCGAGTATCTGGGGCTGGTTCGTCCAGATGGGCATACAGTGGTTTCGGAATTCTCTCCCACGTTCCCGATCCAGGCGCCCGATGTCTCCTATGGATTTGGCGCCGTGGATACGGAGGTAGCACTCGTGGCGTCCGGGGCGCCGGCCAAGGCCCTGGTCCCCCGGGACGACGCGTTGGAACCAAGTACGCAGGATTCGGAGACGCTGCGTCCCTGGACACTGGAAGACCTGGATGATTCAAGCTGGCAGACGGGTGTTACCGGCGTTGGCTACGCCTATCCGCAATTGATCGGATTGGACGTCTCGGCGATGCAGTCTGCGAATCAGACCGTATATATTCGAACACCTTTCGAGCTTGACAAGCCATCGGCGATTGACACCCTGACCCTGCGTATGCGATATGAAGACGGGATGATCACCTACATCAACGGGCGGGAAGTGGCACGGAGTAATGCCCCCGCCCCAACTGAAGAGACATGGAATTCCGGTGCATCGGCCTATCGGATCAACCGGATTGCCGTCCATCCGGTCGATTATCCTATCGGCCAGTTCGACTTCCTCCATGCGGGCACGAATCTCCTGGCCGTACAGGGATTGAGCTATCTTGTAGATAGTCCGAGCCTGCTGATCTTTCCCGAACTTCAGGCGATGATGCACTTATATGACTACACGTCGCCGCACTATTTTCCAACTCCAACTCCCGGAAAGCCGAACAACATCGGCGTCGAAAAGTTGGGGCCGATTATTTCCGACAACAGACATTACCCGGAGATTCCCGGTGAGAATAGTGACCTGTTGATCACGGCCCGTATCGACTCGTCCTTTGATCCCGTGGACATGGTAGTGTTGCATTATCGGGTGATGTTCGACAATGAGGTAACTGTCCCTCTCCGTAATTATGGCGGAATCGGGGCTGAGATAGGAGGCGACGGGGTGTATTCGGGCCGAATTCCCGCCGAGACCTTCAGCGCGGGACAGATGGTGCGCTGGTCCATTACGGCCACGGACACGGGCGGGCGTAAATCCCACCTTCCGGCGTTTTTCGATCCGCAGAATTCCCCTCAATACTTCGGCACCGTGATTGACGATCCAAGCCTTGTTAATCCCATGCCTGTTCTGCATTGGTTTATCGAAAATCCTGGAGCCGCCAACAACGACATAGGAACTCGCTGTGCACTCTTTTATGATGGTGAGTTTTACGATAACGTCTGGATCAACATTCACGGCCAATCCAGTCGGGGTTTTCCAAAGAAGAGCTACGACATCGATTTCCATCCCGGCCACAACTTCAAATGGGCGCCAGGGGAGCCGCGTGCCGACGATATCAACCTGATGACGACCTATCCGGATAAAGCACACATGCGCAACATATTGGCCTACGACATCTATCGGGATGCGGATTGTCCCTACCACTGGGTCTTTCCAGTGCGCGTTCAGCAGAACGGGGCCTTCTGGGGTACGGCCCACGCGATGGAGAACGGCGATGAAGACTGGCTGATTCGGATGGGCCTGAATGCCGAGGGGGCCCTTTACAAGATGTACAACACGTTTACCAGTGCGAGTCACACTACGACCGGGGCCGAAAAGAAGACACGCAAGGACGAGGACAATGCGGATCTGTTGGCACTCTACAGCGGCCTCGGCCTCTCGGGCGAAGCACGCCGTCGATATCTCTACGACAACGTGGACGTCCCGCAAGTCGTCAATTTCCTGGCTGCACGCGCAATCACGGGTGACGTCGACTGCTGCCACAAAAACTACTACTTCTATCGTGATACGGGCGCCAGTAATGAATGGCAGATGTGGCCGTGGGACGTGGACCTGAGCTTCGGACGAGTGTGGAATTCCTCGGAGACTTACTGGAACGAAAACCTTGTTCCAAATACAGGACTGTTTGTCGGCCAAAACAACCGTCTGCCGACTGCAATTTTTGGCACCTCGGAAATGCGACAGATGTATTTGCGTCGCGTACGAACGCTCATGGATGAATTGCTCATGGCGCCGGACACACCTGCGGAGGAGGCACTGTATTTCGAGCCGCGCATCGACATGTTGGCGCTGCTGATCGCTCCGGATGCAGCCCTGGACGCCGCCAAATGGGGCTCGGACGCCTGGGGCAATGGCTCTACGGCTTCTTGCTGCCCTCAATCGTTGTGGGAAGCTGTCGAGGAACTCAAATACTCTTATCTGCCCGAGCGCCGGCGTCAGTTGTTCAACCGTTTGGCCTCCGGGGCCCGTGAGCTACCCGACGCCCAACCGGACAGTGCGGTTATTAGCATCGGCGCTGTTGATACCGATCCCGTCAGCGGTAACCTGGATGAGCAGTACATCCAACTGCAGAATCTCAATGGTTTTGCAGTAGACATTTCCGGCTGGACGCTGAGCCGTGAGCAAGATTTTAACGCCCATCTCTTCACGTTCCGCGGCGGCACGGTCATTCCCGCAAACGGGAACATCTACGTCGCCGCCAACCGGGTAGCTCTTCGCTCTCGGAGTACCCCTCGCGGAGCCAACCAGATATTGTTTGTTGTTGGCGATTTCAGCGGTCGGCTTGCCGCGCAAGATGAAACGTTTCTCCTGATCGACCGACAACAAGTGGTGGTGGATTCCGTCATAACGACCCAGACTCCCAGGCGGTGACGGCGAAGGGATAAACTCAATTCAGACCCGAATATTGTCTACTTCCTCCACCCAATCCCGTGCGTCGGTAGCCGACCCACCAGACTACTTCACGAAACCTGATGTAAACGCAGCGCGCGGTCACAAGCAAGTGAAGGGTGGAGGGTGAAGGGTGAAGGGTGAAAGGTGAAAGGCGAAAGGTGAAGGGTGAAGAGTGAAGGGTGAAGGGTGAAGGGTGAAAGGTGAAGACGAGAAACTTTCCCTATTCCCAGAAGGCAATGTTAAGGTATAATAAGTTTTTGTTCTTCACGCATGGTGATCTTGTGCATGTAATTGGGGTAATTCTGGACGTTAGACACATTTTCGAACAGGAAGGGACACATCCGTGATGAGAAAAAGCCGAGCGTCGATGACATGTATTTGTTTATTGGCTATTGCATCTGTCTGTGCAGCACAGCAACGGCAGGCCGGGCGGATACTGGCCGAGACGGGCGTTAAGGGCGGGCTTGTGGTCCATCTCGGCTGCGGCGACGGGAAACTCACCGCCGCGCTGCGGATGAACGGCAGCTACCTGATCCACGGATTAGACGAAGACCGAGAGAGTATCGAGAAGGCTCGCGATTACATAAGCGGCAAAGACCTTTACGGAGAAGTCTCAGTCGAGCATTGGTCCGGGAGGGTTCTGCCCTACGGCGACAACGTTGTCAACCTGCTGGTTGCCGAGGATCTCGGTGACGTTTCGACCGATGAGGTCATGCGCGTTTTGTGCCCGAACGGAGTTGCTTATATCAAGGGGAACAAGACTGTTAAACCGAGGCCCTCCGACATCGACGAGTGGACGCATTTTCTCCATGATGCGGACGGCAACGCGGTGGCCAAAGACACGAGGGTGGCGACGCCGAAGCATCTGCAATGGGAGGCCGAGCCCAAACGCACGAGGGACCATGACGCGCTGGCCAGCATAAGCGCGATGACTTCCAGCAACGGACGCATCTTCTACATCCTCGACGAGGGGCCGACCTCGCTTGTCCATCATCCCGCAGAGTGGAAGCTGATCGCCCGCGACGCTTTTAACGGCAAGCTGCTGTGGAAGCGCGACATCAATTCCTGGATAACACATTTGCACCTCTTTCGCTCCGGTCCGGCCCAACTGCCGCGGCTGCTGGTGTCCGTGGGCGACCGCGTATATGTGACCCTCGGATTCAACGCACCCGTGTCAATGCTCGACGCCGCAACGGGCAGGACTATCCTGACGTACGAGGGATCGGAGAAAACCGAGGAACTCATCTACTGCGACGATATGCTGCTGACCGTAACCGGCGATCTCGACATCATGAATGAGGAAGCCCCCAAGATCTCAGGCTACTGGGAACTCAGCGTCGACCGAAAGCCGGACGTGGACAAGTCGATAGTCTCTTACCGGGCAAGCACCGGCAAGGTTCTCTGGCAGAAGACGGGGGATAATCTCGCACACCTTACCCCACTCTCTCTGACGGCTCACAAGGGTCGTGTGTTCTTTCTGGATAGTGAGAACCTCCACTGCGTCAGCTCGAAGACGGGAGACGACCTGTGGGAAGCGCCGATGCCTACGAAGGGCTTGTTTCTAAATAATTACGCGCCGACCGTGGTCGCGTATGACGACGTGGTGATGTGTCTTACCTGGAACAAGCTTCGTTCGTTTTCGATTGCCGATGGAAGCAAGTTGTGGGAGCACAAGGGGAGCATGGGATTCGCCTCGCCGGGAGATCTGTTTGTCATCGACGGGCTGGCCTGGACAATACCGCTGACGTCGTCGATATGGAGCGGCAGCAGACTGGACAAGAACGGCAGGCCAACGACCGGTATTCCCATACCCAAGGAGAACTTCATAGGCAACGGCGGCAAGGAAATCTGGGGTGTCGATATTCATACGGGCGAAGTCAAGAGGTCCTTTACCAGAATGGAAATGCTCCCCGGAGGCCATCATCACCGCTGCTATCGCAACAAGGCGACCGAACGTTACCTCATCTGCAGCAGACGCGGCCTGGAATACATCGACCTGGCCGGCGACAACCACATCAACAACTGGTGGGTGCGCGGCGTATGCCAATACGGGGTCATGCCCTGCAACGGACTTATCTATTCGCCGCCGCATCCATGCCAGTGTTTCAGTGACATCAAGTTCGACGGATTTCACGCGCTCGCCGCCTCGAGAGTCACTCGTGCAAGTGAGAGTAGCGCCAAATTAGTGAAAGGCCCGGCATACGGGAAAGTTGAGCTCGGCGCCGACAATCGAACGGCGAGCACCGCCCGGCAGAATCTGATCTGGGCGCCGCCTGTGGCGAATGGCAATTCAGATGAATGGCCGACCTACCGTCATGATATTTCGCGCAGCGGATCGGCGAGCACAAACGTCCCTGATGATCTCGACGAGAAGTGGACCGCCGATATTGGCGGCAAGCTGAGCGGTCTTGTTGTGGCGCAGAACAAATTGCTCGTGAGCGCCGTCGACCGACAGATCATCTACTGTCTCGATGCAGCCAACGGAAATGAATTGTGGAAGTTTTTCCCGGGCGGGCCAGTCGATTCTCCGCCGACCGTCTGCGGGCCGATGGCAATCTTCGGATGCCGCAATGGTTATGTCTACGCCCTGTGCGTATCGGACGGCGAATTGGTCTGGCGCTTCCGCGCGGCGCCGCTCGAGAGGCGCACGGTCGTCCGAGACAGGCTCGAATCGGTCTGGCCCGTGCACGGCAGCGTCCTGGTTGTCAAGGACACGGTATATTTCGCCGCCGGGTATACTTCATATCTCGACGGAGGAATCCGACTCTACGGTCTCGACGCCGCGACCGGAGATGTGAAGTATGGCACAACGCTCAGTTCGGACGGAGCGAGCAAAAACGGGGGGATGCCCGACGTGCTCATCTCGGACGGACAGAGTATCACGATGCGGATGAGATCCTACGATCTGTCGCTGAATGAGACAAAACGACCGAGGCCGGCCACGATAATTGCCAACACCGGTTTGCTGGAGGATTGCTGGGGACACAGGTGGAACTGGGACCTCGGCGGCGGCGACACGTTCGGCAAGCTTCTGGTGTTCGACGAAAGAGTCGCCTACGGTGTGCAGAGCTATTACACGTTCCTCAAGCACGACAAATCAATGCAGCCCGACACACACTCCGGACACCTGCATCAGAAATACAGCCGATACGCGCCGGGGCAGTTCCCCACGGGGACCCGGTTGTTCGCACGGCTGAACAACACTGGCAGCAATAGCGAACCGCAAAAAAGGCAAAGACGGACGCTCCAAGCCAACAGCCACAAATGGAACAGAAAATCGTCCACCCAGTATCGCACGATGGTTCTAGCCGGGGACGTTCTCTTCGGGGCCGGCTGGAAGGATTCCGAGAAGATCTTCGCCAAAGACCCGCACAGCGAAAACGATTCGGTGCTGGAGGTGATTTCGACCGCTGACGGCAAGACGCTCAGACAGTATCGGCTCGAAGCCGAGCCGGTCTTCGACGGCATGGCCGCGGCCTACGGCCGGCTCTATCTTGCCATGAAAAACGGGAGAATCCTGTGCATGGCGGAACAAAAATAGAAAATGTGCGTAACAAAAAAGCTCGGACACCGTCTTAGTTAACAGACGCCTGCGGCCTGCAAGCCGCAGGCCAGGAAGAATGTTTTGAAATTGGCCGCGCCTGACGAAGGCCCGGAAGGCTGGACATGGTGGCAAGACACGGACATATCAGATTTCTTGTCGCGGTTGGCGCGGCGGCTTTGTTTGCTGTTTCAGCCGTGGCCGAAGCGGGCAGCAGCGGCAAGCCTTATTCATCCGCTCAGAAGAGGCAAACGCCTTACGATATCCTGCGAAAGGCCAGGAAGGAGCCACAAGCTGCGAAAACCCGGGAAAATGCCGAGATTGGCCCGATCGTAGCCAAAGCCCGGCTCAGATCCGCACCCATCCCGCGCACGCAGTCGGTGGGGTATTTCGCAAAGCAAATGCGGGACACAACATTAATCAAGCCGCCGGAACTACGAGAGGTGCCGGCCGACGCACCGCCGGAACCCGTGTACTTCGCACTTGACATCGACGACAGAAAAGTCCACGGGATAACCTATCGCTCCACGGATCGCATGAAAAGAGCCAAGCTGCGTCTGGACACCGACGGCGATGGCTTGCTGTCGGACGAAAAGGAATACATCGGCACGTGGCTGAGCATCTTTCGGCTTCAAACAATATTTGAATTCGGCCCCGTCTTGATCGAGCACACAGGCAATGGCTCAAAAGCAAGTCGGTTCTATATCGGTTGCGCCGATGGCCAGTACGTCATACTCTATGCCACACACTACCGTGAAGGGCAGGTCAAACTGGACGGCAGGGCTCACAACATCGCACTGGTCGATTGCAACTATAACGGAAGATACAATGACGTGTTGGCCCCCCGATTAGGAATAGCCGGGAACCCGGGTGCGATGCGATTGCAATCGATCTCAACAGCAACTCGAAGTTCGACCTCGATAGGTCCGGCGACTGGGAACTTATGCCGCTGAGCCGGCTGGTCAAAGTAGGCGAGAGCTACTATCACCTGGATATTGGCGACGACGGGGAAATTGTCGAGTTCCGCAGGGCGCAACCAGCATTTGGAACACTTGATTTTGGCGATGAGAATGTCGATGTCAAACTGTGGTCGGACGCGGGCCATCAGCATCTATTCAGCTCTAACGGAAAGTTGCGTTTGCCGGCAGGCAAATACGCAACGGTCGTGCTGAAGTTGACCGAGACGGACTCGGCCGGAAATCGATGGCTCTTCGATACCGAAAAGGCCCGGGGCGGCGCCGGAGCGGGCGAGCTTGGCGCCTTCGAGGTCCGGCCGGACGAAACGACCTCGTTTGAGATAGGCCCGCCGTTTCAGGTCAAGAGTTCTATGGAGAAACATGGCAGAGATGCGTGGGTGAAGTTCTATCTCGAAGGCCGATCCGGAGAGTTGTACGTTCCCGGCGCCAAGAAGAACGGCAAAGAAGTACCCGAGCCGCAGTTCCAGATCATCTCGGAGACCGGACAGACCGTTCATTCGGCCCAGTTCGGATTCGCCTGAGGCGGGAACTGCTCGTACTCGTGGCGAGTACCTACAGACTATGCACAAGGCTACGGCCGAACCAACTCCGGCGGTGAATACAGAATGGAAGTCCAAAACCACCTCGGCCCATTCGAAGTCCGCCAGGACCAAACCTGGCACACAATCAATTAGCCCCACGGCCCCGTAGGGTGGCGGCTTGCCCCACCATAATCACTGGTACGATTGATATAGCAAGTGAGGCAGATTTCTCGACTTCGCTTCGCTTCGCTCGAAATGACACGAGGCAAGTATCTCTGCACCCGAGGCTACAGGAGGACACATTGTCATTGCGACCGGAGTGCAGTTCGGTTCGGTCCTTTTCAACAGGCCCGATTGGTGAAGAAACCGTCTTGCGAGAAAATATGTGAAGAATGCTCCCTAGTTCTTG
The DNA here is from genome assembly GCA_016782865.1 of Phycisphaerae bacterium. Taxonomy (GTDB): domain Bacteria; phylum Planctomycetota; class Phycisphaerae; order Sedimentisphaerales; family Anaerobacaceae; genus SG8-4. The sequence continues at coordinate 10,240 of JADHXR010000097.1, forward strand.
AATCTGTGACCGACTTGCGGTATACTTATAGTCTACGTAGTATGGGCTGTTCAGTCGCACTTCTACGTTAGGAGTGGTTGCTTCATAGAACGTTGCTAATGGGGGTAAGAGGCATGTTTGAAGATTCGACCCGGCTGTCTCGGGTATTGTCTGTTCGGTGTTCTCTGACAAGGTATCTGTTGCCAGCTTTGATTCTGACTTCATCGTCATGGCCACCTCTCAACGCAAAGCACTGTCTTGATCCGCCGCCCATAACATCGAACGACGAGTTCTTCACTCTGAGCAGAATTCCCCAGTGGCAGGGTGAATGGACATTGGACATCGATGGTGAGGTCGAACGGCCTCTGTCGCTATCCCTGGACGAACTTAGAGAGTATCCGCAAACAGATATAGAAGCTACTCTGGAATGCGACTATGCCAGTGGCCCCCCGCTTCTGGTCGGCAGCGCCGTGTGGAGCGGCGTGAGCCTGAGGAGCCTTATCGAGCTTGCCGCACCTAAACCTACGGCAAGCAGCGTCACATTTACGGCGCTTGACGGTTACCGGCGCGGTCCGTTCCCGCTGGCCCAAGTCCTGCAGAAAACCGATGCGCTTGTGGCATACGAGATGAATGGCGAGCCGTTGCCCCAGATACAGGGATGGCCGGCAAGGATTGCTCTGCCCGGACATACAGGCAATCAGTGGGTGCGATGGCTTGATCGGATTGAGATATCATCCGCCCGCGCGGGTGATTCGTTCAGGCAGTGGCCGATACATGCCAGGATTATGGAGCCCACCTACAATGCCATAGTCGACAATTGCCGGCTTACGATCAAGGGGATGGCCAATGCCGGCGAGGGTAAGGAGATCGTCACGGTTGAGGTTAGCACCGATGACGGCGCGACATGGGAGAATGCCGAGATACTCACCTATTTCACGCCCAATGTCTGGAAACACTGGCGGTACATCTGGACGCCCGAAACGACCGGACGCCAGACGATCTTTGCCCGTGTCATTGATGAGGACGGCAATGTTCAAGATGAGGACAGACCTTACGGATGGCAGGGATATAAGGTGGTTGTCACTGTGCTCCCCGGAACTGACTGCGCAGATCCTCAGCGTGCCGATCTTAACAACGACTACTTTGTCGATTTTGCCGATTTTTCACATTTGGCGGATAAGTGGCTCGTGACCGGAGTCGGGCTTGCCGCCGATGTCATGCCGGGGCAAGGCGATGGACAAGTCGCCATTGGGGACCTTGTGTTGATAGCCGATCAGTGGCTGAATTGCTTTGTGCCTGCCGCTGCCGATCCCTTGCCTGCCGATGGCCAGGAAATTGCGGACCTCAGCCCAGTACTCGCCTGGTTGCCGCGGGAGCAGTTGACTGGCTACGACGTCTATTTCGGCACCAACGCATGTTCAGTTGCTGCTGCATCCGGTGACTCGCAAGAGTTTCTCGGGTTTGTCACGGATAACGGTTTTGCCCTGGATCGAGTCCTGGAGTATGACACAGTCTATTACTGGAGAGTCGATCAGGTTGGTTACAAGTGTACCACGGCCGGAGAGGTTTGGAGCTTTACGACAACAGGCGATTCGACCGAGTAACGCAGCGGCCGTCTTGACAGGTACACCTTGGCCGGAAATCCGAAGCACTAAGCCCTAAATCCTAAACGAAGGTAGTTGAAAAAACAAAGCCAATTTCACGCCGACAAGGGGAGCGGCGGGGCCTTTTCGGGGCGGTGACGGCACCGAGAAACGGAGGCGGAGGCTGGAAAACCGCGGCGGTTTGTGCTCTCAGCCGCGGCAGTTCTTCCACCAGGCGTCCCAGAGGGCGGTCATCTGCTCGACCTTTTCGGGATACTGCGAGGCCAGGTTGTTCAGCTCCGTTCGGTCCTCCTCCAGGTCGTACAGCTCCCAGCCGGATTGGCCCAGGCTGACGAGTTTCCATTTGCCGGCGCGGACTGCCTTTGCCTTGCCGAACTGCCAGTACAGAACTTCGTGTCCCCGGCGCTGTTTGCCCTGGAAGACCGGCAGCAGCGATTTGCCGGCGACAGGTTTGGTCTTCCGGCCGTTGATCTGCTCGGGATACGAGGCGCCGGCGAGTTCCATGAACGTGGGCGTGATGTCGATAATGTGGGCCACCTGGTCGGTTCTTGTACCGGCCTCGATAACGCCGGGCCAGTAGGCTATGAAAGGAGTACAGTTGCCGCCTTCGTAATCGGTAGATTTGAATTTTCTGTAGGGCGAGTTGGTGGCGTTGGCCCAGGCCGGGCCGAGGCAGCGGTAGCCCTCGACGGGTCCGGGGGCAATGTCAGGGGTCGTATCGGGTGTCTCGGGACAGCCGCCGTTGTCGGCCAGAAATAGCACGAGCGTGTTGTCCCATTTGCCGATTTGCCTGACCTTGTCGAACACCCTGCCGATCGCCTGGTCCATGCGGTCGACCATTGCGGCGTAGACGGCCATTCGCAAGTCGGCCTGGTCCTTCTTCGAATCGCTGAGCGAGTCCCAACTCGGCACGCCCTCGTCGCGCGGGGACATGGCGTATTTGCCGTCAAACATGCCGATCTCGATCTGGCGCTCGTAGCGCCGGCGGCGAAGCTCGTCCCAACCGATTTTGTACTTGCCGCGATACTTGGCGATGTCCTCGGGCCAGGCGTGCAACGGATAATGCGGCGCGGTCTGAGGCAGATAGAGCAGGAAGGGTTTGGTTTCGCTCTTGTACTCTTGAAGCCGCGCGACGGCATAGTCGGCAAAGGCGTCGGTTGTGTAGAAATCTTTATCTTCGGGAGTGTATCCCATAATCGCTTCGCCTTCGATGGCCCAGCGTCGGGGCCCCTTTATCTTTCGGCCGGGCTTACCTTCGCCGGGCCGGGCCTTAATCCCGGGGTTCCAGAAGTTGCAGCATCCGTCGGCCAGGCCGAAGTACCGGTCGAACCCGCGCGTTGTCGGCAGCGGTTTTTGATGCCATTTGCCGGAGATGAGCGTCCGGTAGCCGGCGGCGCGCAGGACTTCGCCGAAAGTGGCGCCGTGCTCCATGTTCTGGACTCCAACGGCCTGGTCGTACTGGCCCGTCAGAAGGGTCGCTCGCGTGGGACTGCACTTGGCGCAGTTATAGAACTGTGTGAATCGCATGCCGCCTTGCGCCAGTTTGTCGAGATTAGGCGTTTTGATTTCACCTCCGTAGCAACCGACGTCGGAGTAGCCCAGGTCGTCGGCCATGATGAGGATTATGTTCGGGCGAGAGCCTTTCGGCTCGGCAGCCCTGGCGTATCCGGGCAGGGCAAGCGAGGCAGCGCCCAGCCCGATGGTTTTGAGAAAGTCGCGTCTTGTCTCAGTGAGTTTGTGCATACCATTCTCCTTAAGTAAGCGGTTGCCTCGGCTCCCCGACAGATCGGCCATGCCGGGGATTTCATCGGCGATTATTCTAACCGATTCGGCAAGAATGGTCAAATTCCGGATGAGCACCCCTACCCGTCGTCATTCCGACCGGAGTCACAACGCAAGTTGGGATGAAGCGGAGGAATCTATTTTAAACAGATCTCTCCATTCCGCCTTCGGCTCCAGTCGAGATGACATAGCGCTGCGCCTTCGGCTTGAAGTCGGGATGACATACGCTCTTCGGCAAACACAGGGCCAAACAATTGTATCGTCGCGAGATCTGTGGGGACCAGCCGCAGATTAGTGAACGGAGCAGGAAATGCAGGGATCGTATGCCCTGACGAGCATCTCACACAACTTGGTGACTTCCTCGTCGCTCTTGCCAAGCTCGATCTGCTGGGTTACCAGTTCAGGCAGGTCATGATGGATGTTGGCGTTGTTCTGCGTCGTCGGGATGATACAGTTGGCCTTGGTGATCGAGCCCTGATCGTCGATGGTGTAATCGTGATAGAGTATCCCGCGGGGAACTTCCACGGCGCCGACACCCTGGCCGGCCTTGACTTCGTACTCGGCGCAAACGTCATCGAGATCGGCGGCAAGGAGCTCGTCAATTATCTCGACCGATTCGACCATCACGTGCTGAATCTCGATGAGCTGGGCGACGTTGTTCATGTACGGATTGTGATTTACGGGCGCCAAGCCGAGCATCTCGGCCGTCTCTTTGGCCTCTTTGCACAGGAACTCGTAGTTATTGTTGAATCTCGCCAGTGCGCCGGCAGCAAAAGACTCACGGCTCAGCTTAGTGAACTTCGAAGTCGTAAAATCTTCCTTGTATTCATTGGTCATGGCCAGGTAATCGTCCTCGGACTTTACCACGCCGTCGGTGGAGACCAGGTCGCCGCCTATCCAAGGGTAACTGCTCTCGCCTTTGAGTGCGACGAACTCCGTCTCTCTGACAAAATCCGGTAGGGCAAGTCCTTTGAACACCTCCACGGCAGTTGCGACATCGGCGAGCCTTTCTTGGAGCCTCTGTCGCATGGCTTGAAGCTCTTTCTTCTTCGGCGCCTTGCTCAGGCCACCGACCACGAGACTCACCGGATGTGTTGTCCGTCCGGCGGCCAAATCGCACAGATCATTTCCCAGGCCCTTGAGCCTTACGGCGACACCCACGACCGCGGGATGGGATTGTATAAGCGGAATGACACTGTCTACATTCAGCAGGTCAGGCGCAGCTAAGAAGAAAACATGCAGGACATGGCTCTGAATAGTCTCCCCATGCTTGGCCAGGAGGCGCAGCAATTGAGCGTTCTTGGGGACTTCCACGTCCATAGCTCTTTCGACGGCCCTGAGACTTGCAAGAGTGTGACCTATGGAGCATATCCCGCAGATTCTGGAGGTCAGTGTCGGCGCGAGATCATGGGGCTTGCCGCGCAGAATAGCTTCGAAGAAGCGCGGCGTCTCCACGACCTCCCATCGGGCGTCAACCAGCTTGCCGTCGCGGACCGTCACGTTAATGTTGCCGTGACCTTCGACTCGCGTCAGGTGATGGACGTTTATCTTCATGTTGGTTTTTTGTATCATTATCCTACCGTACCATTGAATGCGCCGTAGAAGCGCAGCCTCTCGACAATCGCGGAATCGGAATGTCCCTTGTCCATCAATATTTGCTTGAGCGATTCGAAGTTGGCGTCTTCGGCCGGCCCCCTGCAGCCGAGACAGCCTACCTTGCCGCTTGGACAGACGGCGTCGCACCCGGCGCGAGTAACGGGACCCAGGCATATCTGGCCCAGATCGACGACGCAGGTATTGACCTTCTGTTTGCATTCGACGCACACGGGGTATTTGGGAATCTTGATCTCCGCGCCCAAAACAACGTTGACGACGATCCGCTCGACTTCCTCTTTGGATACCGGACAGCCCGGGATCTCCAGGTCCACCTTTACCACGTCGGCGATCCTCTTTACCTTGTCGGTCTCGACCTTGTGGTCGCCGTAGACTTCTTTTACTACGTCGTCGAGTTCGAAGCGATTCTTCTGCTGGTTCACTCCGCCGAAGCAGGCGCAGGAACCGATGGCAACCAGGACTTTCGCCTTGGCCCTGATGTCTTTGAGTCTGTCGATCTCGTCGGCTCTGGAGATGTTGCCCTCGATCAGCGCGACGTCATAGTCATCGCCGCGGTCGGACGAAACTTCTCTGAAATTCACAACTTCCAGCAGCGAGAGAAAATCGAGCAGGGAATCTTCCTTGTTCGCCAGTTGCAGTTCGCAACCCTCGCAACCGGTGAAGTCAAATACTCCGACCCGGACCTTTTGTGGATCAATTCCAAGATACTTCACTATATTGCTTCCTTCAGATTCAAAACTGACCAGTAATCGAACACCGGACCATCAACACAGGTGAAAGTCGAACCCACCATGCACCTGCAGCACTTGCCCATTCCGCAGTGCATTCTCCTTTCGAGAGAGACGAACATGCGGTTCATGGGAATTCCCAGACCGTCCAGGTGGTCGCATACGAATTTGAACATCACCGGCGGGCCGCACACGATCGCAAAAGTATCGTCCGGCTTGATATCAATATCTTTGAACAGATCGGTGATCATGCCCGTTCTGCCGTTCCAGTCCTTGTTTGCCTTCTCCACTATGGTGAGCAGCTTTATGTGGTCCACCTTTTGCCATTCTTCGTATTGGTAGGTAAAGAGCATCTGGTCGGGATCTTTCGTTCCGTAGAGTATGTGAACGTCTTTGTACTCGTCCCTATACTCGCTGACCCAATTGATCGGAGCACGAAGCGGGGCCAGCCCCAGGCCGCCTGCAACCAGCAGAATGTTATGACCCGCCATCTTCTCCATCGGGAAGGACGTGCCGAACGGGCCGCGTATGCCGAGCTTTGCTCCTGTCTTGGCCCGGTGTAGCATATTTGTAGTGCGCCCGCTCTTTCTGACACACAACTCCACATATTCACTGTTGTTGCTGGAACTGGATAAAGAAATGGGAACTTCCCCGAAGCCGGGCACTTCCAGCATCACAAACTGTCCGGGACGAAACTCAAAGATCCTCCGCTCCTGATCGCTCAGGATCTTCAGATGAAACAGCTTCTCGGTCGGCGTAAGCTCGACGATGTTGGTAATTTCACACTTGTACGCCTTATCCGTTCTCATGAAGACGTCCTTTCGGTTGTACCGCGGAGATTGTCTCATGAACGGCTCGGTATTTATGTCCTGCTTGGGCAGTCTGTAGTCCATATTAGTCTTCCATCTGCAAATCGCTGATGACATCTTTCGGATTGATTCGGGCCAGACAGGCTCTGCCGCAACGGTTGCAGCCTACGCATATCGGGTCATCAGCGTTTTGGGCAAATCCTCGATAATGATGATAGAACCTGTATTTTAGCCTGTCTTCTTTGAGCGGCCTGAAATTGTGTCCGCCGGCGACTTCTGCGAAGTCAACAAGATTACAGGAATACTGAACACGCTCCTTGCGGGAACTCTTGAGATTCACGTCAATGGTCTCCTCAATGCCGTAACAATAACACGTTGGGCAGACCATCGCACAGGTACCACAATTGAGGCACTTGTCGCCCCACTTCTTCCATACCGGGGACTTGAATTCTATGTCCAGGACACTCGGAAGGCCAGCGACTTCGACTTTGGTCTTGAAACTATCTCTTAGATATTTCCTTCTCTCGTGGAATTTCACGCTGTCTCCGTTGACCGGATCGGCGACCTTGACGTTCTTCAGAAATCCGAATGCCTTCGAGGAACTTATGGTCAAATAGTATTTATCGCCGATATCGGTGCAAAAAAGGTTGAACCCGCGGTGCACAGTGTCGTGGCCGAGAGATTCGCAGAAACAGTCGTCCAGCGGCTCGTGGTCCATCCCCACCAGGAAGGTATTCGTTCTTCTGGCCATATAGTAGGGAGAAGGATAGGCCCCTCCTATGAGGATCTTGTCCAGGATGTTCAGGGCGTTGATATCGCAGGGCCTTACGCCTATGATCACTCGCGGATTGACCCTGTACTCGACGGTCTGATCCCAGCCCTTGTCGGAGAAATCGAAGCTCGAAAGCTCCTCCCGAAACGGCAGGAAAAAATTCTTAACCGACGAGTAGGTAACCGTGTAATCCAGGTCCATATCATCATAAGAATTGACTTCCTTAAACTGATATATTCCTGAACCGTCGGCGCGTTTGTCGACCTGCTTCGGACCGAACGTCTGATTTTCTTCAATCAGGCCGTCAACAAATTTTTTAAACTCGTTCTTCGTAATCACTTTATGGATCATCTGGCAACTTCCCTAGAAAGGCTACTATACACAACCCCGGAGACTTCGGTAAACCAAAATCATCACTCTAACCATAAGACGTATCATCGTCAAGATTAGTATCTCGAAATTTAGAATTCTTGAAAAAGTTGTCTTCTTATATATGAGAACATGCGCGGTCATGCAAAAATATGTCACGCGCCAAAGGTGAGAGTCTGTCGTTGCTTTGTCCGGGTTTTAGGCCCCGTATTCTTCCTGAATGTACTGGCGGAGCAGAGCCGACAGGTCGCGTCGCAACGCCTTGGTCGACTGACCCGCGGCCTTGGCCGCACGCGAGGCCAGATGAAAGAGCCTGCAAAGATCTCGAAAGGAAGGGCCTGCGAAACAAAAGGTAACCGTTCCGAGATAAGCCTGCAGAGAGGGCTGCCTGCATCCGGGCTCGGCCAGCCAGATGCGAACCATGCGCTTGATGGTGCCGGAAGGATCCTTCGAAAAGCGTTGGAAGTCCGGATCACGGTCGTAGACAACAGTGTGGGTGTGCGTTCTGATCCACGCTCTGCGCTCCTCGACATAGAAGAACATACCAGCCATTTGCGATACCTCCAAACCGGGACTGCTCCACTAATCCCTGCCCAGCCACGTGGCTGAGCGCAATTCGCAACAGAGGCTCAGGCCGGCCCAGCGTTGACTATATCTTCGGTTTCTCGTCCATCAACTCGGCCACCTTCGGTTCGATAGCCTCGGCCCATATTTTATAGCCGGCTTCGTTGGGATGCAAATAATCCGGCATCACTTTCTTTGAGAGGAAGCCGTCTGCGGTCAGGAACTTATCTATCAGGGTCGGATAAAGGTCCATCAGATTCGCGTTGAAAGTCCAAGGATTTGTGACCGAGCCGCTCAAAGTACGTCCCACGCTAATCCATGGTGGGATTTCCGCGTCAAACGGCACAGAGGCCGAACCCTGTCCGGCCAACCACCAGACGGGTAGTATCAACGCCGCCGATCACTAAGGCGCTAACGAACCTCGACCGTACATGTTTCTACAGTTTCACCGCCTCTGTTGGTCGCAGTCAGTGTATACGTGGTGGTCTTGGATGGCTTGATGTTTTTCGAACCCAGAGCGCTGACGGAGCCTATGTCAGGCTCTATGCTGATTCGATCCGCGTGCGAAACGTGCCAGCTCAAGGTGGCACTTTGTCCTTTATCTATCTTCACGCGAGCGGTATTAAAGCTGTGGACCGTCGGAGGCTTGACGGCTTCGACCTTGGGGGTTTCAACCTTGGGGGTCTCTTCACTCACCGGTATCTCACTTACCACCGTCGGCACAACTAGTGGCTCCGGTTCGACCCCAGTCGCGGCCTGCAATTTGGCCGTAAGCTCTGCGATTGTTTCCTGGGCTTCCTTTGCCCTGGCAACAGCCGCGTCGCGCTGGTCAGTCAGCTCGTCAACTTGTGCCTGCAACCCTTTGCTCGAACTCTTGAGCCCGGTGACCTCTTCGGTCAATTGGTCGCGCGAGCCAGTGACATTCTTTAGCTGCTCGGTCAACTGGTTGTTCAATGCGGTAAGTTCGGTAACCTGCAAGGTCAGATTCTTGTCCGATCCGGTAAGGCGGTCGATCTGAGCCTGCAACGGCGTGTTCTTGTCGGTAAGCGCAGTGACCTGCCGCCGCAACTCGTCGCAAGTCCTGGTCACAGCAGTCCGTTCTTCCTTGAGCAGGTCTCTTTCATTCTCGGCCTTCCTGGAGGTGGCCTTAGCGCTCACCAGCTCGGCTTTGACGCTTTCCAGTTCGGCCTTCTGCTCGGCACCTTTGTCGCAACCGGTCAGTACGAGTGGAAAGCATATCGCTATCGTGCATACAAAAATCCATTTTTGTCTCATAGTCCCATGCCCTTTCTTTTTGAGTTGAAGCTGACTCTTTTCAAACCAGTCTTTAATAGTACGGTTTCCGGCTCGAAATGTCAAAAAAAAGACTCCACAATATGAATTTTTTCCACAGACCGCCCCATCAGCCGTTGCTGCTCTTAGTTTGAGGTATGCTCGGCGGGTTGTTCGTACTGCTCGAATCGCCGGGCGATCTGCGCCTTCTTCACATCACCGGCGTGGACTACGACGCGGTATCTCAACGTCAGAGTTTCACCTTTGGGCAGCTCCAGCCGGTCGCCTTCGAGCCAGTACATTGGCGTCGGGGAGAAGAAGCCGTAATCCCGAGTGAACCACTTGCTCGGGAACCACCGGTTGTGAGGGTTTTGAAAAATGGCGATCCCCTCGGCGACACCTTCGCGTTTGCCGGAGTAATCGCACCACCGAGAGTTGGCGCCGAATGTGCCCTTCTCGCTGGTCTTGCCCTCGGCGTTGATGAGTATGCCGCCGGATTTGACGCTCAGCTCGGATACAACGCGCGCCGAGAACAGCGCATGGTTGGTCTTGAGAATTTCGATATCGACCAGCGGCTCCAGGCTGATCTCGAAGTCGATGAGCCTAACGTCCTTGCTCGGCGTGGTAATGACGATCCGCCGGGTGTCGCTGATGATCGGCTCGGCATCGGGCTGGCGCCAGGAGCACTTGTCGGTAAAGACAACTCGCTCGCCCGAAGCTTCAACGATCCTGGGGCCTTGAGAGACGATCTGGCCCCGCTTGTTAACGTCCTGCCAATAATTGCCCCCGTTGACACGGTCGCAGCCGAAGAAAAGCGAATGATGATGCGGATAAGGCTCTGAAGTCTCGGTCGTAATCGACTTGCCCGACGCAGGCCCGTTGACAGGCCAGAAATACGGATACTTCTGCGAGCCGGCGAACTTGTAGCCCGTAAACAATTTGCCGTCAATGTGAACAGTGACCTGATCCTTATCGAGTCTGGCTGTCACTTCCTGCCTGGCCGCCTGCGCCGAAACCAAAGACAAAGCACACACGACCATCAACACGGTTCCACCAACTTGCATCTGCCGATTCATACAAAGCTCCCATCTCTTCAATAGTCACACAGTAACTAGTCAACAATCTATCTCAAAGTCGCCATGGGCTGCGCATCGGACGCCAGAGCATTCGATTCGCCTCGTCGTCGTTAGTGAACTTCTCGGCTTGCGGATCCCACCTGAGCTTTCTGCCCAGCCTCATCGCGATCTCACCCAGCAGACAGACGGTACATGAACGATGCCCGATCTCAACGGGGGCGGCGGTCTCGGCCCGCGACTTGATGCATTCGAGGAAATTATCTTTGTGCCTGTCACTCTTATAGAGATGGATTTCATCCGGGCCGATAGTCGAGGTCAGCAGCGACTTGGGCTGCGCATCAATCTTGCCGCGCATTACATATACCCAGCCTTGCGAGCCTTCGAAAAGGACCCCCTGTTTGTTCTTCTCATTGTCGGCACAGATAACCTTCACGCCGTTCGCATAGGTGTATTCGATGCTGAAATCCCCGTGCACGTCCCAGAGTCCGTCTTTCGGATATTCCGCCCGGCCCTCGATTTGGACCGGGCCGGTTTCTTCTGTCCCCATCCCCCACTGAGCGATATCGTTGTGATGGGCGCCCCAGCCGGTAATCATCCCGGCGCCGTAAGCGGCGATGCGCAGCCAGCCGGGTCTGTCGTATCCGGTCCCGGGGTGGACGCGCGTCTCGGTATAGGCGGCCCACGGTGTCGGGCCAAGCCAGAAATCGTAGTCCAGCCCCTCGGGGACCGGCATCGGCTGTTCGGGACCTGTCCCCGGATCGGTGCCGAAGCCGACCTTGACACGGTGCAGTTTGCCGATGCGGCCGTTGCGAACCAGCTCGCATGCGTGGCGCCAACGCGCATCGGAACGCTGCTGGCTTCCGACCTGAAAGATCCTGCCGTAGCGGGCAACCGTATCGCTCAACACGCGACCCTCCTGGATGGTAAGACTCAGCGGTTTCTGCAGAAAAATATCCTTGCCCGCCTTAGCGGCGGCAATCGCAGGCAGCACGTGCCAATGGTCGGGGGTGGCAATCGAGACGGCGTCGATGTCGTCCCGAGAAACCAGGTCTCTATAGTCGCCGTAAGTTCTGCATCCTTTGTATGTCCCGCCCGGGCTTTGTCTGCCGTAATGCGTTTCAACGGCTTTCTGCGCGTTCTTGATCCTGTTGGAATCGACATCGCACACAGCGACGATCTGCGCCTGCTTGAGCCCCAGGATCTCCCGCATGTCACCGCTTCCCATCCGGCCGACGCCTATGAAGCCGAACGTGATGCGATTGCTCGGCGCATCTGCGCCAAAAACCGAAGCCGGCACGATGGTCGGCCCCAACAACGCTGTGGCTGTCGCCGCCGCCGAACTCCCAAGAAACCGCCGGCGGGTCAGCAGATGCTTCTGTGGGTCTTTTTGACTTTTCACAAGTTCCTGCCTGCCTTTCTCGATGCACAAAACAAAACCTTGGTATTCCGTCCGTAAAGTCCAGATTATAACAGGCGCACCCGAGGTTGGCAACGCGAATTTCCTTGCATCCGCCAGAGGTTTGCCTTATTCTTGGGCTCGAAGGCACAAAAGTAACGTTTCAACACAAGGTAAGGAGAATACGCAGATGACAAACAAAGAACAGAGCAGAAGAAAGCTTCTGCGATTGGCAGGCGCAGGCGCCGCGGCCTCGCTGATCGGCGCCCAGAGCAGTCCGGGCCAGACCCGCCGGTCGTCCGCCGGGCGACGCGGGATCGAACCGCTATTTCAATTGGGCCTGGCCTCGTACACTTTGAGACAGTTCAGTCTGGACGAAACGCTGGCAATGACCGGGAAAGTCGGCTTGAAATATATTTGTTTCAAGAGCATGCACCTGGAGCTGGACAGCACGCCGTCTCAGATCGAGACGGTCGTGGCGAAAGTCAACGAGGCGGGCCTGACGCTCTACGGCGGGGGCGTCATCAGCATGAAGAACGAAAAGCAAGTGAATCAGGCCTTTGACTACGCCAAAGCAGCCGGGATGAAGGTTATTATCGCGGCACCTTCTCCGGAAATGTTGTCGCTGATCGAGACGAAGGTAAAACAGTACAACGTAAAGGTGGCAATCCACAATCACGGCCCGGGCGACAAGCTCTTCCCAACTCCCGCGGTTGCGCTGGAACACATAAAGGACCTAGACAAACGCATAGGCATGTGTCATGACATAGGACACACCAAGCGATACGGCGCCGATCCGATAGCGGAAACGGAGCTATGCGGTGATCGGCTCCATGACGTCCACATCAAGGACGTCTCAGGAGCCACCAAAGAAGGCAAGGCAGTTGAGGTCGGGCGAGGTGTGATCGATATCCCGACGTTCATCAGGACTCTCGTGAGAATGAAGTACGCCGGCATGGTATCGTTCGAATACGAAAAAGACGCCAAAGACCCGCTGGCGGGACTGGCCGAGTCGGTCGGCTACGTCAAGGGCGTGATAGCAGCTCTCAGAGGCTGAGCCTCTACCGAATATGTATGAGCTCGTGGTCGCGCCCATCCGCGTGGTCGGCGCGGGGAAATAGAGCACCCTGGATAATGAGTCTAAGGAAGGCAGATTTGTTATGCCGTACAATGTTCGCATAGTAAGCACGTATCCCCCGCGCAGGTGCGGGATAGGGACATTCTCACGTGATCTGGCTACCGCGCTGGAACACTTCACAGCGGAAGTAGGCAACATTAGAATCGCGGCAATCGACAACGGCAACGGCCCGTATCGTATTCCGGTCGAGCTTACGATTGACCAGTACAATCCGGCGTCCTGGCAGGATACAATTACGCACATCCTGACCCGCTCAAAGGAAACCAACTATCCCACGGTTGTCCTTCTGCAGCATGAGTATGGGCTGGACCCTGATGACGACGGCCAGGACGGGCGGGGAACAAATTACATCAAAATGGCAAAGGCCTTCACGGAAAACGGCCTGACCACCCTCGTATACCTGCATACGGTCCTCGATGAACCGGATGCGCATCAGAAGAAGGTCCTGCAGGACCTGGCCAAATACAGCGACGGGCTAATCGTGACCACCGAAAACGCCATTAACATACTCGAGTCGCCCGCCTATGGGATCCCCCACGCCAAGCTCAAGCATATCGACCACGGAATAAGGATGCAGCAGCGGACCCAGTACGACCGGCTCGAAATAAAATGCAAGTACGGCCTGGATAACTGTTTTCTCATCACCACGCTGGGCCTGCTATCGCCGGGCAAAGGAATTCAATACAGCATACGCGCCTACGGCAAGTTTCTCCGTGAGTCGTGCACCGAGGCCCAGAGAAGCGATATGGTCTATCTGATCGCGGGTCGATGCCATCCGGAATTCATCAAAGGCGACGGAGGAAAACCCTACAGGCAGTACGAGGCCGAGCTAACCTCGGCGCTGGAAGATTCCAAGCTGAAGTGGTGCAAAGTCAAAGAGCTGGAAGGGACCGACTTCGCCAACCATGATGTCGTCTTCCTCGACACCTTCCTCGACGAAACGACTCTGGTGGAGCTTTACGGCGCAACAAACGTAATGGTGTTGCCCTATCTCAACATGCAGCAGATATCAAGCGGGATACTGGCCGACACCCTCGGCTCGGGAAGGGCCGCGATAACAACGAAGTTCAAATATGCCCTGGAGCTGGTGCATTCGAACAAGGCATGTCCACCGGGTGCCGTCATAGGCAGGTATGCCAGAAGCATTCTGGTCGATCCCGGCGAACCTTCAATCGAGCAGATAGCCAGAGGCCTCGACTTTTTGGTTTTCAACGAGAGCAAACGGCTCGTGATGGAAAAACAGGCGCACCAGCGAGGCTATCAGATGAGGTGGAACAACAGCGCCTGGGCCCTGCTCCAATACGTAGACTTCGTCAGAGAACTAAAGGAAATAGTCACGGGCAGGGGCGTGAAATTCACCAGGGATAAATCCTCAACCCTGGAAATGAAGAAACGGCAAACTTCATAAGCCGCCCCGGCGAATTGCCAAATGGGCTGTCAATCCAGCGTAACGAGCTTCTGCTCTCTTGCGGATTTGTATACGGCCAGTATGACCTCCACCGCTTTGCGAGCTTCGCGTCCGTCGATCCAGAATTTCTCGCCGCTGTCGAGGGCGTCGAGGAAGGCCTTGAAATTCCGCGTGTGATTCTCGTGCGTTATGGCCGCCGGGTCTGAGACGCCTCCTCCGCCTTCGATCTCGCCGAACTTCTTCAGTACCTCCGCATCTTCGGGCCTTTCATCGGCGAACTGCCAGACGGTGATGCTGTTTTCCACGTTTATGACCGTTCCTTTTGTACCGGTGATTTCAAAGCGTCTGAACTGACCCGGGTACGAAGCGGTCGTGCCGTAGATCATTCCCAGCGCGCCGCCGGTGAAGCGAATCGCCGCTGCGGCGGTATCCTCTGTCTCGATCTGCGGATGGCCCAGCTTGGCCGTGAACGCCTGCACCGATTCGATCGGCGGCATCACATCGCACAGCATGTCAATCATGTGAATGGACTGGTTCATCAGCGCTCCGCCGCCGTCGAGTTTCCATGTGCCGTGCCAGGAATCCTTGTAGTACTCATCGGTGCGCCACCAGGGAACGTGGATTGCTGCGTATGTTATCACGCCGAAACGCCCGGAATTCATTGTTTCTCTCAGAGGCGTCATCATATCGTTGAATCGGTACGGGAATATACCGCCCAGGGAGGTGCCGGCCTTCTCATGAGCCTCGACCATGGCGTCGATTCGTTCCAACGTAATCTCCAGCGGCTTTTCGCACAACACATGTTTGCCCGCCTCGGCTGCGGCAATCGCCGGCTCGGCATGAAACCCGCTCGGGGTAGCAATCGTGATGATATCGATCTCGTCGCTTTTGAGCATTTGCTCGTAATCGTCAAAGACGCGGACGCCGTGTTTGCCGGCAAGATCTTTGGCCCTTTCCGGGATCTTATCACAACAGCCGATCAGCTTTGCATTGGGCATGTCAGCCAGTGATCTCGCGTGAAAATCAGCAATCAATCCGGCACCGACTACTCCAAAATTCCATATTTTCATCTGCATTTTCCTTTCCGTCTAAAACGAGACTCGTATTTGCCTGAAAAATATTGCTCAAGGCCCCATTTTCTTGCGCCTTGGGTTGCGAGAACTATGAGTGCCAGAAGGTAAAGCATTGCGGATTCTCCCTGATTTGCTAGCGGGCTCCACCAGTTGTAAATTGTTGCATGGTACCAGAAGTAAGCTACGAACATGGTCGCAGCTCCGAGAACTGCGAAGGCTTCGACCCAGATTCCCAGGGCAATGGCGATTCCTCCGATAAGCATAATGATTCCTCCAATCCATTCAAGTGACATTGGCTCTGCCATGAATTCCGGATCAAACCAACCCCGCAAATTTTGGGCTCCATGCATTGCAAACATGATTCCAATAATTAATCTGAATATGAGATATGGAACATCACCTTGTTCTTGTAGGAATTTCTTCCACATAGTTAACCTATTGTTTTAAGATTTATAAGTTTAGAGCTAATAGGGACGGACCCTACTATTGCTACTATTTCGTTCCCATAAAATAGGGTGCGTCCCTGATTAATCTGTGCAGGATGTCGTGAAGCCACAATCTCTGAATCAGTCGTAGGGTGGGCTTTAGCCCACCGATTCGATCATGGTGGGGGAAGCCCCACCCTACGCTTTCTGTACAAAGGTCAGTCGCATTCCAACCCGACCTCAGCGGCAATCTCTCTGACAGCGGCAATCGCCTTCGAGAATAGCTCCGGTCCGGTCGTGCCGCCGAACTGGCCGCCGAGCTGCAGGTGCGGCTCCATCGTCAGACAACCGTCGTAGTTGATCGCCGCAAGTTCGGTGAGAAGCTCCTTGATCTGGCCGTCGCCGGCGCCCGGCATGCTGCCGACGTCGGCGGCGCCGAGCTTCCAGTCCTTGATATGAATGTGCACAACGTAGGGCTTCATCACGGGCCAGCAGGCCTCGACGTTGTTGGTCATCTTCTCGCCCCAGACGAAGTTGGCCGGATCGTAGACCAGCCGCAGCTTGGGTGAATCGACCGCTTTGACAAGATCGACGCAGTTCTGCGCCGAGTGGCCGTAAATGTTGGCCTCGTTCTCGTGGACCATTGTCACGTCGGCGTCGGCCAGCACCTCGACCTTCGCCGCCATTCTTTCGGTGACCTGCTCGCGGTAGTCGTCGATATTCTTGCCCTCGGGGGCATAGTAGCTGAACATCCGTATGAAAGGCGTCTCGAAAAACAGGGCAAGATCGACCGCGTGCTTGAACTTGTCCAGATGAGGCTCGAAAGGTCCGTCGAGCCTGACCTTGCCTATGGGCGAGCCGATAGCGCTGACCTTTAGCCCGTGGTCGCGTATCATCGTCCTCGCTTCGTCCAGCTCGCCTTTGGTCAGGTCCATGATGTTCTTCTCGTTGATAAAGCGAGGCTCGATGTAACCGACGCGTTCGCCGGCGAGAAATTCGACCTGCGCCAAAAAGTCCTCGGTTACTTCGTCCGCAAAAGCACTTAGTTTCGCCATCTTCGTTTTGTCTCCGTATAGTCACTTTTCAAAATGTGCCGCCAACTCAGGCAAATGTCTTTTAATTTCGTCCACCCTGTAGCCGAAGCCGGGCCCGCTCAGGGTCGATAAGTCAACCTGGCCGTCGCGTCGTTTGTAAAGGCCCGGGTGTACGACTTCTTCTGCCGCCGACGCTGCGGGGTAGAACTGCATCGAATTGGTCTCGACTCCCATTATCGTCCCTGCGTGCGCGGCCAGCCGGACGTGCGGAATCTGCGCCAGCATCGGATTGGTCAAGTCCTGCACCATAAGAGTCATGCCGTGCGCTTTGGCCCAGCAAAGGCTAAGCAGCGCGCCGGTTTGAGTCTTGCAGGTCTTAAGCGCCACCCCCGTCCAGCCCAGGCTGCGACCGAGCCTTATCAGTTTCCAGTCGTGGGCGCTTTCATCCATAAACAGAGGCTTGCGCGCCGATACGCTGTGGACATCGATCTGGTTGGCCTCCAGCTCGTATGGGAACGGCTGCTCAACGTAAAGAATCATCTGATAAATGCGAGGATGCTCTTCTACCAGCCGATCAAGAATTTCGTTCACGTAGGCCGGCTCGGTAACAGTGCAGTTGAAGTCGCTGGTCAGCCACAGCACGTCGTTGTCGATCGCAATTTGGCCCACCTTGACCAGACGTTCGTAGTCCCATTGAGAGTCGTTGCCGCAAAGTTTTACCTTCAGGCAGTTCAAGGCGTCGCGCTTTATCCAGTCCGGCAACAACACCGGATAGCCATCGTCCGGTTCTTCTCCCGTCAGCTCAGACGCATCGAGCAAGTCCTTGCCCCCCACCAGATGCCAGGCGGCCAGGGCGACGGGCGCCGGAGAAATGAAGAAATCCTCCGGATACTTGCCTTCAAACGAAACCCTGGATCCTTCGGCGGGCTCGATAAACGCTGACAGATCCTCATTCATAAACTCGGCGTTGTAGATCGAGTAAACGTCGCGATCCAGAAGTTTGGCGTATGCGTCGTGCAGGGCGATATCGAACGCCGAGCAGCAGACCAGGGCCGCCAGGTGCGGCATCGGCTCGGCCTGCTCGCCCCGCTCACGGTTGATCTGATCCAGAAGATCGGGCAGGACTGTTTCGATGAATTCGCTGCCTAACTCCATTGGGTGCCCGTGCCGACCGAAAAGGCCCCAGGCATCGGTGAGCATCCTGCAGAATTGCTGCAGCGTATCGCACCTTTCCTGGTAACTCAAACTGCCGGGCCAGGTCCACTGCACGCTCAGGGGGGTCTCGCCCCAGCCTCGCGCCTTCTGCCCTTGCCTGTTCGCCACAGTCATGCGGACCCGCGCACATACGACTGCGGTCGTTGTTTCAGGCCCGAACTTGAGTGGAATCCTCGTCTCAACCGGGATGAAATACAAGCCAACAGACACAGGAACAATATCAGGTTGTCGAGTAGACATAATATGGTTCCTTCATTTAGGTTTAATTTGTTTTCTCTGTTTCTCTTGCCTTTCGGTATCAAGAGTGCCACATTATTCAACCTTGTGAGAAACTTCAATGCCCCTCACAGAACCGGACTTGTGGATTTCCCACATCCGGCTCTTCAGTCCAACTCACCTTACAGGTGACACGTAAAAGCTATGCACTATTTTCGGCTTCGGGAGCGGATAGTGTTCAAGGTATTCTGTAAATCTATCACAGCTCATTTTCCGTTTCTGACTACGTCGGTTTAACCATTTACGGACCATTCTCAGGGTCGCTTTATGGAATCTGACGATACCGGCATAATTCTCACTTACGCCGTAATACTGGAAATGGCCACGCAGCTTGGCTTTCAGGATCTGCCACCACTCTTTGGTTTTGACCTGATTTCGTATCGACTTTAGCCACGCGTTCATCGCTTTGCATTTTGCAGCGTATTTCTTGCGACTGGTCTTACGGCCAACTTTGAAGTTGCCTTGCCTGGAAATGTCACAATAGTGAGTAAATCCGAGAAAATCGAACGTATTGGAACAGCGGTTCTGACCTTTGGCGTTTCCCCGTTCAAAGCGTCCGAAACTTAAGTTCCGGCTCTTGGTCGGGTGGATTTCCAGGTCATACTTATTGAAACGGTTTTGCAAGCCTCGCTCAATACGATTAGCATCATCTGCGTAACGAACCACACAGACAAAGTCGTCTGCATATCTTACGATTGCACAAAACCCTCTTACATGACCTTTAACCATCGTCTCAAACCACCTGTCCAATACATAGTGCAGGAAGATATTGGCCAGCATCGGACTTAAAATACTGCCTTGCGGCGTTCCGGTATCCGATCTGACCAGTAGACCGTCATCGACATAGCCTGCTTTCAGGAATCTCTTTATCAGATTTAGCAGTGTCGTATCCTTTATTCTTATTCGGATAAACTCCATGAGTTTCTCATGCGACACATTATCGAAAAATCCCTTTATGTCGGCTTCTACAACGTGGTTTACCGGTTGGAACGTTAGCAAATCATTAAGCTCTTTTAAGGCTTGATGACAGTTCTTCTTCGGACGAAATCCATATGAACAGTTCAAGAAGTCCTGTTCATAGATTCTTTCAAGTATCCACGTGAGACCACGCTCTACGATCTTGTTCTCCAGGGCTGGTATGCCAAGTGGACGTTTTTCTGTCTCACTTTTCGCAATGTATACACGTCTCGCGGGTATCGGCTTGTATTTCTTACGCTTTAACCTTGAGACTAACAGCTCCAGATTTCCATCCAGGTCCCTTCCGTAGTCTTCCCAACTTACGTTGTCAATTCCTACAGCCTTATTCCTGTTCAGGCTGTTGTAGCAATCCCGAAGATAATCGACATTCAGCAAGTGAGCGAGGCTCGTAAACTGAAAATCACAGTCTCTACGGGCATGACCGGATATGAGAGATAGTTTCTGCCATGTTTCTCCGATATCAGTGTATGGCATAACAGACCTCATCTCTCTGCGTTAAACTGCTGACCCCTTCGAGTGTCCCCAAATATGGGGACCCGACAGGCATTACCCTGCCTACACCTCTACTATGAGTCAGTCCGACTACCGAAACGCCATACTTCCTTGTCGCCTCTTCGGCTTCTCGGAAGCTTCCAGTTGGAACGTTTCGGTTCTCCCAAGTTCCAATATAAACAGTTCGTGTGCCCGCCACGGACTCAGACCCCGGCACGTCAG
>JADHXR010000098.1 GCA_016782865.1 Phycisphaerae bacterium
TGAGGTTATTTGTTATTGAAAAGATCAGCTTACACGCTAAGATTGATTATAAATAGTCAGTAGTCAGTAGTCAATAATCAATAATCGAGGTCAGAGGGGGCTACGACAATAATGAATACGTTTTGGTTGAAAATAGCGGCCCTTGCGATTGCGGTCGTCGCCGGGATCATCGTCATAGGTTCTTTTACCGGGGGCGATTCGGAGCCGAAGGAGCCGGAAAGGACGATTTACGATCAGTGGCAGGAGGACGACGAGCGATTGACGGCCGAGCCCGAATTCAAAGAGCCGCCTGCCCCTGTCGCTGCCGTGCAGGCTCCTGAACAGACGGCGTCCGCTCCAAAGCCCGTGGCGGTTGAGCCGCCGAAACCTCAGTTCAAACAGCTCAGTGCCGAGGAGGACTTCCAGGCGCAGAAGCTCTGGATTTGGGTCGAGAACCAGCGAAAGATGGGAAGACTGCCCGTCGTCAACTACGGGCAGATGGTCAAGACGTGCCGGGAAATTATTCAGAGATGGCCTGAAAGTAAATATGCCTTTTTCGCCAAGAGGGCGCTTGGCGATCTGCCTGAGCGTTACCACCGAATGTACAACATAACCAAAGAAGAAATTGACCTTGGGAATTTGAAATGACAAGAGTCTCGAAGCTTCATGGAGGAATATACAGATGAGCACTACGGCATCGGTTGCCAACATACCTGCGATTTCGATAACCGCCGATTGCCTGCCCGAGGCTTGGGAAAAAACCGTCCTGGCGGTTTGGGATAACGGCCTGGCGGTGAGAACCGAGTACGACAAGCCCTCAGATCCGCCGAGCCGGGACGCCACCGTTGTGGTTGTCGTCGCCGATCCGTTTTGCGAACCCCGGATTCACAAGAACTTCCCCGGCGGACCCGAAGAGCTTGAGTCGTATAGACAGGAAGTGGTAGGCGGGATTCACGACCACTGGATCGACCCGGCTGCCGGCAAGTGGACCTACACATATCACGAGCGGCTGTTCTCATATTGTCCGGTCGAGGACTTGCGCAGCGTTGATTCGCCGAAGCCTTTCGGCGCGGTCGATCAGATTCAGTATATCATCGACTGCCTCTCGCAGGCCGGGCACAGCCGAAGGGCCCAGGCGATAACGTGGATGCCGACCGCCGACCCGGCTACGGACGATCCGCCCTGTCTCCAGCGTATCTGGTGCCGGCTCGTGCCGAACGAAGCGGGTGAGCTGTCACTCAACATGAACACGCACTGGCGCAGCAGAGACCTTTACAAGGCGTGGTTCATGAATGTATATGCTCTTACCGATCTTCAAAAGGTAATAACAGAGGCGGTTGCCAGGAAAATAGGCGAGCCCGTGCAGGTGGGAAGATATGTCGATATAAGTGATTCGTTGCATATCTACGGCAGCTACTTCAATGAGGTCGAACCCGAGATCGAGAAGATGCGCCAAAGCTCGTTTGCCGAGCGGTCGTGGCAGAGCACGCACCCGGCCTTCGAGATGATGACAACCGAGGCGAGAGAGAAACTGGCGCAAGACCCCGACTGGTACGCGAAAGCGAAAGGATAAACGTTAAGAGTATTTCGCCGAGTGTGAAGCGATAATCGAATTTTTCAGATACGAGGTGTTGAACATGGCATTTGTTGTTAATGGTGAAAAGATTGAGGATTCTGCAATAAAGCACGAGGTTGAGCGGCTGAGGCCGGACTACGAACGGGTGTTTGCCGATCAGGATCCTGCCGAGCGAGAGGTTCAATTGCTCGATTGGTCCAAAGAAAACGTGATTGAGAGGGTCTTGATCAATCAGGAGGCAAAGAACAACGGCGACGAAATACCCAATGACACAATCGAAGAGACTCTGGCTAAGCTCAAGGAGCAATTCGAGGATCCGAAGCAGCTTTACGAGCAGTTCAACGCCGAGGACGATGAGAAGATAAAGCAGGACATCGAGACGCAGATGAGGGTCGAGCAAACGCTCAATAAAGTCTGTGAAGAAATGGCCAAGCCGTCAAAGGCTGACATCGAGCAGTACTACGAGAAGAATAAGGAGCAGTTCAAAACGCCCGAGCGAATCAGGGTCGCTCACATTGTCAAACACGTCAACTGGCAGACCGACGAAGAAAGCGCTCATAGAGCGATAAGTGAGGCGCATAAAGAACTGACCGACGGTGCGGCTTTTGAAATGCTGGTTGACAAGTACACCGACTGTGCCGACAACGGCGGTGACCTGGGCTTCATTATGAAGGGCCAGATGGTGGAGGAATTCGAGGACGTCGTCTTCAATCTTGGCATAGGCCAGAGAAGTGACATATTCCGCACTCGGTTCGGCTTTCATATCGCCAAAGTATATTCGAGGGAGCCGGAGGGCGTGGCCGGTCTCGAAGATGTGAAGGAGAAGATAACCGAGACACTCGAAGAACAGATGCGTGGAAAAGCCATCGACGACTTTGTGGACAGCCTGAGAGACAAGGCCAGAATCGAAGAGGTTTGAGCCGATTACAGCGGGGGGGCGAAAAGCTGTTAACGTCGGGCGTGACAGGATGTTGGTTTTATTTGCCTGCGCAGGAAAAGCAAGAAAAGTGCGCATCTCGATTTGGCTCTTTAAGGTTTTCATGTTAAACTTTAAGTGTAACAATTAAGGCACCTGTCAAGAGCAAGCGGAGTAGAAACGAAGCTTTCACAGGACGTGAGAGCATTAGTACCAGACCTGAGGGGGGTTGTATAAGTTTCTTTCCGAGTTGGCCTCTGCGTTCTCCGCGCAGAGGCTTTTTTAATTCAGTGGGATCCTCCTTCAAGGCTCCCTGCACATGCTCTTGTACGCCAGCCAGTGTTGTAAGTCAAACCAAAAAGACGCCAAAGAAAAAAACCTGTCAGGGCAAAAATACCTAAGTTTTTCTTTTGACATACCACATCTTGCCGCTATAATATCTTCAGTTCTATATATAGTGTTCGCTTGGCAGGCTTTGAGGAGCGGATTACTTGTGGCGGGACAGTGGGTTCGGTCAAGGGCTCCAAAAAGCGAAGCGTTGGCGAAAAGGTGTATCTCGACAAGCATGACGCGAAACGAGATGCGAGAGAAGCAATGGAATGTCCCTTTTGTAAGGAAGACCGGGATAAAGTTATTGATTCGCGTTCGAGCGATGGCGGCAGAGCGATCAGGCGACGGCGGCAGTGCCTGGTGTGCAAGAGGCGCTTTACGACTTACGAGAGAATCGGTGAGAATCTTAAGCTCTACGTGGTGAAAAAGGATAACTCGCGGGTTCCCTACAGCAAGAGCAAGATTATTGGTGGTTTGCAGAAGGCTTGTTACAAAAGGGCCGTGTCGGCCGAGCAGATTCAGCGAATAGCCGACAGGGCCGAAGAGAGTATTTTCAAGAACTTTGACAAGGAAGTCTCATCCGCTTTTGTAGGTGAAAGCGTGATGAAACAGTTACGCAGGGTGGACAAAGTGGCGTATATTCGTTTTGCAAGCGTCTATCGTGACTTCAGGGACGCGGGCGAATTGATAGAGGAAGTCAGCAGGGCGATCGCGGAGACTGAGCCGCGTGTCCAGCCGCTGCTCTTTGACCAGTAACGATACTGAAGGCAAAAATGTATTGACCGAATTTTGCAGGGAGGCAAGAGAAAGGTGATAAGGACACAGCTCAAAGTGATAAAGGCCGACGGCAGTGTGGAAGAATACCTGCACACAAAAGTCATGGGATCTGTCAATAACGCTCTCGGCGAGGTCGACCAGCCAAATATAGAAATCGCAGAGCATTTCGCAGAGGTGGTGACATACTACCTCTATCACCAACAGGACCAACGCACCGTTAGCAGCAGCGAGATCCTTTCCGTTATCAAGGTGGTTCTCGCAGCGACCGGCTACGAAAAGGCCGCCGTGGCGCTGAGCGAGCGTCATTTCGAACGCAAACTCAGGCGTTCCAGAATAGAGGTCGTTAGGGTCGACATTCAGGAACTGACCGATGCCGAATATTTTGCCGGAGCCGGTGACACTGACGGGCGATGCCGGTGGGACAAGTCCAGAATAGTCCGGGACCTGATAGCGACGCACAAGCTCTGCCGGCAAACGGCCCGATTGATCGCTGCGATGGTGGAAGAAAAAGTCTTCAACATGGGAATCACTCTGGTGCCGTCCAGCCTGATCAGGCAACTCGTTCTCGGCGACGCCGCCACAGTCCTGCGAGCCCAGCGAGAGCTGCAAACCGCCTGATCGAAATGCTGTTTTGAAAACTTGCAGGCATGATTACTATTACCGGCGGCAGCTCAGCAAAGCCTTCGCTCTCTCGAAGATTCTTTCGCCTGGCTCGTCTGCTTCTATGTCGAGCCAGTGGACGTCTCCGAAAGTCTTGAACCAGGTGCGCTGGCCTTTGGCCAATTGGCGAGTGTGTACCTTAATCAATTCGGTGGCGTCTTCCAAACTCGTTTGTCCGTTCAGATGGTCTATTATCTCAGTGTAGCCAATAGCGCATCGGGCCTGTCGGCTCAAAGGTTTTTCCTCGTCCAGCAGGGATTTGACCTCGTCCACGAGGCCGGCGTTAATCATCTTTTTCACTCGCTTGTTTATCAGGCCGCTGGCGTCGGCTTTTTCCCTGCGCAAACCTATGATCGTCCAGTCGTGTTTCATCTGCCGTGTTTCCCATTGCTTCTGGAAACTCGATATGGGTTTGCCCGTGATTCTGTAAACCTCCAGCGCACGGACGATTCGCCTGGCGTCATTGGGATCGATGCGCTCGGCAGCGACAGGATCGACCGTCGTCAGCTCGCGATGCAGCTCCGCCAGGCCCTCGATTTGGGCCCGTGCTCGCAGCTGTTCGCGCAATTGCTCGTCGCTTCCGGCGCCTTCGAACAGGCCGTAAAGCAGTGCCTTTATGTACAGAGCGGTCCCGCCGACGGCGACAATGCTTTTCTCACAGTTCTTTATTTGCTCTATCGCATCCGAGGCGGCGTCGAAAAAAGTTCCAACGCTGAAGGAATCGCTCGGCTCAACCACATCGACCAAATGATGTTTTACGCGTTCACGCGCCTCTCTTGGCGGCTTGGCGGTGCCGATATCCATCCGACGATAAACCTTCATCGAGTCGATGCTGATGATCTCGGCGCCGATGCTCTGGGCCAGGTCGAAGCCCAGTCGCCCTTTGCCGGAGGCGGTGACACCGAGAATCAGAACCATATTTGCGTTTACCGTCTGATGCTCATCGTTTATCATGTTCCAATAATCGGCCATCGGCCATCGGTTGTCAATAGCAACGGTGTAACGGTGAGTATGGCAAATCGTAATTCAACAATGGACTTCAGTACCCGGTTGCGCAGGCAATCGCGGTCGGTGAGCGATGCTATCGAGAAGCTCCTGGTCGATCAGCGAACGAACAGCGACTTGAGGGCGGCGCTCAAGTACACACTCGGCGCGCCGGGCAAACATGTGCGCTCGGTGCTCGTGCTCTGGTGCTGCGAGCTTGTAAGCGGGCAGACCAACCGCGACGCTGAGATTGCCTCGATGGCGATCGAAATGGTGCACACATACTCGCTCGTCCACGACGATCTGCCGGCGATGGATGACGACGATATGCGGCGGGGCTTGCCCACGTGTCATAAGGCCTTCGATGAAGCGACGGCTATTCTTACCGGCGATGCTCTCTTGACGCTGGCGTTTGAAATCCTGGCTACCCGGATCGACAAGCCGGCCACAGCAGTCAAGCTGATCCGCCAACTGGCTAAGGACGCCGGCGCCGATGGCATGATCGCAGGTCAAATGGCGGACCTCAAGGCCGAGCAGACTGCCGGTACCGAAGAGACGCTGGAATATATTCACGTCAACAAGACGGCAAAGATGTTCCGGTGTGCCGCTGCGATGGGAGCTATCTGCGGCGGAGCGTCGCAGAAGCAGTTCGATAGTCTGTGCGAGTATGGCTTGAACATCGGCCTGGCTTTCCAGATAGCCGACGACATTCTCGACGAGACCGCGTCGAGCGAGCAGTTGGGCAAGACTGCAGGCAAGGATCTTAGAGCCGCCAAGTGCACATATCCTGCGGTTGTTGGGATGGACCGGGCAAAGGAAATCCAGCAGAAACTGACTTGCGCCGCGATGGATGCATTGGAGCCATTCGGCGTCAAGGCCGACACCCTGCGACAATTAGCCAAGGCCCTGCTCGAGAGAACAAAATAATCGCCGGCAAGAGCATAGGGCGGTAGCTTTTCACGAACATTTTTCTCATCAAACGATGCGGCAAGATTTATGTGGGGCGAGGCACGGCCCCAAAAAAACTCCCCTGTCAGCATCAAGAACGCTGGGATTCAAACTGCGTTCAGAAGCTCTGGCGCAAATCCAATCGAACATGTCTCATTCTTCATACTGGTATTGGCCTTTGCGGCCGGCGGGCCAGCCATTGACGGGTTTTGTGACAGGGCGGTAATTTGACTAACGAAAAAAACAAGCTTAGGCCGACAGCAAAGGTAACTGAACATTTGGGGGCGACAATATGGTAATATGTAAATACGCAATTGAGTTCATGTGGCTGGTTCTTGCCGTATCGGCTTGCTGGATCAAAAGCGAGTTGGCGTCCGGATCCGTGACGCAACCGCGCCAGCATGACGGCCCGCGAAGACAGCCACATTCTCACGCGCAAATCCGACCACCGCCCTGGTTTGGCTGACAATCTTAAAGAATCCCTTACTTTAAACACACTATTATGCAAACCCAAATAGGCCCTAAGCATGATGACGCTTACGGCCTTTTTTCTTAGCACGCCGGTAAAACGCAAATGCTCAGCCCGAGAAACAACTTGACGGCCAGGCAGATTTCTGCAATGGAGCACTCTTGTCGGGCGTCTTTAGTGATGTTTCGATCCACACCGTGGGGATCGATTTGTATCAGAGTTTTTGAGGAGTTTTTGTAATGAAGAAGGCATTGATTTGCAGTGTTGCGGCATTGGCCATTCTGCTGGCCGCCAGCACGGCCCTGACCCGCGAAAAAGGCAAGGCCAAAGGAGCCGACCGGAGCACTAAGAGGGCAGGTGAGAAGAAGATCTCCGAGGAGGAGAAGCAATGGAAGGCTAAACTCGAGGGGATGACGCCGGAACAGAGGCGCGTTGCTCTTGCGCAGAAGGCCCTGGATGACGATCTGGCCCCGTGGAAGCAGGTGGGACAGATCGCCGCCGAGGAGAAAGCCGTCAAGACGTTAGCGGCGATCGACAAGATCATCGCAGCCAAGCAGGACCAGTTCAAGAAGAAGATGGCTGGGGCGCAAGAAAAAGGCCAGTCCAAAGCCGACAAACCCAAGGGAGAAAGCCCGGCCCGCCAAAAGCAGCCGCGAAAGAAAGAGGCCGAAGGCGAGAAGTGATGTGAAACGCGCTCTTCATGAGCGTGCGGCAAGAATCGATCTTAGGCTCGAACGGCCGAGGCAGTCTCTAGTGTGATCCAGGTAAAAGAATATCATCGCTTTTGATTGCCTCGGCCTCGGTTTTTGCTTGAACGGCCTGTTGCCGATACGTATCATCCGGCTATGGATATCTTGAAAGCAGTTTTCGACATCTCGCCTTTTTGCTGGACCGAGTTGTTCAGTGCGATGACCGCCGGGGCAATTGTCGGTCTTGAAAGGCAGATATCAGGCAAACCCATCGGCATCCGAACAAGCATCCTGATTTGTATCAGCACCTACGTATTCGCGACGTTCGCCGATTTCAACCACGAGCCGGCCATCGATCTTCGCCTGATCGGCCAGATCATCACGGGTATAGGGTTCCTTGGCGCCGGCGTCATTCTCGCCCGCGACGGCATTGTTATAGGCGTCACCTCCGCCGCCTGCATATGGATACTGGCCTCGATAGGCATTACCATAGGAATAGGTCATCACGCCAGCGGCATCAAATTGTCCGTACTGGCCGTGATTATCCTCCGAGGGGTCGACACCGCCGAGAAGAGAATAAAGACCCTTCGCAAAGGCCTCCACGAGAGGTACAGCAAGTAAAACAATTGAAGAACCCGCCTCGTGTCCGTGATGGCCGGGACAAATCTCTTCTATTCCTCTTTGTGACATCCGGCAATGTTTAACAGTATAGGAATCCTTATGGGCATCCCGGACCCAGATGCAATTGACTATCAGGAACTCTTCAGCGGGGCGATCCGCGTCGAACCTCTCGGTCCGTCTTGACATTCTATCCTCCTATCCGCAATGCCCTACGCTTTCGCCCGCGCGACTATTTGCCGGGTCTGAGGCGACTGGTTACTGTGGGCTTGCTTGAATGCTGCCACCTGGGCCTGGTTTTGCTTTTTGAACAGTTCGTTACCAGCGATGATCTCCTGAAGGGATCGCGATTCTGTCCTTATCTCTTGCAGGAACCGCACGGCTCGCGTGCCGTAGACTCCGCCGAGCAGAGCATTCCGTAAGTGTAGTGACGACATGCAGTAAAAGAATTTTCGTTTTTTTTGTTTTCTTTTGGGTACCCGCATGTTTTGAACGAAAATCGGGCTGTTCTCGGCAACACTTGACCCTTGGTGTGGCCTAGAATCTCCCCACCCGGGATAGATGCCTGCCCGTGCTCAGCAGAATAATTTCTTGTTTGACAACTCTCGGTGATTGGTCTATAGTGTCATTTTGTCGCCCTTTCAGTACTCTGCAGGAGTTGAGATGACTAAACAATAAAAGGAAAGGCAGAAGATGAATAAGACTATCGCAGCCCTTTTCGTTTCAGTTGCCATGGCGTTACCGAGCCCGAGTGTCACTGCCGATGTCCCGACAACTGCGGGATTGTTGCCCGGTCCTGCCTTGCCCAACGGCTTTGGTGTTAACATACATTTCAGGGGCCAGCCGCAAGATCTGGACATGATCGCCGAAGCGGGATTCAGATTGATCAGAATGGATCTGACGTGGGCCGTGATCGAGCAAGACAAAGGCATCTACGAGTTCGAGAAACTCGGCTACGACAGTTTGACCGAAGGATGCTCCAAACGGGGCATACGCATTCTGTATATTCTTGACTACGGCAATACCTTGTACGAGAAGGGCAGGTCCGTTCGCACGCAGGCCGGACGCGAGGCCTTTGCACATTTTGCCGAAGCTGCCGCTGAACGGTATGCAGGCAGAGGAATCCTGTGGGAAATATGGAATGAGCCGAACATAAAGCACTTCTGGGATTCTCAGCCCAGCGCCGAAGATTACTGCAAGCTTGTCGAAATGACCGCTCCGCGTATAAAGAAAGCCGATCCCAACGCTCTGGTTGTCGCCGGGGCCACATCGCAAATACCGTTCGAATGGCTTGAGGACTGTTTCAAGAGAGGGTTGTTGGAGTGGATTGATGTCCTGAGCGTCCATCCCTACCGGTCACAACCTCCGGAGACGGTTGTCGCCGACTACGCTGAACTTCGCCGACTTGTTGCACGTTATGTGCCAAGGGCAAAGCAGATGCCCATAATATCAGGCGAGTGGGGATACTCGAATCTCAATTGGGATCAAACGCGTCTTTCCGAGCAGGAACAGGCAGAGTATCTCGCACGAATGTTCCTGACCAACCTTCATCAGGGTATCGACATCAGTATATGGTACGATTGGAAAGACGACGGCACGAACCCCAGCGAAAGAGAGCATCAGTTCGGAACGGTCAGGAATGACTGCAATCCCAAAGCGGCCTATCTTGCCGCCAAAGTCCTGACCTCGACCCTCGCCGGCTATGCTCTTGATATGCGACTCGATCTCGGCAATGAAAACGACTTCGCTTTCAGACTGACCAGGGGCGAAAGAGAAGCGATAGCTTTCTGGACTACGGCCGAAAAGCACACAGTGACCTTGCCGGTCGAGCCGACCGAAGTGACTCTAGTGGGCATATACGGCGGCAAAGTAGTCATCAACTGGAAAACCAAGAACCTGAAGCTGCGTGCACTGCAAAGCCCCCAGTATCTGCTGGTGGAGCCAAAAACCAAGAACGGCAGACGTTATTCCGCTCCTTAGGCTTCTCAGCTACTCTGTAGCCGTTTTTTGCAGCAACTCGATTATGTCGGCCTTTGCCGGCAGCGCCTCAAGCGAACCGAACTTTGTGCAGGCCAGAGCCCCCGCCGCCGAGGCGAACTGGACCGCTCCTTTAACATCGTGCTTGACGGCGTAATAGGCCGCTAATGCCCCCGCGAAGGCATCGCCCCTGCCTGTGTTGTCTACGGACTCGATCTCGAAAGCCGGCACGTGGTCGGCGTTGTTTCTGTCGACGACCATGCACCCGCGTCTTCCCATCGTTATGACCACATCGTTTGCGCCGCGAGCGACTAGGTCCGAGCCGATCAGCTTGGCGGTTCGAATGTTGGCCCCGGACTGCTCGGTTATGTCGGCGGCTTCGTCCAAATTCAGGATAAGAAGACCGGCCGAGAAATACTCGATGGGAAGATCGCACGATTTCTGACTAGGTTGCTCCAGCGGCTTTGCCGGATTGAGGATGACTTTCACGCCGTACAACTCTGCGCATCGAAGGGCGCTCACGATTGCTTCCTGTGGCAATCCCCCGTGTATCAAACAAACGTCGGCTTCTGAAATAACGTGTTCGGCGGCAGTTATGTCCAAAGGTTGCAGGGCGCTGTTGGCGCCGGCGCAGAAACAGTCGGCATTTTCGCCCTCGGCGTTGACCAGCGTCACAAGCACGCCGGTGTTCTTGGCCTCGGCGGTGGAGACGTGCTCAGCATCAACATTGAACTCGGCCAGACTTTCTCTGATCATCTGCGCAAACGGATCGCCCCCGACCTTGCTTATGAGATGGACCTCGCAACCGCACAGAGCAGCCTCGACGGCCCGGTTCGGCCCCGGCCCGGCGACGGTGTAAGAAAGAGCTGAGCCGGTGACGCTCTGGCCCGGCGATGGGATCTGGCCGCAACGTATTGCCATATCAACGTACGTGCCGCCAACTACGACCACTTTTGGATTTCTTGCTGACATATCGTCCCTGACCTCTGTCTTTCCAAAGTCTTCCTTGAGCTACATTTGACCGTTACTTTTGACGCTTGAAGTTTACTTGATCCGTAACGAAATGCAAGGTTTCTTTCGGACAATGTTCAGCTTTTCCAGAGAGTCAAGAAGCGGCTGCGAAACCTAGATCTGCCCAAAGCTCTGAAAAGCTCATCCATATCACGCATACAAAAACTGCTCCATAGGTCCGCATGCCATCACGCAGGGGTTCCAACCACGGCCATGCAAATGACGCTCTCGGCGATTCCGTCGACGCCTACGATCGCGTTTGCCTGGTCGTCATACAAGGCCCCAATCTCGCAGCTACCGCGATTGAGACTCGCAGCCGCCAGAGCGAGGTTCTCGGCGATGTGGCCGGCGTCGAGATAGATGTACCTGTAAGCCCTCTGGCCGTACTTCCATTTGCAGCGTTCAAAAACCGCCGACCATACAAAGACCACCGAGGCCGTCGCACACATTGCCTGGCCCAGAGCTGCTGCGGTGATCTGTCGACGAAAGTCCCCCCGTCTTAACTGTTCGAGCTGATGAGACCGGATAGAGTAATGGTAGATTCCGGCTTCGACTCCTTTTGCATTATTGACCACCAGATAGGTCTCTATAGGGTACAAAGCCCCGGCTGACGGGGCCGTGCGAAACTCGTATCCGTCCTCGACGCGCTGAATGCCGGTGGTGGCCCAGAGCAGATATGCGAGTTGGCCTTTGCTGATAGGCTTGCCCTGGAAATCGCGGACGCTCTTTCTCTGTTTGAGCGTCTGGCCCAAACTCATCGCCTGAGCGGGCTGAAATGATGGAAGCTCAATCTTCGTCGCCTCGGCATACTCCTTATACAATTGGGGTTTGGCTTGCCAGTTGAGTTGGTGCCCGCCGATTCTGCCCGGATCATACTTTGTTCCCTGCTGAAATCGATCGCCTATATCGCTCATATCGAGACCCTTGTTTCGAACATCATTCCAAAGCATCTGCCCAGAAGTTCCTAATTATTGCAGGAAGATGACTCAATTCAAGCCCCAACACAGATTCTAAGTGAGGAAACGAACTGTTCTCCTCAAAGTCGCAGGTCCTTGGGGAGGCCAGACGCCGGGCCATCGCTGAGATAATCACCGGTGATTCGAATCCTGTCAGTTCTTGCACGTTCTGTCGCTGGTGGCCCGGCGTTGGCGTCGCAGGCGAATCAGCTCTGAGGCCTGCTGATGATACTCCGGGATCCTGCTGAAACTCCGCAGTTCACGGTCAACGAGGTCCTGAATGTCCGGCTCGATGGCCAGCCAGATCAGTTTCATAAGACCGTCTTGAGCCTGTTCATATTGCAGCATGAATAACTCCCTACAAACGCTAAAAACACCGAATAGTCCATTGCGGCGGTTGAAAACCTGAAAACTTCCGCTCTTTTATAATATATAGCGTTTGCCAAGGGCCAAATGTAGACGGCTAAATTCGAAAAATGTGATTTTTTTCTAAGATGTGGAAATCCAGCCCATAAAGGGCGATTTGCAGAAGAAAAACAAAGAGACGGACATGTCTGAGAGCAGCAAAAGTATGCCAACGCGGGAAATTCCGCAATCGCCTGCAGGCGAGGCGGCCGTTTTAGGTTCGACGATGTTCGAACCGGCACAGTCAAGCTGACTTTCAACCCTGAGATAGCCCGATTCGAGAATCTCGCGCCAGTGCCGGCGTGGACGTCTGTGAAGAATCTTGCAAATTGACTTGACAGCCAAACAAGAATTCTCCATAATTACCGTTATCGTGTGATATGGCCAAATCAGGAGAAGGCGTTGTTGCATTTGGAACTTTACAGCCAAGTGGATCTTTATTTTGCACGAGCTTGGAAGTTGACTAATGATTGAGGTTTTGTAATGGCAAGAGAAGCAGAAGATCAGCTGATAAAAGGTCCATGGTCGTGGACGCCGGATGATATCAAACTACTGAAGAGACTGTATCCGCTGGGCAACATAAAGATGATCGCCGAGCGGCTCAATAGGCCTCTGACCGCGGTGAGACAAAAAGCATATGACATGGGGATGAAAACAGATGTCTACCGCTACTGGACCGAGGACGATCTGAAGCTGCTGGCTAAACTTTATCCGGACATGACGACCGACGAGCTGGCCGGACGATTCAATCGGTCCGAAGGCTCGATCAAAACCAAGGCACTTCAATTGAAGCTGAGAAAAAGCCAGAAGTATCTCAAAGCGATTCAATCCCGCCCTCGAAAGAGACGCAAGAAGAGATAAGAAGCGAATCCAAAAAGAGTCAAGAATCACAAATTGCGGAATCCCGGCCCGCCAGGCCTGGCGGAGGATGACTTGCTCAACTTTGCATCTTACATTTTGATATTTGACCTTGGGTATCGATGTGGCCGCACCAAAGAAACTGACCCGCAGACAGTCTGCGCTTATAGCGGACCTGTTCGCAAGTGAACTCGACGAGCAGGAGGTTCTGAACAAACTGCGGATTAGCACGCGAAGTGCAACACATCTGCTGCGGATCACGTCGAGCCATCCGGTTGCTTGGTTTTTCTTCGGGCCTAAAGTCTAATAAGGATTCGCTTATTGAAGGTGAGTTTCGTAAGATATCAGTGAAGATTTCATAAAAAGGAGAATAGCTGTGAGTGGAATTGGTGGGACCAGACGTGATTTCTTGAAGGCAGCAGGATTTGGTGCAGCGGCGATTGCGGCGTCAGGGTACACCTTGGCTCGGGCACAGAGTGCTCCAGGCAAGCCGAACGTCCTGATGATTATGGTTGATGACCTTGGGTACGGAGATCTATCGAGTTATGGGGCGACGGATCTGAAAACGCCGCACATTGACAGGCTCGTCACGGCCGGCGTGCGGTTCGACAATTTCTACGCCAACTGTCCGGTCTGCTCGCCGACCCGCGCCTCGCTGCTTACCGGGCGCTATCCCGATCTGGTCGGCGTCCCCGGCGTTATCCGCACTCACCTGCAGAACAACTGGGGCCATATGCCTTCGCACGTTGTGCTTTTGCCCAAGCTGCTCAAACCGGCAGGCTACCACACGGCTATCGTTGGCAAATGGCACCTCGGTTTGGAATCGCCCAACACTCCGAACGACAGGGGCTTCGACCACTTCGGCGGCTACCTCGGCGATATGATGGACGACTACTACAAACATCGTCGCCACGGCATAAACTACATGCGGCTCAACGAAAAAGAAATCGACCCGCCGGGTCACGCGACAGATCTGTTCACCGACTGGGCGATCGATTATATCAGCGAGCGCAGCAAGTCGAAGCAGCCTTTCTTTTTGTACCTCGCATATAACGCACCGCACACGCCGATCCAGCCGCCCGCCGACTGGCTAGAACGAGTCAAAAAACGGCAGGGCGGTATGACCGACAAGCGGGCGAAGCTTGTCGCCCTGATCGAACATATGGACGACGGGATCGGCAAAGTGATCGCGGCAGTGAAAGCATGCGGGGCCAGTGACAATACGTTGGTGATCTTCACGTCGGACAACGGTGGCCAGCTCAGCGTCGGAGCCAACAACGGGCCGTTGCGAGCGGGCAAGCAGGACATGTACGAGGGCGGTATCCGCGTGCCGATGTGCGCGGTCTGGCCAGGCAAGATCAAACCCGGCACGCGCAGCGAGCGCGTCGGACTGACGATGGATCTGCTGCCGACGATCTGCGAGGCTGCGGGAGCGAGCATCACTCACCAGATCGACGGCCGGAGTATTCTGCCGACACTGCTCGGCAAACGGCAGCCGCAGGAGGATCGTTTCCTGTTCTGGGTCCGACGCGAGGGTGGCCATTATGGCGGACGTGCGTATTATGCCGCACGTTACGGCGACTACAAACTCGTGCAGAACAGTCCCTTCGAACCGATGCAGCTTTTCAATCTCAAGGACGACCCACAGGAGCAGAATCCGCTGAGCAGCAGGAACCGGATATACCAGAAGCTCTTTGGCGCTCTTGGCAACCACATCATCGAAGCCGGCGCCGTACCCTGGGAGAAGTATCCGGCCCGAGTGGCTGATTCTTAGCCGACAGGAAATGACATGCTCTATCATCTGTTCAAATAGAACTCTCCGGATCACTTAAACCTTGACATAAGCCACCTTTGCGGATACAACAGGACAGACAATTACAGTCAAGGCTAACTGCAAGAGCATGGCACGAAAGTCCTGGAGGTATCGCCACAATGAAAAAGAAAATGTCCACTCTGAGGCTGTTGTTGTCAGCCTGTTTGTCTCTGGTTTCTTCCGCCGGCGGGCAGACTGTTTTGGTCGAGGCTGAGGGCTTTGCCAATCACGGGGGCTGGGTGATTGACCAGCAGTTCATGGACCAGATGGGCTCGCCCTTTTTGTTGGCTCACGGCCTGGGCCAGTCTGTCAAGGACGCCGCGACGGCGGTGTCGTTTCCGACTCCCGGCAACTATCGCCTCTGGGTGCGTACGCGCGATTGGGTCGCGCCATGGAAAGCGCCCGGATCGCCGGGCAAATTCCAGCTCATCGTTGATGGCGGGGCGGTTGAGACCGTATTCGGCACTCAAGGCGCGCAATGGCACTGGCAGGATGGCGGGACGGTCAACATTGCCAAGAAGACGGCCGTCGTTAAACTGCACGATCTAACCGGCTTCGAGGGCAGATGCGATGCTATTGTATTTTCGGCCGATGCGAGTTTTGTCCCGCCGAATGAAGGTGAGCCTATGGCGGCTTTTCGCAAGGGGATGCTCGGTTTGTCTGAGAAGCCGCAGAATGCGGGCAATTTCGATTTGGTCGTGGTCGGAGGCGGCATAGCCGGCACGTGCACAGCGATCTCGGCGGCACGGCTCGGCTTACAGGTGGCGCTGATACAGAACCGTCCCGTGCTCGGCGGCAACAACAGCTCGGAGGTCCGCGTCCACCTGAACGGCCAAATCAATCTACCTCCATACCCGGCGCTGGGCAACGTCGTCAGGGAACTCGACACAGGATATCGAGGAAACGCCCAGCCCGCTAAACACTACGACGACCAGCAAAAGCTCAACGTCGTCCGGGCCGAGAAGAACATCCATTTGTACCTGAACATGCATGCCTTCAAAGTCGAGAAGCAGGGTGATCGCATTGTGGCAGTAGTCGCCCGGCATACTGTCAACAGCAGCCGGATGCGGTTCACCGCTGAGTTGTTTGCAGACTGCACCGGTGACGGAACGCTCGGATTTCTGGCCGGCGCAGATTACCGCATGGGACGTGAGAGCAGAGACCAGAACGACGAATCGCTGGCGCCGGAGAAATCCGACAAGATGACAATGGGCGCCTCCGTCCAGTGGTATTGCGAGGCGAGTGGTGAACCTGCGAGCTTTCCGGATTGCCCCTGGGCTTTGCAGTTCAATGAAGAAAGCTGTCACTATCTGACCAGGGGAGACTGGGACTGGGAGGCGGGGATGAACCGCGACCAGATAACCGAATTCGAATACATCCGGGATCACGCTCTACGGGCGGTGTACGGCAATTGGGCTTTCCTGAAGAACCACAGCCGAGACAAGGCGAAATTCGCCGACCGCAAGCTCGAATGGGTCGCTTTTATCGCGGGCAAGCGTGAATCCCGCAGACTGCTGGGCGACGTGATTTTGCAGCAGCAGGACATCCAGCGTCATAAGAGATTCACCGATGCGTTCGTGACGACCACATGGTCTATCGATCTTCACTATCCTGATCCGAAAAACACCAAGCACTTTCCTGGTCAGGAATTTCGCTCGATTGCCAAGTTCGCCAAGATCGAGCCCTATCCGATTCCTTACCGCAGTCTCTATTCGCGCAATGTCGTGAACATGCTAATGGCGGGTCGCTGCATCAGCGTAACACACGTAGCGCTGGGAACGGTCCGCGTGATGCGCACCGGCGGCATGATGGGTGAGCTGATAGGTATGGCGGCATCATTGTGCAAAAAGCACAATACCGACCCACGGGGCGTTTATCAAAACCACTTGGGCGAGCTTAAGCGCTTAGCCCGGCGCGGTGTAGGAAAGTCCGGCGAAACGGATGACAAGGCCTTCAAGTAGGCTGCGGAATGGGGAAAAAGAGGATACAGGGCTGAGGTGCGGAGGGAGAGGAAAAAGCGAGATATCCTCAGCCCTGTGAATGTGCTATAAAGATATCATAAGCTTAATCACCTACTAAACCCAATATATCAAATTGCTTTGTCCAAAGCAATACTATTCTTGAAAAAAAACGATCAATTCCGGCGAAAAAGAATTGGTGTCTCGGCCCATCTTAACTGCCTTAGTGGCAATAGGTTATGGTGCCAGGAGAGCCGGTAGATTCATGCTGTATCAAGGAAAATGTTTGGCGCAGGTAAAGAAAAAGGGCTGAGGCAAGGAGGATTGAAAAACCCCAGCCCATAATCCGTTATTCATGACTACGTCCGATTCGACAGAAAGTTCACTCAATTTCTCACTCGCATCATGTCAGATTCAACTGTTTGGATCGCGGAAGAATAAGGAAGGGCTGAGGTCAGGAGGAGGCAAGTGAAGTTTCATACCTCAGCCCGTGGCTTTGTGTCCCTATTATACGAGCTTGACTGACAAATGTTCGCGTGCAGGCGAAAAAACCGTTATGTTAGCTGCGACCGGAGGTGACATTCAGCTTGCCAATATGCTAAAATAGAATTGTGCAATAGAGCCCGATTCTGATAGCATTGCGGCATTGACGGAACCTTTGTAGGAGACAATTGGATGTCGCTGAACGTTCTGAGGCTGGCGGTCAGATCACTTTGTTTTTTGTTGATGAACGTCGCCCTGATTATGGCGGGCTCTGAAGTTTCCATCGCTGCAGATTATTATCGCAGCAGATCTCTCGGTAGGCATCTCATGTCCCTCGCCGAGCAGAATCCTGAGCTTGTGCGGGTTGAGAGCATTGCCCGGTCGATAAGCAGACGCAACGTCTGGCTGCTCGAGGTTGGCAGAGGTGTTAAGCAAGATCGCAAGGCTCGCCCGGCGATGCTGGTGGTTGCAGGCGTCGAAGGTAACGACCTGATAGGATGCTCGACGGCCGTATCCTGGGTCGAATATCTGGTCGAGCGATACGGCAGCGACGCCGACGTCACCAGGCTGCTCAAGACTACGACCGTCTATATTGTCCCGCGACTAAATCCGGATGCCGCGGAATACTTCTTCGCCAGGCCCAAACTTGAAATGTGCCTCAACAAGAAGCCCGCCGATGACGACCACGATGGGCTGATCGACGAGGATGGTCCGGAAGATATTGACGGTGACGGACTGATCACGTGGATGCGCGTCGAGGATACTGAAGGCGAGTACATCCTCGATCCAAGAGACGACCGGTTACTCATGAAGGCCGATCATCTGAAAGGTGAAGTCGGTGCGTGGCGCTATCTTACCGAGGGGACTGATAACGATAAAGACGAGCGGTGGAATGAAGACGGCCCCGGCGGGGTCAACCTCAATCACAACTTTCCGTAAGATTTCAAGTTCTTTGGCGCTGACGCCGGTTTGCATCCGGTCAGTGAAGCCGAGACGCGGGCGATTGCCGACTTTGTG
Source organism: Phycisphaerae bacterium (assembly GCA_016782865.1). Taxonomy (GTDB): domain Bacteria; phylum Planctomycetota; class Phycisphaerae; order Sedimentisphaerales; family Anaerobacaceae; genus SG8-4. Next base: position 18,425 of record JADHXR010000098.1, read on the forward strand.
GTTGAGCACCCAAATGTTGGGATTGTCGTGACCTACGGCGATGCGGACAATCTCTCGAAGACTCCCGAAGGTGCCCGTCCGGTCAGTCGGCGAAAGCCGATGACTGCGATTGACGAAGATGACGTGGGCTACTATCGAGCAATGGGTGAAGTCTACCGCGCAGCACTCGGACTGGACAAGGAGCTTGAGGGCGCCTCCGCGGGCGGTTCATTCAGCGATTGGATGTACTATCACCGAGGCAGGCTCTCGTTAGCCGCCCGAGCATGGAGCCCGGCTACTGCAATCGAGCTTTCCAAAGCTGCTGAGAAGAAGGAAGAGCCGAATTCCGAATCCGACAAGAGCGGAAAGAGTGGGGGCGATGATGATAAGCGCAATGAGAAGGAGCGCAAAGAGTTGAAGTGGTTCGATGAAAATGCGGCGAAGGCCTTCGTCAAATGGCGCCCGGTCGAGCATCCTGATTTTCCGAATCGAAGGGTAGAGGTCGGTGGATATGTTCCTTTCGCCCTGACCAATCCTCCGGCTGCGATGGTCGAGCAGGTCACGGCCAAACACATAAACTTCCTGACGACAGCGGCACAGAGACTGCCACGCATAGGCGTACGGAAGATCGAAACCCGGCATTTGGGCCTGTCGGTGTATGAGGTCAAGATTGAGGTGGAGAACACCGGATTTTTGCCTACTTCGCTGGCGCAGGGCCTAACAACGCGCGAGGTTCATCCGACCCGGTTGGTCGTGGATTTGGACGACAAATATTTTCTCTCCGGAGCGAGGTTTACAACCTTGCCGACGATCCGGGGAAGCGGCGGGGTGGTTGAGGCACGCTACACAATCAAGGCGCCGGACCGTAAGAAGATCGGCTTCGAAGTCGTCTCGATGTTAGGCGGGCGGGTCGAAGGCACCATCGAGCTGCCGGATGCTAAGTGAGTCAGCACGCCGAGAATGTTCCGTAGTATCAAGGGTCTTTCTTATGAAGCACCGAATCGTATCCAAGCGATATATCGCCATCCTATTATGCCTCTTTTTATGCCTCTTTGCTCTTGTGGCTTTTGGGCAAACAAGCCTGGGCAACGCCCGCAGCCGCAAGCCGAAAGCAGGTAATCCCGCCAGGCATTCATTTCCCGCGCTGGGGATATCCGCCGAGCGTAAGGTCCAGGTGGCGTGGAACCGGTTTTACGATCACGCGGGGCTTTCAGCTATTCTTTCACGGCTTCACAAAGCATTCCCCGAGCTGACCAAACTCTATTCTATAGGCAAGTCAACCCAGGGCAGGGATATCTGGTGTCTGGAAGTGACGGCGCGCAACGTTGGCGATCCTGATCGCAAGCCCGGGATGTATATCGACGGCAACATTCACGGCAACGAAGTTCAGACAAGCGAGACAGTTGCTTACACGGCGTGGTATCTTTGCCATCAATACGGCCAGCTCGATAAAGTGACATCACTGCTCGACGAGCGTGTCTTCTATCTGCTGGCGACAATCAATCCCGACGGCCGCGATTTGTGGCTTCATCGCGGAGGTTCGGCCCGATCGGGCGCCGAACCGACGGACGACGACGGTGACGGTCTTGCCGACGAAGACGACAGCGAGGACCTCAACGGTGACGGTCTTATCACGATGATGCGCATCAAAGATCCGCACGGACGGTACAAGCTGCATACCGATTATCCCGAGTACCTGATGGTCAGGGCCGAACCGGACGAGCGAGGGGAATATAGTCTCCTTGGTTCCGAGGGGATCGACAATGACGGTGACGGTCGGATAAATGAAGATCGCCGGGGCGGTTACGACATGAATCGCAACTGGGGATACGACTGGCAGCCGAACTACATTCAGCACGGAGCTATGGAGTATCCGTTCTCTCAGCCGGAGACTCGCGCGGTGTCCGAGTTTGTTCTGGCCCATCCCAATATCGCGGCGGCGCAGTGTTACCACAATTCAGGCGGCATGATCTTGCGCGGCCCGGGCCGTGAGGGTGGCGCGATGCACAGCCGGGATGAGAGGGTGCTGGCGCTTATCTCCCAGCGGGGAGAGACGATGCTGCCCTTTTACCGCTCGTATATTCTCTGGGACGATCTCTATCCGGCGTGGGGAAGCTCGCTGGACTGGCTCTACGGCGGACGGGGCATTCTCTCGTTCGCTAATGAGCTGTGGACATCGAGGAACCTGTACAGGACACCGAGTTCACCTTCGGATGAGCAGGAGGCAGAGTTCATGGAATACGTGCTGATGGGTGAAGGCGTTGTCCCCTGGCGCGAGTATGAGCATCCGACGTACGGCACAATTGAAATCGGCGGAGAGAAAAAAGAATGGGGCCGGATACCGCCTTCGTTCTTGCTCGAAGAAGAGCTGCACCGCAACATGGCATTCACACTGTACCATGCCGAAATGATGCCGCTGATCGAAATCAGCGACATTACGACAGAAAAGCTCGGCGAAAACTTGTACAAAATCTGGGTCACCATCGAAAATCAGCGATTGATCCCAACGAGAACCGGTCAGGACGTAGCGCATCACGTCAGTGCGCCCGACATTGTCTCCATAGAAGGCGACAATCTTCGCGTACTGTCGGCCGGTCGGGTGACGGACCGATTCTTCAAACGCGTCCAGGCTGTCGAGCGCCGTCCCGAGCGAGTGGAGCTTGACACCATCGAAGGCATGAGCGCGGTCCGCGTACAATTCATCGTCGAGGGCAAAGGCCAATTCACCGTCACCGTAGACTCCACTAAAGCCGGCCTGCTAAAGAAGAGCCAACTACTACCCTGACCGCCAGAACTGACTGACTTTCCGTGTCATGCTGGAAATGCACGGAGGATTTGACCATATTTGGGGCAGAAGCATATGCTGAGGATTATCAAAAGCCGTTATTGACGAATGGGGGCTGTTCGGCTATCCTCTTCTTCTGTCATTCCCGCGAAAGCGGGAATCCAGACTGCTGGCGTCTTCCTGCGATGCGGCAGGTTAGTTCAATTTTATTTAAGAAAGATTTTGTGATGCTCAAGAGAACGCACAATTGTGCCCAGCTTCGGTTGGATGACGCCGGTGCGAAGGTTACGTTAGCGGGGTGGGTTCATTCCTATCGCGATCACGGCAATTTGGTATTCATCGATCTGCGCGACCGGGAAGGCCTGACGCAGATAGTCTTCAATCCTGAAATGCAGCCCGACGTTCACAAGCTGGCCAGGACGGCCCGCTGTGAATGGGTGATTGCCGCCGAGGGGGTTGTACAGCCCCGAAGCGAAGGGATGGCGAATCCGAAGTTGGCGACCGGCCAGATCGAGATCGCCGCCGAGCGGCTCGAGGTCCTGAATAGGTCGAAGACACCGCCGTTTGAAATCGACACTGCCGACAAGACGGGTGAGGAGCTAAGGCTTATCAATCGGTATATCGATCTTCGCCGGCCTGAGATGCAGAGCAAGCTGCGCACCCGTCATTGTGTGACGACGCTCGTGCGGGATTTTTTTGACAAGCTGGGTTTCTGGGAGATTGAGACGCCGATGCTGGCCAAGAGCACGCCGGAAGGGGCGAGGGACTTTCTTGTGCCGAGCAGGCTGAGCAAGAACTGCTTCTACGCTCTGCCGCAATCGCCGCAGCTCTTCAAGCAGATTCTCATGGTCAGCGGCGTCGATAAGTACTTCCAGATCGTGCGATGCTTCCGCGATGAGGACCCGCGCGCCGACAGGCAGGCGGAGTTCACACAGATCGACGTCGAGATGAGCTTCGTCGACAGCAACGATGTCATCGCGGTCCATTCGAGGCTGGTCGCGCGAATCTGGAAACAGATATTGGATGTGGACGTCCCGCTGCCGATACGGCGAATGACGTACAATGACGCTATGAACGACTACGGCACCGACAGGCCGGACCTGCGTTTCGATATGAAGTTAAAGGACATTTACGACTTAGCCAAGCAGAGCACGTTCAAGGTCTTCACCGGGACCATTGACAACGGCGGCATAGTCAAGGGACTTTGCGCCACCGGCGGTGAGAAGTATTCCCGAAGCGACATCGAAAAGACGCTCACCAGTTTCGCAGGTGACTATGGCGCAAAGGGATTGGCCTGGGCCAAGGTCAAGTCCGAAGACGGCAAGCTCTCACTACTCGGTGGCTGTGCAAAATTCTTCGGCGAGGATTTGCAGCAGCAGTTGATAGAACGCTTCAATGCAAAGGATGGGGACCTGCTCCTGTTCGTTGCCGACAGTGAAGAAGCCGCCAACAAGGCCCTGGCGCCGCTACGGTGCAAACTCGCCCGCGATCTGGAGCTGTATGATCCGAAACTATTCGAGTTTGTGTGGATAGTGGACTTTCCGCTGTTCGAGTGGAGCCAGGGCGAAAAGCGTTACGATCCGTTGCATCATCCGTTTACGTCTCCCGTCGAAGAGGATTTGGGCAAGCTCGAAACCGACCCGGGGAACATCTGTTCGCAGGCGTACGACATTGTCGTCAACGGCTCGGAAATCGGCGGGGGCAGCGTTCGTATTCACGATCCGGCGGTCCAGCAGAAGGTTTTCGACCTGCTCAACATCTCCCGAGAGCAGGCCCGGCAGCGGTTTGGGTTCTTCCTGAAGGCCCTCGAATACGGCGCCCCCCCTCACGGCGGAATAGCTTTCGGTCTCGACCGCGTAGTCATGCTGCTAACCGGCACCGAGAATATTCGAGATGTCATCGCGTTTCCGAAAACCCAGCGGGGCCAATGTCTCCTGACCGACGCCCCGAGCGAGGTGGACGCCAAACAGCTTGACGAGCTTAACCTTCGCATGCAGAAACACTCACACGCAATCGAGCAGGAAACAGACGAGCATAAGTGACAGCCTGGGGGCAGGTTCTAATTTTATGCCGATCGATCTACGTCACATTAAGAAGGGGCTCGCGAAGGTCAAGCGGATCTGGCCGTTGTCGCTGGCGAGGAAGGTGCAGGCCACCTTCGGGGCGGCGGTGATACTCGTGCTGACGCTGGCGCTTTCGATCCCCTACATCTGGATGGGCAAGCTCACCACAAAGGGCCTGCTCGATGCCGAACGATCGAGATCGAAAGTGCTGCTCGACCGACACTTCCAACTGAAGGGAGCCAGCCAGACACTTTCGGTGCTTGACGAGGCCGGACGACAGCGAGATCCGAATGATAACGAGATAAGCTGGATTCGCTTCACGGAACAGGATGTAAACGGCCTGCCGGAATTGACCGAAGAAACCGAAAAAGAGATCGAGAAGCTCATAGGCGACCAGGACAGAGACGATCATATCTTTTTTCCCAAGGGCCAGGGTGGTTCTGAGAGCAACTATATACGAATTTTCAGGGCTACCGATAGCTGCATAAGTTGTCACACTCAACAGGGCACCGCGAGTCCGTTCGATCTGAACAAGCCTATCGGTGCGGCCCTCATCCGGTCCCGGGGCCTCGCCGGTGAAAGGAACAACACGGTCTTTATGAATCGGATCTGGATTATCGTGGCCGGTCTGATAGGCGGCACCGGGGCGATTGTCACCTTCTATGTAATAACACAACGTCTGATTCTGCGGCCCATCCGGCAACTGCGGGCGCTCGCGAATAATGTTGCCGAGGGAAATCTCGAAACAAGAAGCGCGATCGCCACGCGGGACGAATACGAGAAGTTGGCCACGGCACTCAATAACATGCTCGACGTGATACAGGCGACTCAGCAGAAACTGCGCCAGGCAAACAAACAGCTCGACGCCAAGATAGCCGAGCTTTCGGGGCGAAATATCGAGCTATTCAAGGCGAACAAGATAAAGAGCGAGTTTTTGGCTAACATCTCACACGAGTTTAGAACGCCGCTCAATGCGATTCTGGGTTTCGCCCAGGTCCTGCGGGAAAAACCTGTCGGATTGCAGAAGGCCAAGGCGCAAAGATATGCCGAGAACATTATCACCAGCGGAAACAGCCTTTTGAACATGATCAACGACCTGCTGGACCTGGCGAAAGCGCGCGCCGGGAAAATGGATCTGCACATGGAAAAGACCTCCGCAGCCGATCTGCTCGAAGCTGTTGCTTCCGAGTTCTCACTGCTGGCCGAGGAGAAGAAAATCAAAGTCAAATTGTCTGTCGATTCGGATTTGCCGATGCTCGTGACCGATGTCGGCAGGGTCCGGCAGATACTGTACAATTTCCTCAGTAACGCCGTGAAGTTCACACCGGCTCGGGGCATGATCGAGATTCAGGCGATATTCCCATCGCCTGGGACGCAAAGCACCGGGCCCGAGGGGCGGATGATCCGGATCGCCGTAACCGATTCCGGCTGTGGTGTGGCGGGTTGCGACAAAGAGAAGATATTCGAGAAATTCCGCCAAGTCGACGGCTCGATCACCCGCGAATCGACCGGTAGCGGGCTGGGGCTCGCCATCAGCACCGAATTAGGCGCGATGCTGGCCGGCAGTATCGGCATGGAGAGCCCGCCAAAGAGGCGCAAGAAAGGCTCAACGTTCTGGCTCGATATCCCGGTTACGCTGACCGGAGAAGATGACAAAGCCAACGAAAAAATGGATTCTGCCTGAAACAGTCCGTTTTTTGTTCTTTGAGTTTACATGTGCGTTTGGAAATTTCTTGTTCCGGCTTCTGCCTGGTAAGGAGAGAATTATGCGTTTGATGCGTTTGTTCTTGTTTGTTCTGTTGTTGGTGAGTGCCGAGTCCGCCGTTGCGGCTGCTCTGGCCGAGACTCATCCGTTTTCCGTCCACGATATGCTGGCGATGGATCGGCTTTCCGATCCGCAGGTCTCGCCGGATGGCGAGTCGGTTGTTTTCGTGAGGCGCCAAACCGATCTCGAAGCGAACAAAGGGCGGACCGATTTGTGGCTCGTTGGCGCCGATGGGACTAATCTTCGCCGGCTGACGTCCCATCAGGCGGCCGATTCCAATCCTCGCTGGGCGCCGGACGGCAGATCGATCCGGTTTATTTCGGCCCGCTCGGATTCTGCGCAGATTTGGCGCATTGCCATTGACGGTGGGGAAGCCGAGCAGGTGACCGATGAGCCTCTTGATGTCGGGAATCTGGTCGTCTCCCGCGGCGGCGAGCACATTGCTTTTACGATGGAGGTCTTCCCGGATCGCAGTACGCCGAGCGAGACAAAGGACAGGCTCGATGAAATCGAGAAGGCAAAGACAACCGGGCGCGTTTACGAGCGAATCTTTGTCCGGCACTGGGATACCTGGAAAGATGGCCGGCGGTCGCACCTGTTTGTGATGCCCGCCGCCGGAGGCGATGCAGTCGATGTGATGCGTGACATGGATGCAGACACTCCCTCCAAGCCATTCGGGGGACCTGAGGAAATTACGTTCACGCCGGACGGCAAAGGCATTATCTTTTCCGCCCGTGATGTGGGCGCAGAAGAACCGTGGTCGACGGACTTCGATCTTTACCTGGCGCCCGTCGACGGTTCCGGGCGACCGAGATGTCTGACTGAGAAGAACAAGGCTTGGGACACGAGTCCGGTCTTCTCTCCGGACGGCAAGATTCTCGCGTACCTGGCAATGGCCAAACCTGGTTATGAATCGGACCGCCTGAGAATCGTGCTTCGCCGTTGGCCGGGCGGTGCAGAACGTGTCCTCACCGAGAGTTGGGACCGAAGCCCGTCATCGGTTTGCTTCTCCGCAGACGGAAAGACGATATATGCTACGGCGACCAACTTAGGGCAGCGTTCTCTGTTTGCCGTTGATGTGAGAACCGGCGCAGCCGAGACCGTACTGAGAGAAGGCAGTATTCGCTCGCCGGGCGTAGCAGGCTCGAGAATTGTCTACGGTATGGATACCCTGCGCTCGCCTGTAGAATTCTATAGCGTTAAACCTGACGGCAGCGACGTGCGAAGAATCACAACTATCAACTCAGAGAAGATCGCCGCCGTCCGCATGGGTGACTACGAGCAGTTCACCTTCGCCGGGTGGAACGGCGAAACGGTCCATTGCTATATCGTTAAGCCTATCGATTTTGACGCCAGGAAGAAATACCCCGTGGCCTTTATGATCCATGGTGGACCGCAGGGCTCGTTCGGCAACAGTTTTCACTATCGCTGGAACCCTCAGGCCTACGCCGGGGCGGGCTACGCTGCCGTCATGGTGGATTTCCACGGCTCCACCGGGTACGGGCAGGCGTTCTGCGATTCAATCCGGGGCGACTGGGGCGGCAAGCCCCTGGAGGATTTGCAGAAAGGTCTGGCTGCCGCACTGAAGCGCTACGCCTGGATGGATGGCAACAAAGTCGGCGCCCTAGGCGCCTCGTTCGGCGGTTTTATGATTAACTGGATAGCGGGCAATTGGCCCGACCGTTTTCGCTGCATGGTCAACCACGACGGCAATCTCTGTGAACGGATGGCGTACTACGATACCGAGGAGCTTTGGTTCGGCGAGTGGGACCATCTCGGCACACCCTGGGACAATCCGGCCGGTTACGAAAAGCACAATCCGGTCAATTTCGTCAAGAACTGGAAGACGCCGATGTTAGTCATCCACGGTGCGCTGGACTTCAGAGTAGCCGACACCCAGGGCCTGGCGACATTCAACGCCCTACAGCGACGGGGGATCCCGAGCAAACTGCTCTACTTCCCCGACGAAAACCACTGGATCCTAAAGCCGGCGAATTCCATCCTCTGGCACGAGACAGTAATAGGCTGGCTCAATGAGTGGGTGAAAAACTGAAGAACGCCCAATGACGGTTTCAGCCGCAGAAACCGGGCTGCTTCCATACCTTGGTAGAAACCGCCGGTTTTGGCTTTGCGCGAATCCTTGATTGAATGTGGCTGGCTCAGTATAATGTGGGAGTCGTTTTTTTGACGAGAAAGGTATGGCTGATGGACAAGAAGCACGTAAGAGCGATTTTCCCGGGCTCGTTCGATCCACTTACGAACGGGCATCTGGATGTTATCGAGCGCGGTATGAAGCTTTTTGACGAGCTTGTCGTTGCTGTAGGGCGAAGTCCGGTCAAGAACCAGCTCTTTACGCCCGAAGAGCGAGTGGAGATGATCGCCGAGCTGCTCGAAGAGAAGAACATGTCGGGTGTCTTGGTGGAAAGTTTCGAAGGGCTGACGGTCGCATATGCGGCCCGCAAGAAGGCGGATGTCATCCTGCGCGGGCTGCGCAGTCTTACCGACGTTCAATACGAGTTCCAGCTCGCCATGACCAACCGTGCCGTCGCAGGGATCGAAACGATCTTTATAATGACCAGCGAGCAGTTCGGCTTCACCAGTTCGACTCTGATTCGCGAGGTCGCCTCGCTGGGAGGAGATCTGTCGAATTTGATTCCGAAAAACATTTTCGAACACGTGAAAAAAAAATCCGGTGACCTGAGGGGCTGATCGCAGACTGTAGGGCATGTTTACAATCACGGTCGAAACACACTTCCAGGCGTCGCATCAGTTGGTCCTGCCGAACGGCTCGAAGGAGCCGGCTCACGGCCATGATTGGGTGGTTACCACCGCCGTCAGCAGCGAAAAGCTCGACGATACGGGAGTCGTGATGGACTTTCGGACGCTCAGGGAAATTGTCGAGAATGTGACGGCCGAGCTTGGCAACACAGTGCTTAGCGAGGTCGAGCATTTTCGCCAGAACAGCCCGTCGGCCGAAAACGTAGCTATGTATATATATGATAAACTCCGGGTAGGATTGCCCGGGGGGGTGGAACTACAAAGTATCAAGGTAGTCGAGGAGCCGGGTTGTTCGGCAAAATTTGCCGAATAGATCGTTCGTCCTATAGTGGATATCCAAATTTGTCGATTATCTTCGGAGTGCCGTTCCAATGTGCTTTTTTTGACTTGTTGCAGAAGAAGCTTTCTATGGTATAATGACAAGAGGTCGGGCCTTGTAGGCCCGGGGCGGGCATTTCCAACGGGGTGTTCGCCGAAACAGAAAATCGAGAACCGAGTCTATTATGCAGTGTCAAATTTGCAGCAAGAACGATGCGACTATTCACCTGACTGAGATCGCCGACGGAGTTCGCACTGAAATCCACGTTTGTGAGCATTGTGCCGTCGAGCAGGACATAGCTGTCAGGAGCCACATCCCGATAAATGAGCTGCTCAGCAATCTGCTTGCCTCGCAGCCGACGGAAGATGAGCTTGCCGGCCCCTCGGAGACCGAGCTTGTCTGTCCGAATTGCGGTTATACGCTCGCTCAATTCCAGAAAGAAGGAACGTTGGGTTGTCCGGGTGATTACGAGGTCTTCGAGAAAATGCTTGGTCCGCTGATAGAGAAGGCCCACGACGGCAACACAACTCACAGGGGCAAAGTTCCTTCGAGTACGCCGGTGGATACGAAAGAGCAGATGGAGCTTTTGAACCTCCGGCAGCAGCTCGATGTGGCCGTGAGAAACGAAGACTACGAGCTGGCCGCCAAATTGCGGGACCAAATAAACGAAACCGAAAAATAGCAGGGCTGTGCTCTGCAGCCGATAAGTAATATGAAGCTGACCGACATAAGCAATGACATAAACGAGTGGTTCAACGGGTCCGGCCCATTGGGTGACATCATAATGTCATCGCGCATCCGTCTGGCCAGGAATCTCGCAGGCTACAAATTTCTGAGCCGATGTTCGACCGCTGAGAAAACCGAGATACTCAACAAGCTCAAAAACATTATAACCTCGCTCGATCTCGGCGACAAGGTCTTTTATGTCAGCGTGGACGAGGCTCCGACTCTGAACAAACATTTCCTTGTGGAACGTCACCTTATCAGCCGGCACCACGCCTTCGGCAAAGGCCCTCGCGGCGCCGTTATCGCCGAGCGGGAATTCTTCACGGCTATGATCAACGAAGAGGACCACCTGCGAATCCAGGTTCTAAAGGCCGGCTGCCAGTTGTCAGATTGTGCCGAGCAGATAAACCGCATCGACGATATGATAGAGCAAAAAGTCGAGTTCGCCTTCAGCCCTCGCTACGGGTACCTCACCGCTTGCCCCACCAACCTGGGCACCGGAATAAGGGTCTCGGTAATGCTTCATCTGCCCGCTCTGAAGATGACGGGCCAGATAGAGAAATTCTTCAACGCCGCCAAGGACATGAGCCTGGCCGTGCGCGGGCTCTTCGGCGAGGGAACCGAAGCGGCCAGCGACCTTTACCAGTTGTCCAACCAGGTCACGCTCGGAGTCTCGGATTCGGACATAGTCTCGCAATTCGAGAGCACGATCATCCCCGAAATAGTCGCCTACGAAAACGCCGCCAGGTCGCAACTGCTTTCCAACCAGTCCGACATTCTAGACGACAAGATCTCCCGGGCGATGGCGCTGCTTCAGAACGCCCATCTGATAAGCTCGCAGGAGGCGCTGTTCCTCCTGAGCCACCTGCGTTTGGGTATCAACATGCATCGGCACATGGGGGCCTCGACCCCGGCGATAGAAAAGCTCCGCATGCTCTGCGGCGTAGACAACGATGCCGCCGAGACTTCCGGCAGTTCCATTGCGAAGATAAATCGCCTCTTCATGCTCACCCTGCCCGCTCACCTCCAGTTGAACTATGGAAAGTCACTCGACCCCACCCACAGAGACGCGCTGCGAGCACAAATCATCCGCTCAGCCCTCAACCAGGACAATCCGCAACAAGGCTGAGAGCTGGCACGTCGTCATTGGCGATCGGAGTCCCGATGAAGTCTGGACGCAGCCCCAATTCAGAGCCAATTTAGGGACAAATCGCACCGGGCCGGGTCGAGGCGGGGTGAATCTGCCAAAATGGCACAAAAATTGACGTTGGCAAATTCTTGCGTCGCAGCTTCACACTACCTAACTTCTTGGGATC
>JADHXR010000099.1 GCA_016782865.1 Phycisphaerae bacterium
GCAGGCTTATGATCCTGAGAATGGTTATTCCGTACAACTGCCAATTACTTTTCTGCCCGTCAGTCGTGACAGCATCGACATCGTCAGGGGTATCCAGACCTCCGGCTATCAATCCGAGTACTCCATCAGTCGACTGCTTACTTCTTCTTTGGCTTCTTCACAAGACAGAGGATTATGGAACATTATCGATTTGACTCGATTACCGCCGAGTATGCAGGAAATAGTGTCTCTGATACTTCTCTTACCTTTAGCAGCACTTATAACAACAATATTTCGCAATATCATCGGCACACAAACCGTCGGCACCTTCACGCCGGGCCTGATTGCACTGAGCTTCATCCATGCCGACTGGCTCACCGGCACTATGGTGTTTTTTATTGTCCTGTGTGTCGGCATATTAACCAGGAGACTTATGGGGCCTGCCCTTAAGTTAGAACTTAGCGATTGCAGAGCAGGGATGATTGAACTGCAATTGTCTTCAGGTTACATCCATATGCACGGTCTATGATAGTATTGTTTACCATCTCACTTTCGGGGCAGGTGTCACGGTCCATTTGGGCCTGCAAATAGTAGTTAGCGTCGAAATCCACAAAAGCATCAGGCGGCTGTTACCAATGGACAATGGATAATTGACAATGGATAGTGATGGAAGGCGATAATGACGGATAGCGTTGTTCGTTGTTGGTTTTTGGTTTTTCAGTTGATTAGAGAGGATTAGAGAAGATTAGTGCTTAAAATAGTTATTCGTTATTCGTTCAAAAATCCGTAGAATCCGTGGCCCTTGTAATTGACTCCCGACAAATCGGGATCTTCGATATTGACTATTGTTCAATATTTCAGGGAACCATCTGGCCCATTCGACTGCGTTCACAACCTGCCCTGAGAGTAACCGAAGGGACAGGCTGCGGCTGGGGGGTGTTTGAAAAGGTTTTTGGATGGGACCATGCAATTGATTATTGATTATTGATTATTGTTCTGCGTTCTCAGTGGCAAATCCAAAACCGTGAAATCCGCGTAATCCGTGGTTAATTTTTCCTTTTTCCTTTTTCCTTTTTACTTTCTCAGTGCCTTCGTGGTGAGCAAGAAATCCGTGTTTACCACCGTTAATCCTGTCTCATATAGCGGTGTTAATCAGTGAAATCCGTGTCTAATTCAGTTGATGTCTAGTCTCTTCTTCGCGGTTCTAATAGTCCTTGAAGCTTCGCATCCATTCTGGCCAGTTCCCAGGCTGGACGCCGCCGGCTGTGGTCCAGGGGCCTGTGGTGGCGAACTGGGGATGCCACTTTAGGGTCCATAGCTCCTTGACGCCGATGCGCCGGCTGGACCAGTCCATGAAAACGCCGGTTATAAAGCCGTGGTGGCGGTTCATGCAGCATGGCATGGAGCTATTCGTCCAGGTATCCTGGAACTGGGGCGGCTCGCCCACGCTCTGACGGCACGCCCACCAGAAGACACTGTCGGTCAGCATTGGGATGTTGCCGGCCCCTTTGCCGGGGACGGTTTGCCAGTATCTGGCGTCGGAATCGGGGCCCGGCACGGATTGGGCCCAGATATTGACGCCGTAGCTGCAATCGACCCGCACCCGGCTGGCGTTGCTGCGCAGCGACCAGGCGGAATACGTGCCGCCTATATTCCAGATGCTTGCGCCCAGGTTCTTGACGGTGGGCTTTTTGGCCATAGGGCACATGAAAAGGTCGTTTGTGTCGCGATGCTGGGGCCATAGGGCCTTGAGCTGCTCGGGCCAGGGTTCGGGCGAATCGAGCCAACCGGGGAACTTCTGGTCGTTATCGCCGGCGTACATCGAGAAAATCAGGGTCCACTGCTTGAGGTTGGCCTGGCAACCAATCATCCGGGCCTGCTCCTTGACCCGCTGGAGCGCCGGCATCAGTATCGCCATCAAAAGCGCAATGATGGCGATTACGACCAGGAGCTCTATCAGGGTGAAACCGCTTCGTTTGCTCATAATGGCGACTCCTGTCTGTCTATCTGGCACAGTTGCAGGCCGACATTTGAGTATAATCGGTTCGAGGCTGCAAGTCAAGGAATAGCCTGTAAATAAAGCAACATCTTGCAAAAGACTGGAATCTCCGATACGATAATACGACGAGACTGGGCCTGCGACAATACTGCGTCTTCATGGGACGCCCCGGTGAATCTTGAATAGGAGAGTACTATGAACGGACAAAAGTTGATGAATCGCAGGAGTTTCCTGAGAGGAACTGTCACTGCCGCGGGTGCGGCCGTCGCCCTGCCGACGATTGTTCCGGCAACGGTCTTTGGCGCCAACGCCCCAAGCAACCGGATAGTCATGGGAGCGATAGGTGTCGGCTCACAGGGGACCGGTGACATGCGGGGCTTTTTGAGCAGGTCGCAAGTGCAGATGGTGGCTGTCTGCGACGTTGACAAAGGTCATCTTGACGACGCCAAAAAGATAGTAGACCAAAAGTACGGCAACAGCGACTGCGGAGCCCACATCGATTTTCGTGAGCTGATCGGTCGCGGCGATCTCGATGCCGTACAGTTGGCAATGCCCGATCACTGGCATGCAATTCCCGCCATCGAAGCGGCCCGTGCGGGTCTGGACATCCACGGGCAAAAACCGTTCGCTCGCTCGATCCGGGAAGGACGCGCCATCTGCGACGCGGTTCATCGCTACGGGCGAGTCTGGCAGACGGGAAGCCAGCAACGGTCGGACTACAAGTTCCGCCGGGCATGTGAACTCGTTCGCAACGGTCGCATCGGAAAGATTCTCAAGGTCGAAGTGGGCCTGCCCACAGGCGGCGGCACAGACGTCAAGGGCATTCAGAAACCTCCGGAAGGTCTCGATTGGAACTTCTGGCTCGGCCCGGCCCCCTATGTCCCCTACCGAGGCGTGGTCCACTCGAACTGGCGATGGATCATGGACTACTCCGGCGGCCAGCTCACCGACTGGGCCGGGCACCACATCGACATCGCACACTGGGGTATGGGCTGGGACCGCACGGGGCCTGTGGAAGTCGAGGGTACCGGCAACTATCCCAACGAGGGTCTTTACAATGTCCCCAGCGAATACAAGTTCGCCTGCAAATACGCCGACGGCATTGTAATGACCGTCGCCAATAACACACGACTCACCCAAGGCGCAAAGTGGTACGGCGAGACCGGGTGGATACATGTCAACCGCGGCGGATTGCGCGCATCGGATGAGAAGATATTGCAGGAGGACATCGGCCCCAATGAAACAAGGCTCTATGAGAGCAGGGACCACCAGCAGAACTTCCTCGATTGCGTCAAGAGCCGCAAGCTCACGATCTGTCCGGCGGAAGTGGGGCATCGCTCTATCAGCGTGGGCCTGCTCGGCGAGATCGCCATGCTCACGGGACGCAAGATCAAATGGGACCCCGAAAAGGAAGAGATCGTAGGTGACGCCGAAGCCGGCGCACTGCTCGGTAGGTCCTATCGAGAACCGTGGGTCCTGTAAACGACATTCGCTAATTCGGGTGCTAAGGAGTATGAAAATGAGAAGACTAACAGCGATATTACTCGTATTCGGCCTGGCGTGTGTTTCGCTATCGAGCATGTCCTTCGCCGCCGGCGAGGACTGGCAGAATCTCTTTGACGGCAAGACCCTCAACGGCTGGATCCAACGCGGCGGAAAGGCAAATTACGCCGTCGAGGACGCAATGATAGTCGGAACCACGGTGCTCAAGACGCCGAACAGTTTTCTATGCACCGAGAAAATGTACACCGACTTTGTCCTGGAGCTGGAGTTCCTTGTAGAGCCGGACATGAACTCCGGTATTCAGATCCGCAGTCATAGCTGGAAGCACTATAAAAACTCTACTGTCCACGGCTATCAGGTCGAAATCGACCCGGGCACAGGGCCCTACAAAGGAGACCCGAAGAACCTGCTGGCCAATGGCCAGGCCGCCCCGGAAACGGCCCCTCGATCCTGGTCGGGCGGCATCTATGACGAATCCCGTCGGGGCTGGCTCAGCAATCTGACCAAGGACCCTCCAGCCCGGGCAGCCTTCAAGCAGAATCAGTGGAACCACTACCGTATCGAGGCTATCGGCGACAGAATGCGCACATGGGTCAACGGCGTGCCCGCCGCAGATTTGAAAGATGATATCACCTCCACCGGTTTCATCGCTCTTCAGGTCCACGGCTCCGAACAGGCCGGCAAGAAGATCAAATGGCGCAACATCCGAATTCAGGATCTCACCGGCAAGAACAGGAAGGACCCGCTAAAGGCTCTGATTGTTGACGGCCAGAACAACCACGACTGGAAAAGCACCACTCCTGTTCTCAAGAGCTTGCTGGAAGAAACCGGCCTTTTCACTGTGGACGTGGCGACCTCGCCGGCCAAGAAACAACCGATGGATTCTTTCAAGCCGGACTTCGCGAAGTACGACGTCATTGTCGCAAACTATACGGGTGACGAATGGCCCAAAGAGACCCAGGATGGGCTGGTCAAGTACATGAGCAGCGGTGGCGGCCTCGTCATCTTCCATGCGGCGGACAACGCGTTTCCCAAATGGAAGGAATGGAACGAAATGATCGCCGTCGGCGGATGGGGCGGCCGAAACGAAAAGTCCGGGCCAAAGATCCGCTACCGCGACGGCAAAGTCGTCATGGACCACTCGCCCGGCCGTGGTGGAAGCCACGGCCCTCAGCACGATTTCCAAATCATTACCAGAGACCGCCACCACGCTATCACCGCAGGCCTTCCCGAAAAGTGGATGCATACAAAGGACGAACTCTACAGCGAACTGCGGGGCCCCGCCAAGAATGTGCAGGTCCTCGCAACCGCCTACGCCGATCCGGCGCAGAAAGGCACGGGCGAGCACGAACCGATGCTGTTCACCGTGCGCTACGGCAAAGGAAGAGTCTTCCACACGGCCCTTGGTCACGCCGCCGAGCAGTTGCGCTGCATTGGATTTATCGTGACCTTCCAGCGCGGCACCGAGTGGGCCGCCACCGGGCAAGTGACACAAATAGAAGTCCCCGAGGATTTTCCGACTGCGGACAAGGTTAGCCTTCGTTCAACCGTCTCGGTCGACTATAACGCCATAGAAGAATACGACTTTGGCAAGTCCCGGCGGGCCCTGGCGGCGATCGAAGAAGAGATTCGAAACCTCCGGCCGTCGGTGTTCCCACAGGTCGAGGAAAGATTGCTCAAAGCTCTGGAATTGCCCAAGACCACGTTTGCCGGCAAGCAGTTCATCTGCCGCATGCTGCGACGGGTCGGCTCGGCTCAATCCGTACCGGCACTTTCTAAATTGCTCGCCGACGAGAAGCTCTCGCACATGGCGAGGTTTGCACTTCAGCATATGCCCGCCCCCGAAGCCGGCGCCGCTCTGCGCAAAGCGCTGCCCGAGTTGGAGGGCAGTCTCAAGATTGGCGTCATCGGTTCGATCGGTCAGCGCGGCGACCGCCCGGCCGTGCCGGAACTCGCCAAGCTCGTGACCGCCGGCAACAAGGAAATAGCTCGCGCCGCGATTGGGGCATTGGGAAGAATCGGCGGTCCGCAGGCGGCCAACATGCTGGCAGGGGCCAAAGTGCCGGCTGAACTCACCAACGCGCGTGACGATGCGCACCTGATGTGTGCAGACAGCATGCTCGCCGAGGGACAAAATGGCGAGGCCGCGGCAATCTATCGCAAAATGATCTCGGCGGACAACAGCACATGGGTACGGATCGCCGCTTACAAAGGCTTTGTCCAGGCCGAAAAAGACGAGGCCGTGCCCGTTGTGCTGACCCTTCTCAGTGACAAGGACCTCGACCTCCAGCGCGCCGCGGGCAAGTTCATGACGGAGATGCCCGGTACGGCTGTCACCAAGGCTCTTGCCGAGCAGCTTGAGAATCTCGGCGCCGATGCTCAGATCGTGCTGCTAAGCGCCCTCGAAGCGCGCGGCGACAAAACCGCAGCCCCGATCGTTGCAAAAGCGGCCGCAAGCGACAACGGACCCGTTCGTCTTGCCGCTATTGAAGCGCTCGCGGTTCTGGGCGATGCCGCCAACGTCGAGTTGCTCGCCACAGCCTCGGCCGCAGGCGATGAAACCGGCAGAGGTGCGATGGACAGTTTGAACAGACTCTCAGGCGATGGTGTTGCTAAAGCGTTGACCGCCGTGGCCAAGAGCAGCGCCGAGCCTCCGGTTCGCGTCAACGCAATTCAGACTCTCATCAACCGCCGCGAAACAGAAGCAGTTCCCGCCTTGTTCGACCTTGCCAAGGACAGGAATGTGGACGTTAGGCAAGCAGCTTACAAAGCCCTGGGCGCATTGTCCGGCCAGGAGGAGCTTGCCAAAATAGTTTCAACGCTGCTTACGGCCGACGGTGACGCAGATCGCGCCGCCATTGAGCGGGCAATGATTGCGACTGTCACGCGGCTCGAAAAGCCGGACGCCGCTGGCGTCATCGCGGGTCTGGACAAAGCCGGCGACGACGCCAAGGGTCATTTGTTGGCCGTACTGCCGCACCTCGGAGGCGAGAAAGCTCTCGGGGCCGTTCGCAGCCAGCTATCGAGCAGCGAAGATAGTGTGCAGCAGGCTGCTATTCGGGCACTGGCCGACTGGCCCGACTCGACACCTCTGGCCCAACTCCTGGAGATCGCCAAGACCAGCAGCGATTCGACCCGACATGTTCTGGCGCTTCGCGGTTATATCAAACTGCTCGCCCTGCCGGCGAACCGCAATGCAGCCAGGAGCGTCGAATTATTAGTCGACGCTATGAACGCCGCGAAACGAACCGACGAAAAGAAAGCCGTGCTCGGCGCGTTGGTCAAGTATCCCTGCGAGCAGGCACTGGAACTTGCGGAAACTTCGAAAAAGGATGCTGCCTTGTCCGCTGAGGCCGAGCTTGCCACCAAGAAGATCAAAGAGGCGATGCTGAGCAAGAGCCTCAAAGCCAAGGCGTCGCGTAACAGCGACTATGCACATCAGGCCCTGGACGGCGATCAGGCAAGCCGGTGGGACACGGGCAGAGCGATGAAACCTGGTGACTGGTTCGAGTTGGATCTCGGCGTAGAAAGCACCCTCAAGGGCCTGATTCTCGATACCACGAATTCGTCGAATGACTATCCTCGCGGCTACGAGGTCTACGTCTCTTTCGACGGTGGCAGTTGGGGCAAACCGATTGCTACGGGCAAAGGCACTAAACCGATCACCGAAATCAAGTTTGCCAAACCCGTGCAAACCAGATGCGTCAAAATCATCCAGACCGGCTCATCGGACAGTTGGAACTGGTCAATTCACGAACTGACGGTCGACCTGTGAAGAGAAATCAAAGATCAAAATGTAAAATGAAAAATTACGGAATCCCGGCAAGCCGGGATGCTGTTTAAGACAGTCCGCGAAGCGGCTCCACAATTTTGATATTTGACTTTTGATCTTTACATTTTCTTAAAGAATCCGATTGGAGGAATCTGGGCCATCGTCTTGAGGCCGGGGTCGCCTTCAAGGACGGACCTGACGGCATTGAGGGTAATGGCGCACGTAGCGATGTCACCGTTGACACCGCCGGCAATTCTGGACTCAATTACGGGCTCGCCATCGATGCGCACCCGGTCGTAGGATTCAGGCTCGCCCACCGCGGCTCGAAAGTTCAGTGCTATGACTTCATCATCGCCTACGAATCCCTTGCCGACCTGATGCACCCCGCAGGCCATGCCCTTGGAGATCGGTTTGTACCCGCTGTCGATCTGCTTGGCGGCGATCACCGGCTCGAGCGTCTCTTCGCTGCGGTCAAGCTTCCAGCCAAGTCTGTCGGCCACAAAATCCACGGACTCGGGCAAACCTACGTGCCTCAGTGAGCCGTCATTCTTCTTGGCCTCGAATTCTTCCAGCGTCAGAGCCGCCCCGATCTTCTGCTGGAATGGAATCCGGCGCACCGAGGCGTCCTGGACCCTCCATACCTCCACTTTCTTCACGTTTTGGCACAGACCGCTCAGAATCGTCGGAAGCAAATCCATAAGATAGCCTGGATTGACTCCCGTACCGACGCATGTGACTTCGTTGTCACGGCACATCCGGTCGATACGTCCGGCGACCTCAGGATTAGTCTTCCACGGGAAGAAAAGCTCTTCGCAGGTGGAGACAATATTAAGGCCCGCCTTTGCAATTTCGGCGACCTGGCTCTCAAGAGAAACAATACTGCTGACAGTAGTAAGCAAGGCAACATCAGCCTGCTTGCCCGCGATCGCTTCGTCAAGACTACTGCTCACGGCAATTCCAAGCGAGCCGATACCGCACAATTCGCCAAGGTCCTTACCTGCCTTTTCGGGATCGGTGTCGACCGCTCCGACAATGTTGAAACACCCGCGTTCGACTGCGTACCTGACCGTCTTGGCGCCCAGCGGGTCAATTCCCACGTGAACTATATTCGCCATCTGCTTTTCGTCCTTTTCTGATTTGAACTTAAGATTCGAGCGTATAGTACACGTTAAACGTAATCGATGCAACTTCTCTTGCATTACTTCTTTGCAGCAGTTAATATTCTATAAGACTCGTCTTTGTGGAAGTTTCGGGACAGTGGCTGCCTGCTTTTTTTCAAGAGGTGAGTTGCTGAAGATGATTGGAAGCAAATCCTAAGCCTTATGAAGGAAAGTCTTGCACAAAAGGAATCAACGATGAAAAGAAATGAGACAATCGGCGCCTTTTCACTCTGGTTGTTACTTGCAGCAAGCAGCGCGTCGGCCCTGGCACAGGGCGATCACGAAGTGCTTTTCCGGGCCATCGAGATATTTCCCCTCGTCAACCAGCACGTCCACGGCTCGACAATCGCCGAACTGCCAAACGGTGATCTTCTGGCCGCCTGGTTCCAGGGTTCGGGCGAGCGCTGGGCAGACGACGTAGCGATCATGGGAGCCCGGCTTCGAGCCGGCAAAGACAAATGGACCAAGCCCTTTGTGATGGCGGACGTCCCCGGATTCCCGGATATCAATCCGATTTTGTTTCTCGACCCTCAGGACCGGCTCTGGCTGATGTGGTATACGGTCATAGCAAATCAGTGGGAGACCTCGCTGCCCAAATACCGGATCAGCGAAGACTACATGGCGCCCGACGGAGCGCCCGAATGGGCATGGCAGGACGTTCTACATGTTAAGCCCGGCGACCCGGCTGAGCGAGGCATACAGCCCGGCGACCGCTTTGTCAAATCTGTCGAGAGACAGGTCGAAGAATACGCAAAGTATATTTCCAAAAACACCGAGATGCCCCAGCAGGCTGTGCGCAGCATGGTGGACAAATGGAAAGAGGAACTGCTTTCAAAAGCGCGGGGCGAGAACATGATCCGCAGAGGTCGGCTCTACGACGCTCAGGGCGGATCAACCGAGCAGCAATTGGGTTATCCGTATTTCAGGCGAGTCGGTTGGCAGACCAAGAACAAAGCGGTGATCGTCGATAAGAACCGCATCATCGTTCCTCTCTACTCTGACGGATTTAGCTTTTCCCTGATGGCGATAACCGACAACGGCGGCAAGAACTGGCAGTTCAGTGAGCCGCTCGTGGGACATGGCAACATACAGGCCAGCATCGCCCAAAAGGCCGATGGGACGCTCGTCGCCTACATGCGTGACAACGGCCCTCCACCTCAACGTCTTCACGTGAGCAGCTCCAAAGACAGGGGTCAAACATGGAGCCCCGTAAGGGATTCGAAGCTGCCCAACCCAGGATCTGGGGCGGATATTGTCACCATGCGAAACGGTCACTGGGCACTCGCCTACAACGACACCGAAGACGGCAGGCACAGTCTGGCGGTTTCGATCTCAACCGACGAAGGAAACAGTTGGCAACACACCAGGCACGTCGAACGGGACATGCGTGACAGACAGATTGCGACCGGCAGCGGCTATCCGTCTATTATTCAGGGCCGTGACGGCACATTGCACGCGGTCTACAGTTACCATCACAAAGACCGAAAAAACGGCCCGGGCAAAACCATCAAGTACGTACAGTTCAACGAGGCCTGGGTCAAACAGGGCAAAACTTCGCAGCGCAAATGAGCTTAAGGCGGGAGCGAATTTATGAAACGGCGAGAATTCATCAAGAGTACGGCAGTTGCACTTGCGGCATCAGGCGCAGTGTCTGCAAAGGCCAAAAACCGGAAATACAAGGTCGCAGTCATCGGCAGGACGGGCAAAGGCAATTACGGTCACGGACTGGACGTCGTCTGGAATGATATAGATCGGGCTCAAGTTGCAGCCGTCGCCGATGTTGATGCTGCCGGCCGAACCGCAGCAACCAAGCGCCTCAAGGCGCCGAGAGCCTACGCGGATTACCGCGATATGCTACAGAAGGAGCGTCCACAAATTGTCAGTGTGGCCGCTCGCTGGCTGGATTGTCACCGCGATATGGTCTTGGCCTGCGCCGAGTTCGGTTGTCACGTTTTTCTTGAAAAACCCATGTGCCAGACACTAGAGCAAGCCGATGAGATGATCGCTGCCCTCGAAAAACGGAATCTCAAACTCGCTATCGCTCATCAGACACGTTATAGCCCGTCGCTGCGGCACGTGCAGCGCGCTATCGCCGACGGAGTGTTGGGCGACATCGTCGAGCTGCGCGGCAGAGGCAAGGAGGACCGCCGGGGCGGCGGCGAGGATCTGATGGTGCTCGGGACACACGTCATGGATCTGATGCGTTTGTTCGCGGGCGATCCGCAATGGTGCTTTGCACGTGTCAGTGACGGCGGAAAACCTGTCACCAAGAGTGAAGTTCGCGATGGTGCCGAGGGTATCGGTCCGCTGGCCGGGGACGAAATCCACGCAATGTACCGTTTCAGCGGAACGGCGATGGGCTATTTCTCGACCCACCGCGCCAGAGACGGCGCCGCCGAACGCTTCGGGCTTCAACTATTCGGCACAAAGGGCATACTCACGATGACAACCGGCGTGCTGCCCGAAATTTGGCTCGTTGAAGATCCCTCCTGGCAGCCCGGCCGAAGCGGCGCCCGATGGAAACGCATCACCAGTGCCGGGACTGACAAGCCGGAAACTCTGACCGACCACGGTCACGCCCTTGGCAATCGCCTGATCGCACTCGATTTGATTCGCGCCATCGAGACAGACACCCAGCCGAAGGGCGGCATGTACGACGGGCGGGCAGCCTTGGAGATGATATTGGCCGTGTACGAATCACACAGGCTCGGCGAGCCGGTTGATTTGCCCTTGAAGAATCGCGAGCATCCGCTGAGCTTGCTCTAACCGTTCTATTTGACCAGTGAGCCGGTACAACTCGATCCGGCGCCGGCGGTGCAGCAGAAACAGTGGTCGCCGGTGACCAGTTCGATACCACCATTTAGAGCTTCCTGCAATCGTTCAATCGACACTATCCGGCCCCGCGGATCGATAATCGGCAAATCGAGGGCCTGGTTAAAATCGCAGTTATATGCTATTCCGTCGCAGCCGATACTGATCAGGGTTCTGCACATAATATTTCCGGCCGCATTGGGATTGAAGTTTTCCACCAGAAGCCTCTGGTATTGATCGAGCTGCCCATTCGCTTGGAGATGGTGCTTGAATCGGCCGATAGGCGCGTTGGTTATCGTAAGAAGTCTGTTGAATCGAACACCGTATCTTTCATGGAGTTCTCCCTTGTAGTCGACTTCGAGCTGATCTTGCCTGCCGGGGAGGAAATCTCCACCCGGGTTATAAACGAGATTCATTTGAAGCCGGCCGTTTACGCCATAGCCAAGATCATTGAGCAATCTCAATGCGGCGATGCTTTTCTCGAAAGCGCCGGCGCCTCGTTGACCGTCAACATTTTCGGCCGTGTAGCAGGGCAGGGAGACCATCAGGGTAACCTTCTTTTCGCTGTACCACTGGGGGACCCAGCTCATATCCGGCTCAAAGAAGACGGTCACATTGGTCCGAACCATAACATGCGAGGCCGCTTCGCATGCGCCGCTGATAAAGAACTTAAAATCAGGATTTAATTCCGGGCAGCCCCCCGTGACATCTACCGTAAGACCGGGACGATCGCGCAGAAAACCGATTATCTTCTCCATCACTTTCCTGGACATTATCTCTTCGCCATTGGGGCCCGCCTGTACGTGACAGTGCGCACAGCATTGATTGCACCGGTTGCCCAGGTTGACCTGCAGTGTCTCGAGCCGGTCAAGGGACAACAAGCGAGGGTCGATACTTTCCAGTTCTTTCCTAAAATCCACAATCATTCTTTCTCCATCTTCGTGGCTGGCACATCAGTATTCATATCCATCAGGATTGCCTCCAATAGTACTTTGCAAGTCTGCCGGGGCTGACACCGAGACGGAACAGGGCCACCAGCACCTGGTTCCTTACGGTCGTATAGAGCGCTCCGTCACGCTGCCATCTTCGCGCCGAGGTCGTCACCTTGTCGGGCAGGATGTGAATCTTCCTTCCGTCTTTCTTTACGCGGCGCATCAATTCGACATCTTCCATCAGCGGAATATCCCTGAATCTTCCAATCTGGTCGAAATACTTCTTCCTCATGAAAATCGCCTGGTCTCCGTAGGGCATTCTATTCCATCGCGAACGAAGGCTGGCGCGCACCGAGATGTATCTCAGGAAAAGACTATCGGAGTCTATTTTGAGATCGAAAGCTCCACCGACATAATCCTGCCTCTCCAAAGCCCGGCTGATCTTCTTCAGAGCGCCGTCCGGCAGCATCGTATCAGCATGCAGGAAAATCAATATGTCTCCGCTCGCCACCGCGGCGCCGGCGTTCATTTGCCTGCCTCGGCCTTTCTCGGTTGTGATCGTCACCACAGCTTCGGACCCAATCGCCTTGACCGTGCCGCCTTGTGGATCGCCATCAACGACGATCACTTCGTATGGGAATTCGAAGCCCTGATTGTGTATTTGCTCTATCAGTGCGTTTATTCGATCACCCTCGTTCAGAACCGGAACTATGATTGAAAAGTGACATTGGCTCTGTTGCTCGGTTGCGTCGCAGGCCGTGAGACCACTGTCGCTCATACAGAATTCTCTTTCTCGGTCATATTCAACAGCTTCGAGCTTAATCTGCAACCTTGAACGTTTCGATCAGGTTGTGTAGTTTCTCAAAGTCTGGCTTTCGCTCATATAAAGGCTGTTGGTCTTCTTCATAGATACCCACATTGTCCTCAAATGTCTTCTTGTTATTGTTTATGTAGAAGATTCCGAGCGGGAACTTATCTTCTTCCGTTGCCCTCTTGAATGCTTCATTTCTATCGGCAGGATCATGTGAATCTTCCAGATAATAGGTGTGTTCCTTGAACCAATCGTAGGTGTTGAGCTTGTTGAAAGACGGGCATGGTTGAAATATATCAACCAGAGCATAGCCCTTGTGCTTGATTGCTCCTTTCAATATTTCCCTGGTCTGTTCGGCATCACCGGCGAAGGCCCTTGCAACAAAGCTCGCGTTCAAGGCAATGGCAACCGCGAGCGGATTGAACGGCTCAAGAAACACGCCGGCGACCTGCACCGGTGTCTTGAAACCGATCCGGCTCGTGGGCGACGCCTGTCCTTTCGTCAGGCCGTAAACCATGTTGTCGTGAACGACATTGGTTATGTCCGGGTTCCTGCGTATCGTGTGCAGGAAGTGGTTGCCGCCCTCGCCATACATGTCCCCATCGCCGCTCTCAGCTATCACGGTAAGCGCAGGGTTGGCGGCCTTGATCGCCGTTGCGGCAGGCAGGGCTCGTCCGTGCAGGCCATTGAAGACGTTCGTCCTGAGATAGTGGGGAATCTTTGCCGCTTGGCCGATACCCGAGACCAGCACCAGATTCGTCGGTTCGATCGCCAGCTCGGCCAAGGTCTGTTTCAATATCTTGAGAATGGGGAAATTGCCACAGCCCGGGCACCAGGCAATATCAATGTCACCCATGTGAAAGACCTCAGCATCCAATGCGTTACCCCTAACTCAAAAAGTCATTCAATCCTTCAATCAGCTCTTCAACTGTGAAACTCAGACCGTCGTATTTGAGAATCTTCTCTTCGATGTCGATTCCTGTATGGAGTTTTATTAACTTTGCAAATTGAGAAGTGGCATTGCCCTCGACAATCACAGTCGTCTGAGCTCTCAGCAGATAATCAACCGTTTCATTCGGCAACGGGTACACTTGTCTGAAATGCAAGAACGCCACATCGTCGGTGTCGAGATTTCTAACGGCTTCTTCCACGATGTGGTACGTCGAGCCCCAGCATACTACGAGGTTCTTGTAATCCTCGGGGCCCACCAATTCGGGCGGTACTATTTCATACTGCAGGAGTTCGAGCTTCCTCAATCTTTTGTCCACCATCTCGACTCTCAGGTCAAGGTCTTCGGTAATATGTCCCGCCTCATCGTGCTCATCGCTGTCGACCACCACCAGTCCCTGCCCGAATCCCGGGATGCCGCGTGGAGAAATGCCGTTCGCTGTCAGCTCGTATCTGCGGTAGTCGGCGTCGGTCTTGACTATGTGTTTCTCGATTTTTGTATCTGACAAATCAAAGCAAGGGGTGTTGTAATAAGAGTCCACAAAGTACTGGTCGGTGAGTATGAAGACCGGCACCTGGTACCTGTCGGCCAAATCGAAGGCCTTCCGAGTGAGATAGAAAGCATCTTCTACCCTCCCGGGTGCGAGCAGTATCCTGGGGAATTCCCCGTGCCCGGCATAAAGAGCCAGTTCGAGGTCGGCTTGCTCTGTCCGGGTGGGCAGCCCCGTCGCCGGCCCGGGTCTCTGGGCCAGATGAATCACAATCGGACTCTCAAGCATACCGGCCAGGCTCAGGCCTTCGGTCATCAGGGCAAAGCCTCCGCCCGATGTTGTGACCATCGCCCGCGCGCCGGCGTACCAGGCCCCGATCGCCATATTTATCGCGGCTATTTCATCCTCCGCCTGCTCGGCAATTATTCCGAAATTCTTCGCCTGGCCGGCAAGAAATGCCAGGACGCCGGTCGACGGAGACATGGGATAGGACGATATGAAATCACATCCGCCGGCTATGGCGCCAAGAGCCACAGCCTCGACACCCTCGACGAGGATCTGGCTCTCGACATCGGCATCGCCGGCAATCTCAATCCGGATCTTGCCTGAATCGAGCAAGCCGAGACCAAGATTGAAACCTTCTGTGACCGCGATGAGATTCTTTTGCACAACATCATCAGATTTGGCACAGAAGAACTTTTCCACATGCGTGCTGACCGTTTGCAGGTCGATTCCAAACAAGCCTGCAATTGTCCCCACGGCAACCACATTGGAATAGATCTTGTCGCCAATCTCGCAAGCTGTCCTGGTGAACGGCACATCGACAAACTTGTACCTGGCCCGATCAAAATCGTCGCCTATGATTTCCTGCTCAGCAAGGATTATCGTCTGAGGAGTAATTCTCTTTTCAACGTGGCGAACAGCCCCGCGGTCGAGCGGAATAAGAATGTCAATCCGGCTCACGCAAGCACGTACAGGTTTCGAGGACACCCTTATTTGCGTGGAGTTTGTTCCACCGCGAACACGCGACATATATTCCTTTGCCGCGAAAACGTGGTAGCCGGCAAGTTTGAAAATTCTCGTCAAAAGATATTCGACGGACTGTATGCCCTGTCCGGCCCGCCCACATAAGACCACAGAGAGGTCGTCCTTCTTCTCGAACAACAAACCATCGTCCATGAGTTTATCCGCCAATCCGGATAGCTCGCCCAATTTCTATGAGCGTGCGCCCAACCGGCAAGTTTTCAATACTCGTCCAAGTGACAAAACTCGGCGTTTTCGAGCCACATTTTCGGGCGCGACACATATTCTATTATGTTTTCCAAGAGAAAGTAATGTTTCTTCTCTTCAGCCGCCAATTTCAGGAAGATCTCCTTTTGATGTTCCTCCTCGACCTCGTGAGCCTTTTCCGAATAGAAACCCATGCTCTTCTGCTCGAGTTCTTGAGCCTTCTTGTAAAGCTCGATCTGTCCGAGGTCGAAATCGAAGCTCTCTTTGGATTCCTTGATTTGAGCGAAGACGTTCTTGGCGTCGGAAAGGACGGTAGTCTCAGCCAGTTCAGGCCTAGCGGATCTCATCTCCTCTATCGCCTTGTAATGCTTTGCCTCCTCGGTCGCCAGCATCTCGAGGATTGTTCGCAAGCCCTTGTTAGGTGTCTGTTGAGCGAGTTGATAGTAGAAATCCTCGCCGTCCTTTTCCATCTGCATCGCGTAGATAAATATGTTCATCATAAGAAGCAACCTCTAAAAGTTAACCGCCATTTCTTTTGCCCGGTCGATAGCTTCCCGCACCCGTGTCTTTGCGACATCAGGACCACCCTGCAAGGTTGGCTCCACAACCACAGAACGTATATCCTTGAAACCCATAAAGCCAAATATCAACTCGACATACTTTTTCTGCATGTCAAACGCTTCGGCCTCACTGCCGGCGGGATATTCGCCGCCGCGGGCATACACAACCAGAAGCGGCTTTCCGACAACAAGCCCTTGATAGCCCTTGTCCTCGCTGTAGCTGAAGGTATATCCCGGCTGGACCAGAATATCAATGTACTGCTTGAGGCGGTACGGAACACCGAAATTCCACATCGGCACGGCCAGGACGTATTTATCCACCGAGGTGAACTGCTCGATCACTCGCTCGACATTCTTCCACGCCTGCTGTTCTTCATCCGAATGCGGCTGGCCGTGCAAAATCGTATACTTGGCCTGAACCACCAGTCCGTCGAAGTTTGGAATCGACGCCGCAAACAGGTTAACAGTCACGATCTCATCGTCGGCATGCTTTTGTTCGTATGCGGCGACGAACGCATCCGCCACAGCGATGGAATGTGACCTTTGAATCCTGGGGGAAGCTTGAATATATAGAAGTTTGCTCATAATTGCCTTCCTTTCTCAACTCCGACGTCACTACTTGCCGAGCGCCTGTCTAAGATCCATTGCGTGCTCCTGCTCCATAGCCAGGATATTCCTTAGCTGCTGTGCCAGAGCAAACTCTTTCAACTGCTCGGCCTGCTCTACTCTCGACTTGTACCTGTTGATAGCATCCTCTTCTCCGTCAAGATCCTGCCTCAACATCTCGTCGTTGTCTTCGGAAGTCTGAATCTTGCCGACGTTGACGGTCGGCGAACCGCGAAGATAATCTATCTGGTCCGCCAGAATCATGGCATGCTGGATCTCCTCGTTGGCGTGAATTTTGATTTCTTTGATTATGTCCCCGTAAGCCGCCCCGGTCATTACCGCCGCGTGATTAATGTACTGAATCGCGGCCGAATACTCCAGTTCCAGGTCCTTATTCAACAATTCAATCAGTTTTTCCGTTGTCACTGCCATTTCTTTTTCTCTCCTATGCAAAAGTTGTTCGATGGGTCTTTCTCAACCGCAGGGTGGGCTTTAGCCCACCGATCACAGCTATGCGTAGTCTGGCTCGTTGCCGCCTTTCCACTTTATGTTGCACCCCATACTCGGCCTCTGCTCAGAGGCGACCGGTTTTCCCTCAATGACGGCGTCAATCGCGGCCGTAAGATCGGATCCGGTGACCGGTATATCGTTGCCGGGCCGGCTGTCGTCCATCTGCCCTCGATACACAAGCGACCTACCGCTGTCGAACAGGAAGGAATCAGGAGTGCAAGCCGCACCGTACATTCTGGCTACCTCCTGCGTCTCGTCGTAAAGGTAGGGAAACGTAAATCCGGATTCTTCCGCCAATTGTGCCATCATTTCAGGGCTGTCGTCCGGGTAATTGGCTACGTCATTCGAGTTTATGCCCACGACGGCAACTTCTCTTGCCTGATAGCCTTCGACCAATTCAACGAGATTGTCCAGCACGTGCTTGACGAACGGACAATGGTTGCACATGAAGATGATCAGCAAGGCCGGTGATTTTTCAAAGTCGGCGAGAGACACAATATTGCCTGCGGTATCGGCCAAGTTGAAGTCCGGCGCCGATGTCCCCAGGGCAAGCATTCTTGAAGCTGTAACAGCCATGATAAACTCCTTATTCGTGAGTCAGCCGTGAACGCATCTACCTGGAAATCTCCAGGACAATCTTGCCAAATTGCTCTGCTGTTTCCATTTTGCTCATAGCGTCTTTTGCGTTTTCAAGCGGCATCACCGAGTCAATGACGGGTCGCAGTTTTGCCGCGGTAACTGCCTTGACCATCTGGCGAAAATCCTCATTCGAGCCCATAGTCGAGCCCATTATCGTTAGCTGGTTCCAGTAGAGCGCCCGCAAGTCCGTGACGGCCTGGGCATCGGATGTTACGCCGCACAAGACGATCTTGCCGCCCTTGCGGACAGCCGAAAAATCGATCGGCCAGGTGGCCGCCCCAACTGTGTCGACGACTATGTCAGCGCCTCTTCCGGACGTAATGTCTTTCACGCACTGCGCAACATCATCGGCAGTTCTGTAATTGATTGTGTGGTCGGCGCCCATCTCGCTCGCACGAGACAGCTTTTCATCCGAAGATGAGGTGACAATTGCCTCAGCGCCTGCAAGCTTGGCCAACTGTAGGGCATAAAGGGCGACCCCCCCTCCTATGCCGTGTATCAAGACTGTTTCGCCCGGCTTGAGCCGTGCCCGTGTCATTAGCATCCGCCAGGCGGTAAGCTGTGCCAACACGAAGGCTCCCGCCTCGTTGAAACTCAGATGCGAGGGCTTGGGCGCCACGTTGCGCGCCGGTACCGCGACCTGTTCGGCGAATGTTCCCTGCCGGCTCAGACCTACGATCCCAAACGAGACGCACTCGCTCTGCTCGCCGCGATTACAATAGTCGCAGCAGCCACAACTAAGCCCCGGGTTTAAGATTACTTCATCACCAATGTCCACGCCCCTGACTCTCGATCCGGCGGCAATGACTACGCCGGCGGCATCGGAGCCAAGAATGTGGGGCTCCGACGGCCCGGCACCACCCCGACCTTTTCTGACCCAGATGTCCAGATGGTTCAGTCCCGCAGAACGGACTTCCAGGACAAGTTCGTCATCAGTGAATTTAGGCTCGCCGATTTCTTCGATCCGGAGCACATCCAGTCCTCCATGCTCTCTAATAGCTGCTGCTCTCATTGCAATATACCCGAAAAGTAATAGCTGCTGCAAATCTGTTCCAATAGCAGGATGGGATTGAGTCCATGCTGTTGCCGGCTGGACAAACCGCGCGGGCCCAAACCCGCCCTGCTACTCTTGCCGATGACAGCACCATTAAACACCTTCATGCCGCTGCCTTAAAGTGTAAAACCAAAAAAAATTGCAGACGCAACCGATTCGTCCCAACTTATTCCACTACTTAATCAGTTTCGGCTTGCAAACCGCCCCTCTGAGAGGCGTTACTCTTCCGCAGTTATCACAAACATATTTCATCTCAGCCACCATCGGCGCACAGACATGCCGAGGGTCGCTACTGGAGATGCCACAGTGCCGGCACACATACGCCTTTTCGACCTTAGCGGGCGAACAAAGATGGGAGCGGGTCTTCGTGACTTTCCCACAGGTTGAACAGGCATAAATGGCCGGTTTCTTCGCTTTTGCGCTTTTGGTTTGCTTCTTTTTCTTCGTAGTCTTCGCCATAACAAATCTCCTTGTCAATTATTGAATAAACCTGTTATTTAGTATCATTTCCAAAAGAATTAAAGCTCACAACTCTTCAAAAACATACGCTACCTTTTTTGAAAAAGAGCACACTCTTTAAGCTGACTGATAGCAGCAAATCAACGGCCTGGTCACATCATTTAGCTTTCTTCAGTTCTATGGTTGCCGACGGGCACTTTCCAGCCAATGTTCATTCAGTATGGCAAGGTCGGCGTCGTCCACCACGCAATCGTTATTTAGGTCGCCTGGAATCCTCGCAGTGCAAAGATCGACTATCTTCAGAACCACTCCGCCTGTACCGAAGGGACCGAGATTAGTGCCGGCCAGTAGATATAACTCGCCGGCTGCATCCTGTCCAAAGGCCTTGACGTAGAGTCCGAGGTCGCGGTCACTTATTCCGATCTTGAATTCCCGGATCAGACCCGTGCCGAGATCGGCGTAGAGCAAGCGACCGTCCGCGGCAAAGAACGACGAAGAGAAGTCGCCGAAGACGTACTTGCCCATAAGTTCCGGGATCACACTGCCGTGGTAAACAAAACCGCCGGTGATACTGATGCCCTCATCGTGATCGTATTGGCCGACCGGATCGATCAGTCCGGCCGGCAAACCGGTCAAGTCATCACTAACCGTGCCTTCGGTCGGGTCGAAATGGAAGGTTCCCTCTTTCAGGTTCCAGCCGTAATTGCCTCCAGCTAGGACGAGGTCGATCTCTTCTACCATATTCTGTCCAACGTCGGCTACAACCAGAGTGCCCGTGGAGGGATGGAAACTGAAACGCCACGGATTTCTGAAGCCGTAGGCAAATATCTCGTTTACACCGTCTTTTCCCACAAAGGGATTGTCGCCCGGAACACGATACGTGCCGTTGGCGCTGACCGCATCGAGACTGTCGGGTGTGAGCACAGGATCGAGCGGGTTTATGCGCAGGATGGAGCCGTGCACGGTGTTCTTGTTCTGACCGTTGCCCGTGGCGCCGTGCCCGTCGGCAACATCGTCGGCCGACCCACCGTCGCCTACTGAGATATACAGGTATCCGTCTCGACCGAAGCCGAGCATCCCGCCATCGTGATTGAACTGAGGCTCATCAATTCTCATGATCTCCCGGCGCGTGCTCAGGTCGACCATATTCGGCATAGCCGCGTCAACGGTCCATTCGGTGATGACGCTCTGATGGTCGAAAAGCACATCGGCCGGTAGAGGCTCTGTTGTGAAATCGGCGGGCATGTCAGCCATTTCGCTCGTGTAGGTGTAGAGCGTTTGGTAGCCGGGGCTCGCGGGGTCTCCGAAGCCAGGATGAAAAGCAAGCCCCAGCAGGCCGCGTTCGTCAAAATCATTCACGTCCAGCGAGCCGAAAAAGCCCGGCATGTGCACACGGTCGATCACATCCAGAAACGGTGTGTCGAGCAATTGTCCGTTCTCCATGATCCAAATCAATCCCGGCTGGTCCACTATAAAGAGTCTGTCCGTGCCTTCTCCGGCATGCGTCAGATAGACCGGCGAGGTCAATCCCGAAGCAACAACTTCTAATTCCACGGTGATATCACCCTTGAGAAGTGGCTCTGGGATCGGATCGCCTAAAGGATCGGGTTCTGGCTCAGCCGCCGGCAACACGTTGAAACCGCCCCGCATGGTGAAAATGTGCGCTCCACAGCGATACCCCGGCACATGACCCGCCGCAAGCATCGCATCGTGCAGACCGGAGGTCAGAGTAAAGGTAACAGTGCCTGCCCCGTTGTCTTGCCAGACCACTTCAGGATCGGATTCGAAGGGGCCCGTCTTGGGCCCCTGGGCCAGAAGAATTGTATCGGCCCCGGCCGAAGCGCCCTTGGCGAGCACCTCGAGCGGATGCGGTATGAAATTCGTCACGGTCACCTGATAACGTTTGCCTATCTGCAGGGTCAGTGTCGGGTCCTGCGTCCCCAGGCTCGCTCCGAGTTCTGCATCGCCAGGCTCAAAAGCGTCGAGCCTGTACGAGGAGGAACTCACGTTTCCGAACGTCCATCCCACGTCGTGTGAATCCGCCTCAACTGTTGCAGAAGTGCCAAGGATTACCGCCGCACCAACCACTACCGCAATTCCTAATCTTTGCACTTTCATGATTAACTCTTTCTTCTTCATTCGAGACCTGCGTCCTGATCCGGCTGAATCAGTCCAAGGTCCGTTGTAGAATCCGTAATGTAGGACTTCTTTAACCTCATACGGACAACCGCGTCTTACTTGTTCATTTTTTTTATGCAAAAAGCGATTTCTTGAGAAAAATCCCCGTAATGGTAGACGAACCGGTTTGCAGGTCCTTGTCGAATCACCGGATTTCAGTCACCTCTCAGTAAGAGGGTGTTTCAAAAGTTGATCGTCGACCCGAGCCCGAGCGAAAAGCCCCAGGGCACGAAGGCCGAAGCAGGCGATGTTGGTTCTATCGTCGATGCAGGCCGACAAAGCCATGGGGCTTTGCAGCCGGGTGAAGCCAGAGCAATTTTTGAAACACCCTCTAAGGCAGGACAAATCAGAAAGAAGCTCTGGAAATACCTCGGCTGCCGGCTGAGAGGTTGGAGCCGGGACCGATGTGCAGGAGAAGACTGCTTCATAATATAGCCCATGGCGCCGGCGCGCAGAGCTCGCTCAGCATACAACGTCTCGTCATGCATGGAAAGGGCAAAAACCGGCAAATCTGGATGCTGCGAATGGATATCCTTTGTCAGCTCCAGACCGCTCGTCTCTTTGAGGGAAATATCGACAACAGCCATATTGGGATTCAATTCGCCGATGGCCCTCAGCACCTCGTGATAATCCTCGGCCTGCCCGTAAACCGCAAAGTCGTCGTCGTGATTGACAAGCTCTGCAAGTCCCCGCCTGACGATGGGATGATCATCGACGATAAGGATGCGGATCTTGTTGTCGAGCGTTTGGTCCGACTGCTTCTTTCGAGCGACAAAGGTGCGTTGCCACTTCGGCATCATCTTCCAGATCAATAGAATCCGAACTCAAGTGCTGTATCAAACAAAGCGACAATATTCTCGGGGGGGACACCGGCCTGGATGTTGTGAACGTTGTTGAAGACGTAGCCGGCGTTCGGCTTGAAGATTTCAAGATTCCTTCGCACGTGCTCTCTGATTTCACCGGGCGTAGCGAAAGGCAAAACGTGCTGGGTGTCTATGGCGCCGCCCCAGAACGTGAGTTTCTCACCGTACCTGGCTTTCAGTTCGGCGGTATCCATCCTCTCGGCGCTGGTTTGCACGGGATTGAGAATATCGATTCCGTTGTCGAGAAGGTCCGGGATGTACTCGGCGACCGAGCCGCACGTGTGATACCAGATCTTGGCTTTGGTGAGAGACTTGATATGCCGGACGAGCTTCTTCTGCCGGGGCTTTACAATCTTTCTGTAGAACTCCGGAGAAAACAAGGGCCCGGATTGGCCGCCCACGTCGTCGCCGATCATGACGACATCGACAAGATCGCCCACCTCGGCCATAAAGCAGGTGTAATAGTCAATCCAGAAAGCAAGGGTCCTGTCCAGCAGCGCCTCGCAGAACGCCGGGTTGTCCATCATATCGGTGAACCACCGTTCGAGTCCCCGCATGTACCAGCAGATTTCGTAGACCACTCCGCCGATGCCGGTCGATATCGCATAGGGCGTCTCGCTGCGCAGCTCCAAAGCCTTCTGGCGAACTGACGTAAAGCGCGTCGGATCACCACCTGAGGGGAAAGGGTAGTCGGCCAGGTCTCTTATGCCGGCGTCGGCCAGCGGATGATGCGAGATATCCATGTAAAGCTGCTGGGCGTCCGGCATAGACCAGACGACGCCGAACTCGTCGGCCAGATCGTGCCAGAGTCTGCCGTCACGCTCATTTTGTTCGATGCCGCCTTGGAAACTGTCGGGCCCGTGAGCGCAGATGTAACGGACGTCCACACCAAATCGTTCGAGAAGCTCCTCGCACGGCACAGCAAGCTGCTGCACAGGATCCAGAATCGTTATTTCGTCTTCTATGCCCAGGTGAGCGATCAGCTCGGCGTAGGCTTTGGCGTGTATCCCCGTCTGAAAGCCGCCCAGGTCGATAGGGACCCTGTCGGGAATCTCGTGATTGAGAGCTTTCAGGACTCGCTGTCTCGAAGTCATCGTTTCTTTGCGCACCATTGAAATCCCTGCTTTCCTGGATGCCGAGTCTTACCAACTAGGTTAGGCCAGATAATTTCCCAATCCAACGATAAATGTTGACACTATGAGGATGATTATTCCCAAAAAGACGATCCGGTGAGTCCTTCGACTCGAGCCTTTCCACTCGCGAAAGATCAGGCCCCAGATATTGCTAAAGACAATAATGAAAGCCATGTGGATGGTCCAACTGGAGAAATCGTACTTTCCCATCTTGGTGGTGCCCATTCCATAGAACATAAACTGAAGATACCACGTAATCCCGGCCAGAGCCGAGAAGACATAATTGCCAACCAGTGAGGCGTCAGAACCGCCAAGATAGTCTTTCAGCGTTTGGTTCTTGAGATTCAAGAACACGCACCAGACGAAGTTAGTGGTGAATCCGCCTACGAGTATGAAGATGAAAACGGGGGTGTTCCTCCAGAGCGTGGCTGTTCCGCGTTCTTCTGCAAGCGCTGCGATCGGCTCTCCGGCCGCTATGGCAAACGCCATACACGCGCTCATCACGCCGGCGAACATTGCGATCCAAAGCCCTTTGACAAGGTTGAACTCGGCGATGGTCTCCTTCTTTTTCTCGGCCGAGAGCTCTTTCTCTTTCGATATTCCCGCCCAGCCGCAAACAGAAATCCCGGCGATGCAGACCAGCACGCCGCCAAGCATGGTCAGACCCGATGCGCTGGTGACGAGGTCACCGAAAATGCCCTGGTATATGGGCGGGATGATTGTTCCGAAGACCGCGCAGAATCCCAGGGCAATCGCATACCCGAGCGACATTCCCAGATAACGAACCGACAGTCCGAACGTCAGGCCGCCTATACCCCAGAGCAAACCGAACACGTAGCTCCAAACGATGCTGCCGGCCGGCGCCTTGCTCAGAACGGACATCAGCTCAGGCACGGTCGCCACTGCAATCACCCACGGCATAACAATCCACGAGAAAACGCCGCCCACAAGCCAGTAACTTTCCCAGGCCCAATTTCGAACCTTCTTGAATGGGATGTAGAAACTGCCCGCGGCAAAGCCACCCAATGCGTGTAGTACGACTCCAAGTGCGATCATGGCACGAACTCTCTCTATGCGTATCAGGCGAAGTCTTTATCGGCACAAGAAAATGCCTTTTAACAGAATAATGAATCTGCCCCACTAATACAACGGCTTTCTCCCCTGTGGTTGATTTATCTTTTGCAGGCGGCCTACCGGCGCCGGTGTGAGTCTTGCTCAGTTCTTGACGATATTTTCTCTTGACACGGACATAGGGCATTTGGTATAATAGTCGTTAATGATATGGTGAGGGATCTGAGTCGAAGTGGGGCCTGATAGCAGGATGCGGGGGGTGGTTTGAAGGCAAGCTTTTTTTCGCTCATGCCGGTTGTTATAGACCACGTCTTGTCTCGTCTGCAATCTCCGTTGAGATAGTGGGGGCGATGCACTGGA
Source organism: Phycisphaerae bacterium (assembly GCA_016782865.1). Lineage (GTDB taxonomy): Bacteria > Planctomycetota > Phycisphaerae > Sedimentisphaerales > Anaerobacaceae > SG8-4. Next base: position 25,070 of record JADHXR010000099.1, read on the forward strand.
GTTTGACCACGGCTCATATATGTTCCCGGAATGTGCGCATTCGGATGCGGAATCAATTTTAGAGCGGGGAGATGAAAATGAAAAAGTCAGGTTCAATTCTTGTTTTAGCAGTGTTGATGTCGGCCGGAACTGCCCAAGCCGCTTCAACTTTGACTTTCGACGAGTTGCCTCATCAGTCGGTTGACGGCCTAAGCTACGAGGGGGTGACGTTCGGTTTTACTGTTGGCGGCAGTCCCTCGACCGATGCTTACTACGGTGCCGTCGGACCCGGGCCACTTACCTATCTCCAGGGCGGGTCACTGGAAGGCGATGCGCAAGGGATTCTAACCCTTGATTTCACTTCGCCGACCAGCCAGCTCAAATTCGGCCTTGCGCTGAACACAACGATGCCGGTAGCAGGCGCATACACAGTCGAGCTTTTCGATGAGTCGCTCGTATCGATGGGCATTATCTCAGAGAACACGAACCCTCTGGTCTATTGGTCGGAAGACCAGTTCGGCTACAGTGGCACACCGATCAGCCGGGCGGTCGTTGATTTTAACGAAAGCTATGCCAGACGGTTTGCCATAGATAATCTGGGCACCAACTCTGTTCCGGCGCCAGGCGCCATCTTACTGGGCAGCATCGGCGCGAGTCTTGTCGGCTGGCTCAGAAGGCGCAAGACGCTGTAAAGCAGACAGCAGTCATAGCAGTCAAAGATCTTTCGGGGCTGCGAGCTTGGCGCTCGTAGCATGGGGCTTACAAGCGCCTGAGAATGAAAGAGTCAAGCAGTCGGGCGATAGCGACTTGTCGGCTGACTTGTAGGTTTGAATGAAAAAAGGCCGGCTGGGATGTTCCTGGCCGGCCAGCTTTTTGCGCGAACGGTGAAGCCCCCCCCTGCCGGATGCGGCCCGCATTGATGGAAGGTTTATAGCAAACGCTAAGGTGAGCGTCAAGACAGCTTGCCGGTCCAATTCTGGCTGGGGACACTGTTCTTCTTTCGCAAGCTGGTTAAACTGCGCTATCTTTCCTCTGGCCCATTCTGTGGTCTCGTATCCTTGCCATTTTTGCTCTCCTTCAATTCACGTTCTTATTGAGGCCGTATTTGGGAATCGTATGACTGAAAACAGGTGATTGGAGCCGATCTAAAGAGCGATCTCAAAGAGCAAGCCCTTTACGGTGTGCCTCAAAGGTAGATCGTCGCCAGAAAGGCCCTTCACGGGGTAGTGTGGGAATTCTGCGGGGTGTCTCTCGGCTTTCGTCGGGACTGCTTAATGAGAATCTTGAGGACGCGGACAAAAAACCCCTGGACTAACCTGAACGAATTGCCGATAAGGAAAAGGGATGCGTGTCTTTGGGCGAGTTAAGCATGGCAGAAGAAAAGAAACAACAGACGGCGGTTGGACTGCTTGAAAGAGCTGACACCCAACAAGAGCGAGTTGATGAAAGCTATGACGAATCACTGATTGACGCTCCTGAAAGACCACCGCAGAAACATACAAGTAGTACTGAGACTCCTCGATCCGCCCGAAAGAAGAAGCGCCCGACAAAGGTCGAGATAGATAATCGAAACAGAGCGGTCACAGCGGCCGCTATCGAGTTCCAAGCCAGGCATAACCGTCTGCCAACTGTGGGTGAAATTGCCGCTGAGACAAGATACTCTCGACGTCAGATATATTCCACAACCGCATACAAAGAAGGAAAGATTACCAAGAATTCCTCAAAGTCAACATCGGACATGACCGGTGGCGGTGTGGGTGAAACTGGTCAATATGGGGGAAAATCTATTCAGGGTCCAACAGCTACGAGACGGCCTGCACGTGCGCAGATTGAGCTTGGTGCACTGGTAGAACAGCAAGATAGCAAGACGAAAGACGTCGCGACGGCCGACCTGATAGAACACAATTCATGCACCTGTTATCTGTGTGGCTGTGGAATTTCCGCAAAACGAAACACAGGCTACAAGTGCCCAAAATGTGGAAACCGTGCATGTTCTTCTTGTCTTGACCTACTAATGGACACTTCTTATGGTGCGTGCCTTATTTGTGATAGTAAGGCAAATAAGCTTAAGGCAATGTCAATTGCATTCGTCGGCATTGTCATTGTCGTGGTCATTATTCTTTCTCTTGTCGTCATCTGAGGTACTCCCGAAGCTTCGTCAGACACATTCTAATCCTCTCGTTTTTTAGGACCTGTTGACAAGATAATATTGCTGTGGTATGGGTATCAGTCCTGCTGATACACACCCTCATTATTCGCTCAAGAACGCTGGTCAATGTCACTCAGTTGGGCTAGAATGGCCTGTTTTGTACATAGTATCGTGACACTCTGTACAATTGTGAAGTGGCTGCGGGAACGAAAAAGGCCCCTGCTGGAAGGAGGACCAAGTACAGCAGGGGCTCAAAACAGCGGCGAGATTCCCTCATCGCCACACCGCATATTATACCGCTATCCGTCGAACATGGAAAGTTCTTTTATGGAGAGATTTACTGCACAACAAGAAAGCCCCCTGTGTAGCGGAAGGAGAGGAATAAGCGACATTTCCACAGGGGCTTAGAGGCACAGTTGATATATTGATTCTATCACGTTCGGCCATAGCAGGCTCAGCCTACTCTCCTATTGTGGCCACAGCATAGCTATCTGAAGTCTGATCATAGGCCAATCCAATCTCCTCGGGAAGGCCTGAAGCTGTTGAAAGGGCAGATGTCCTGGGCTGACCCACCACGGACTTGAAGAAAGATATCAACTGTGGCCACCTTGCTTGTTGATTCTACAAAGGCCATTCTCACTTTGTTGACTTGCTCCGCCGGTACGTCTCGTATTTCCTGATCGGAGTTTCGAATTCAATTAGAATTCTGCCAAGTTGACGAGTCAGTCTATGGAGCCTCTGGGTGCCATCAATCACAAATCTGCTTGAGACTTCAGCGCTTCATATGCAGTCTTCGGCATGTCCACCGCATCTCGGTTGCTGTGGGTATAGTGTGAGCGCAAGTACGTACCAAGATCGATACAATCTTCTTCTGAGAATGCATTCAACGGAGCATAAAGCACTTCAGAAGCTTGTGGGTCAACAATTTTGACTTCGATTTGTTTTCCGAAGACATCTATGAAGAACATAGGATTCGTGGAGAAACCGTTGAATTCGGTGACATCTCCAGCGTCTTTTGAGTGGCGAACGCCGCCCAGAAGATTCCAGTCAAATGCTATGATTGGTTTGCGGTCGAACTCCTTTCTCATACCTGCCACGAATAGTCCGGCAACTTGGATCGCGTGCGCCGCTTGCTCAGATGCTGGCACTCTGTATTTGTGTTCGAGTTCATTCCTTGGATCGATGATAAGCTCCAAGACGATGCTGTCCAGACTGATGCCGATCTTCGTAAGTCCGTCGATCTTCTCTGGATAGCTGCATTTCTTCGCATATTCCAGGTGGTACTTTAGTGTCAATGTGTCAATTACGCGACAAGCTGCACGCTTGGCGTCAACTACAGCGGAGACTAGCCCACGATCGCCCCCACCTTGGAAACTGATCTCAGCCCACTGCTGATATTGCTCAGGGGACACCCATTGGTCGTCAATCCAGTCGCAGGTACGAGCGTTATTGGTTGGTATCGTCCTTGCCTCACCCAGAATGTCGGCTACACTGACCTCTGTTTCTTTCAAAACCTCAAGCTTTGTCATTTCTCACTCCCATAAGTCCGTTTCATCACTCAGCTTCCATGAGTCCAATTAGTCACTTCGAAACGCTCAACTGCGTCCTGGGTTGAGTGAAGATAACTCGCCGATCCGTGCCGTTGACTGTGACCCTGATAAGATCGCCGCTTCTTCTCTCCGGGCCGCTTGGCCAGCGTACTATCAAGCCCTTTGCATCGAGGTATCCGTTCTTAATCGTCTCTTCGTCAAGATCATACCACAACACCTTGGGACATGACCCCCAAACCTCTCCGTTCTGTTTGTACAAAATCCCGCCGAGAGGATTGGATTTGTAGGTTACTTTGACTCGGTTTGCCTGCCCACAGCCGGCTGCAAACACCAGCAGCAAGAGAACTGGAACTGCTATGCCGTATTTCATTTTTCGCTCCTTTCTGCGGTGCATAGCACCTGTATCTGTGACAGCATCAGACGGGGAATTGCTTGCTTCGATCCCCACAACGCCTATATCGACCAGATCCGGGGGCCTGATAACACTAAAAGAAGAGGAATTGAGCCGATTTAAAGCGCGGTCTCTGTATGGTACCCTTCGAGTGTAGATCGTCGATTCTGCGCCCCCAAAACACCTCTGAGGACTACTCCGGGAGATTGTGTGCAAGAGATTTATCTGTCTGGCTCCCCTGGTCCCGGCTCTGGGATTTGTGCTCACCAGCGGGGCTTACGCCGCCGATCCGAGTCTTGTCGGCTGGTGGAAGTTTGATGAAGTATATCTGTGATACTAACCTGATGATCTCTGAGTCGACCCTGACGCTGGTTTACCCGAAAGACTGGAGCCAGGAGGGTGTTACGCGATTGCCACTGTGGTTCAGGGGCGATGCCGCTAATGCCGCCGAGCGGATGTTTGTCGCTCTAAACAGCACCGCCGTGGTCTACCATGATGATCCCGCGGCGACACAGATGACCGGATGGATCGAATGGAGTATCAAGCATGGCTGTTATTGCTGCGTCTTGGCCTTGCTTCAATTAGCCTCCAAAGAACCTACCGAACCAGCCGAATGTCGTCGAAGTATATCTGGCCCGCGCCGCCCGGTCCCGGCGCGCCGGGGCCCTTGGTGCCAATGCCAATCGTAATCGTGTTGACATTCGTTAGATTCACGCCCGCAAACTCCTGCAGCTCGATGACCCACTTGTTCCATCCGGTTAGCTGAGTTGCACTCGCGTCGTCATGATAGACTACCGCATTGCCAAGAGCGACAA
>JADHXR010000010.1 GCA_016782865.1 Phycisphaerae bacterium
AAGGCATACAAAATGGGTATTAAGACGAGGGACAATCGTCTCTTATGGTCAGCCAACGAAATCAGACTACTCCAAAGACTCTACCGAGATGAGAATGCACAAAGCATAGCCGATAAACTTGGACGGACTGTTGGGGCGGCAACAGCCAAAGCGTACAGAATGGGGCTTACGGAAGGACCCCGCGTTTGGTCGAAGGGGGAACTGGATCTGCTGAAGAGGCTATATCCAAGCAAGACGGCAGCGCAAACAGCCGAGCAAATCGGAAGATCGGTGCGGGCGACACGATGTAGAATACACAAGTTGGGACTCGAGAAAAGACTCAGATATGATGAGCGTCACCGAGTTGTTAATGGAGTGAGAGAGAAGCTATGCGGCAAGTGCAGAGAATGGAAAGGTGAGAGTCAGTTTTACAGAAACCGTCGCAGCAAAGACGGATTAGCGGCATGGTGCAGCAAATGTTTGAGCACAGTTCGTAAGAAGCGGGCTGCTGGCTGTGAAAAGCTGAGACAATGAGAAACTACTTCAGATACAAGGATAGTCACCGCACCGTTAATGGCGTGAAACAGAAACGCTGTACCATTTGTGAGAAGTGGAAAACAGAAAGTGACTTCAACACGGATCGTGCCCGAAAAGATGGATTGAGGAGTCGGTGCAAAGACTGCAATAGCGAGTATGAACGCAAACTCAAGAGGAATAGGCGTAAGGGCGATGCCAGGGAGTATTTGAGATTTGAGCAACGCCATCGGACAGTTCGTGGCGTCAAGCAGAAGCTGTGCAGTCGCTGCAAAGAATGGAAAGACGAGAGTCATTTTCCCAGAAACAGCAGATTGCGAGATGGGCTATGCTCGTACTGCAAAGAATGTGCCCGCAAGCGTTACGAGCGGATGAAGAAACCTGGGGGAAGAAGATACCTCAAATATGAAGACCGTCATCGGGTTGTTGATGGAGTCAAGCAGAAGTTTTGCCGCAAGTGCAAACGATGGAAAGACGAGACTGCATTCTACAAGAACAGGTCGGCAAAAGACGGGTTGAAGGACTGGTGCAAGAAATGCTCATACACGCCTACCGGCAAGTCTCGCAAGAAGTAGCGGCCAAAGCGATCTATGAGGTACTAATGCCCCTTAAGCCATTTGACCGGCCGAAAACCAAGAGAGGACGGCTCAAGACTCTAGGAGAACATCTTAAGGCTTTCTGGCAGCCGATTTACACGTGGATACTAACGATAGGTACTATCTTGGGAGTAGGTATCGGTATGCTTACATGCGAGGAGAAAGTGCCTGATCGGGTATCTCCTAACGGGTCCCCAGAGAGCCAAGTGAAGACCTTAATCAGACAACTCTCCCTTGATCCGAATACGCACCGGACTCCCATCTATGGCAGAACCAGATCGCGAGTGGATAAGCGAACAGAATACCTGATTAAAGAGAAAATTGACCGATGGCTATTCATATCGACCGGCAAAATGAAGATCACTCGTCACGATGGGAGTACCTTTGCTCCTGGCGATGTTGTGTATTCAGGATCGGTAGTTGACGTATTCTGGAAGGGACTTATCGAACCATTTCTTGAAGAAGATATCCAAGAAGTATTTGATGAGGTTGGTGCGGAATGTCGCGACAATGATATCGATGCTTCGATACCTCTCGAAGAAGCAGCTAACCTTCTCAGAGGAAGGGTATGGCGTGTCTATAACAGAATGGCATATGTAGATCAAAGGCTTCGTACAAGGAGAAGCAAAGAGAAACCACCGCTGCGAGACGTGCAGCAAAAGGCCGATCACATGGTTAAATTCATCGACGGACAGTTGGAAGCAGCAAAAGCCTTATATTCGAGAGATGCTTTGGAGCAGGAATAGCCAATCAGTCCAGGGGACCCTCTAAATCGCTACGCGATCAAAGGCCCCCTGATCTTCTCATTGTCCGATCTATGTTGAGCTGTGCCGGATTCGCTGAAAGTGAACGGTATGCCGTTTTGACATCGCCGGGGACGAAGCGGCAATAGTAGAAACAGATCGGTTCGAGTGGGCCTTGATAATTGAGGGGTTGTGAGTTTGTGGACTTGCAGCCCTCTTTTTGTGTATGGGCTTTTTGTTGAATTGAGGCGGGCGGGTGTTAGAATGGTGCGGTAACGCCAGCGAGCATGTATTTCGAATGAAAGTGTGGACAAAAGAGTGATGGAGATTCCCAAAAAGACTCCTGCAAAAATCACCGAGCAAATCGTAAATGTCTGCGAAGGAATTAGGGCAGGTCAGAAGCCGTATTACGTTCCCGTCAAGCCTGATCCCAATTGTATAGAAAAGGAGTGCGTCTTTAACGCAAAAGAGAAAGTGCAAAAGGAAGGTGGTCAACTCCAGTTTGGCTGGGCAATCTATGAATGGCCGAATGTGTGGATCGAGGCTGAGTATCATGCCAATTGGATTTCACCGCAGAACGATGAACTGGGCATTACGCCAAAACAAGGAGATATCACAGAAATACTATTTCTTCCAGATAACACGCAAGAATATGACTACAGTCGTGACTATTACAAAGTCGATAATCGCCGGTTCCCTCTGTCGGATGATCCCAATGTCCCCAAATTGATAAGAGCATTCGAGCAGCTCTTTGACTTTGAAGAAACATATTCACCCGGTCGAGTATTGATGCTTGAAGGCGCTGACCATGAGGAGTACGAAAGACTCAAGCGGAAAGCAGCCTCAATATACCATCAAGTCAAGACTCCATCCCAAATGCTCCGGGACAGAAGCAAACCGAAGCCAAAGCTAAATGCCTCTTGTCCCTGTGGCAGTGGCAGGAAATACAAGAAGTGCTGTGGAAAGATAGGCTGACGTTGATGTAAGGAATGGCGGAAATGGTAAATGAGTTCAAACTGTATCTTGCTGACGTTTCGAATCGGATAAATGAACTCATCGTTGGTCATCTTCCGGCGACGAAGGATACATTCTGCAAGCATATCGCGAAAGTACTACGAGAAGCGGAAGGGTACAGACAATATCTGCGGGATGAATGGCAGAAGGCAAGAGAGGCAGGACTAACACAACACGACGACAAGAAGGACAAGAAAGAATGGTTTTGGTGGACTGCCTATCTGAATGACTTGCTGGGTGTCTACTATTCTGCCCATGATGAAAGCCTGGGTGCCCACTTCTACATTGAGGGAAAACCGAAGGCCGACCCACTTCGCTATCTGCACAGCATGATCTGGGCTTGTGGCCGGCAGAAGCCTGAAGGGCTTGAAGAGATAGATTATCAATATGTTTTGCTTGCCATCATTCACGATGCGCAGACCTGGCAGGGACGCGGACCCATATATTTTAATCAACTTGAAGGAAAGGGTTTGTCTGATAGGCTTTGCGTGGCAGCCTGGCACCGTTTAGATGGATACAAGGCTCCACGCGACTATAAGACCGTTCAGCAGACTATCGCCAGTGCGATGCGTGTGGTAACGGCACATCTTGAGCAGGGAAAACCTCCGAAAGATAGAGACGTTGCAAGCAAACCTCAAGTCGAAGTGAGAACGGACAAATTGGATGACACCGTCCAGCGGATGGAGACAGCGGCAGTACAAGAATCCACGGAGTGAATATCTACCGGGCAATGACCTCCAGAGAAATCGCAGAGGCACTCGTGTTCAGCTACCCACAATTCATGCGATACAAGAAACTGCTCAAAGACAAACAACTGCTCTTCTACGACGGCTCCTGCGGGGATTACACCAAAATCAAGGAAGCATGGGAAAAGGAAAATAATAAGCAATGGGGGCACTCGCTGTGAGTAAGGACGTCCAATTCGCTAAACTCGATGATGATTTCGCCTACATCAAGGACGGCACTACCCTCATCCAACGGATGATCCTGTCAATTTGTAGCTACTTCCCCGATGGAATGCAATACGACAACCCAGCCCCCGGTAAAATATTCCAAGTAACACCAGACCGCATCTGCCACCTCGTGGGTGACCTGAGAAAAAAAGGCTTCACCATAGAACTGTGCCACCAAAGCAAAGTGCGCAAAATCTACCTGAATCCAGACCACCCCACCTTGGCCAAAATAGCCGACTACCACGAAACCCTCAAGGAGTTACATCGTTCAAAACAACGAAGTGAAGACGGGTCACTACGTTCAAAACAACTGAGTAAGAAGTGCTTACATTGTTATTTCCACCGTAGTACTACGTTCAAAGTAACGATGTCTATAAAGGAAATAAGGAATAAAGACAATAGAGGCGCTGAAGCGACTGAGGGAGAGAGCAATAATTCCTTGAAGGCAAAACCTTCGACCCTTGGGAGCAAGCAGTCCGTAACGAATTATTCGCCGTCGGCGGCGTTTGAAGATTTCTGGTCGCGGGTGAAGTTCAGCAAGGGCGACAGATTCCGGTCGTGGGAAATGTGGCAGCGGCTGCGAATCGAGGAGCTTGGTCTGCCTGAGAGGGTGAAGGCGTCTCTGGCGAAGGCACTTCCCGAGTGGCAGCAGAGAGAACCAAAGTACAGGACTCGTGTTGCCCACTGGCTGGCCGAGGGTCCGTGGGAGTCGGACAACGACGAGGCGGTCCAAGCTCCCGCCATCAGGAAGTTCGACGGCCCAGGCCCGACCAAGGAATTCTATCAGGAGAGGCTCGACCGACTCCTGCTCATTCCCGAGGATAAACGAACGGCCAAGGACCGGGAAGACATTCAACGATTGCAGGAGGCTTGCCAATGATAGCCGAGATGATACGCCAAGACGACATCTATTCGCAGGAAGCTGAGGCGAGCGTGCTGGGCAGTCTGCTTCTAAGCGACTCGGCCAAAGTGGGAGAAGTAATTGCGTCTCTGGACGCCGAGGACTTCTGGCTGCCCGAGAACCAGAAGTTCTACACTGCACTGCGCGACGTCTACCTGTCTACATTGGGTCTGGATGTAGTGGTTTTGCGGGAGCGGCTCAAGCGTGGTGAGGACTTCAATGACGTTGGGGGTGCCGATGCTTATTTGGATGAGGTAAGCGGGTCGGTCTGCCACGAAGTGAATCTGGACTATTACCTGGCCATTGTGCGAAGCAAAGCCAGTAACAGGCGGATGATTCAGGCGGTCGAGTCCATGAACGATGTCGCAACGGGTTGTGACGAGCCGGATGAGAAGATTGCGACGGTTCAGCGATTAGCCCTTGAATTGACGCCTCTGGTGAAGTCGCAGCAGGTCTACAGCGTCGCCGAGGAGGCGGAGGGTGTGCTGGAAGAGGTCTTCAGCGACAGGACGGGCATTGAGACCGGATTCACCGTCCTTGACTGGTATCTGGGTGGATTGCGTCCTGGCAACTTCATAGTTATCGGTTCGAGGCCCAGCCACGGCAAGACCGCTTTCGGTGTGGATGTGGCGTTGAACCTGGCGAGAGATGGCAAGTCGGTCCTAATCTACAGCCTCGAAATGACGAAGCAGGAGTTGATTGAACGGATGATTGCCAGCATAGCGAGGGTAGACCTTCACCTGGTCAAGCAGAAGTGCTATACCGAGCAGCAGGCTCGTGAGATGGCCGATGCCGTGGGCCTGTTGCAGGAACACAAGCCTGTACTCGGCAACCTTCGCGAGAGCGGCAGCATCGAGCAGGACGCCGACGTGGTCATCCTGCTGCACAGGCCCGACAAGTATCACGAGTCCGACTGCGACTACACACCCACCAATACCGGGGTCTTTCAAATCGGCAAGAGTCGCAACGGGCCTTGCGGGGAGTTTGAGCTGTCGTTCATCAAGAAGTATGCTTCGTTCTCGAATATCTCGAAGGCGACGGAAACTTGAGGAACAGGGACATATACCGAGGCAAAAGCAGGGACAAAGGTAAATGACACGTAGACAAATGAAAGAATGTAGTTTGAGAGTCCAGAAACGCACTAAAACCAAAGACAGTATATCTGTGGCAGGCCTTGCAACGGACTCTCGGGCCAGTCACAGAGACGGGGTGATTGCAGCCGTCTTCGACTTCCATCAGGGCAGCAACCAGGGCAGTCATCGAGCCAGCCGGCGGCGGTCAGACTCGGGTCGGTCGAAGAGGACCTGGGCAGGCGCGAGGCCATTATCGACAAGAAACAGAGCCATTACATACGGAGAATGTCGCCACGTATAGACAGCTTGAGCTTAGCTGGAGGGCGATGCGCGCCGGCGACACCAATCGAGCAGCCTTGGGGTGCGCCGACGCCGGAAGAGGTTCCTGTGCCGGTTGCCGCTGACTCAGATGAAAGTTTGTAAAACCGTAGGTACGTACGCACGATTTGGTCTGACAAAAATATCAGACCAACGAAATTATTATCTTGACAGGTTTTAGGAACTATGCGAGAATAAAGACGCATGAAATTAGTAAAGAACATCTCGTTTGAATCAAAAATGCCCCCGGAGTTCCATCTCGGTAACGAATGGACAGGTTGTCTTTACTTCCTGTATGCCCTCCGGGGGCACCTTTACGAAAGCGAGGTGTTATCATGCGCGTCTACAAAACAGCAACCACCAAGCGTATACCGTCCGAAGCGAGATACAGCACTCGCGACGATGGCCGGTACGTCACAGCCGTGATTAACGGCAAGAAGGTGACCGGCAAAGTAACCAAGAGCGGTACCGTTAGGATTGAGCCCCCGTACTACAGCTTGAAGTTCAGGGACAATCGAGATGATAAACAGAATCGCTGATGCCTGTAGGTTCTACGAGTGGTCCGACATCACGGCAAATGCACTCGAACAATATCTCAGCGGCATGGACCGTAAGAGCAGGACGTACAACAACTACATCGTGGCATTCAAGGGCTTCTGCAAATGGGCTGTAAAGAACAAATATGCCCATACGAACCCTGTGGATGAGTGCGACCTAATCGGAAGCGGCGAGGACGAACAGGAACGCCGGGCACTCAGTCCTGAAGAGCTAAGGCTGTTGCTGGAGACTACACGACAGGCGCCCACACGCTTCGGACTGACAGGCACCGAACGGTGCATACTGTACGTCTTGGCCGTGGAGCTCGGTCTGAGGAAGCGGGAGCTTATAAACCTTCGAGTTAGTTCTTTCAATCTGGACAAAGGCACGGTTACTGTTGAGCGGGAAGTGGCCAAGAACAGGCACAGGGCAACACTTCCAGTGAAACAGCAGAGAGTCAGTCAGCTCAGAGAGTTTCTCAGCAACAAGCTCCCCAATGTCAAACTCTTCCCGCTGAACGCCGATTCATTCAGGGCAGCCGATATGATTCAAGCAGATCTCAAGGATGCAAATATTCCGATTGAGACTGATCAAGGTGTTTGTGTGTTCCATTGTCTCAGGAACTCGTACTCGACCAACTTGGCACAGACAGGCTGTTCGTGGTTCGAGCATAAGGTGATGATGAGGCACTCTCTCAAGGCAGATGTCACCGCTGGCTATACCGAAGTCAGCCTCGAACGAAAGAAAGCGATTGTCGAGCAACTGCCAGACTTTGAATGGCCGATACAGGCCCTGAAAGCGGTCGGATAAATTTACCTCTCATTTACCTTTTGGCTTTACAATGGCGAACCATCACGAACAGCAGCGAAATCTAAACCGCAGCGACGTCACCAAAACGGCGTTTATTGCTCAGGAACATCCATTACAATACGAATGCCGCAGTCATCGTATCTGTGGTCCGGCGTGTGCCAGTTGCGATGTCCTGACCGGCAACTCGCACGAGTATGGCCCCAGGAGCCCCCGCGAAGGATACGATACACCAACTTCCCCTGGGCGCCGACCGTCGTCGTCAGGCCCGATCCCAATCCGCCGGCGCCGTCGGATGGGCCTTTCGGATCAACCTGCTCGGCCGAATTAGGATCGTATGGGCCATACCAATCCTCGCACCATTCCGCTACGTTGCCGGCCATATCATGCAGGCCCCAGGCATTAGGCAATCGCGTTCCAACTTCATGGGTGGCAGCCTTACTGTTTGTAATGGCCCACGCATACCGGTCATCAAAATCATCGCCCCAATAGTACGCTGTGGCAGTTCCCGCGCGACAGGCGTACTCCCATTCGGCCTCGGTCGCAAGGCGGTATCGTCCACCGTCTAAGCTTGACAGGTCTCGGCAGAATCTCTCCGCATCTCTCCACGACACTGTTTCAACCGGGCGTAGCGGGCCTTTGAATCTCGAAGGATTCGTGCCAATGATTTTTTCATATTGCTGCTGAGTCACTTCATACACGCTCATATAGAAAGGCTTGCTTATCCGGACCATGTGTGTCGGACCTGCATCAGAATCTTTGTCCTTTTCGTCAGAGGGGTCATCCATGATGAATTTTCCGGCTGGAATCAGGGCAAATTTCATTGTCATGCCATTGGTGAAATCGACGGTTCTGATCGTAGCGTTGACCTGCACAATTTCCTCTTCGCGCTGCTCTTGCTGTTCCTGGTCCTGTTCGGACCTGACCGCGGTGACGACAGCTCCCTCCTCCGCCGCGACATCGATCGGGTCGAGAGTTCTGGTCACATCTGCGATCCGCTCGCTTCTATCATCTATTTCCTCGCGCAGCCCCTGGTCCTGTCCGGGTATGACTTGGATAACAACATCTCTTTCCTTTTCCGCTGGGCTCGGTACGCTTGGCGCATTCGGCTCGTCTTCGGGTTGGACAAAAGTATATTGCTGATCAGTGCCGTCAACCGGAATCCTAATTAGCTTGTCACTCTTTTTCTCGGGGCCGTCCGGCCAGCGCACCATCAGCCCGTTTGCCTCCAAGTACCCTCCGGCAAGAGTTTTCTCGTCAAGATCGTACCACAGGATCTTTGGACAGGGTCCCCAGAGTTCACCGCTCTGGGTGTACAGTGTTCCCCCGGGCGGATCTGACATGTAGGTCACCTTGAGCTGCTGCTTTTGCGCGCAGCCAACCACAAACAATGGCATGAGAACCGCGATCACAATGCCGTGTTTCATTTTGTTGCCTTCCACTCAATAGCCGAATCAACATATTGCGCAGTCTCTGTGACTGCAAACACTATTCTCTAAAATATTATCGGCATCTAACCAGTGTCTGCTTTAGGGCCATAAGGTCGACCAATTGAAGATCCGACGTACAGCGAATATGTCTCTGTTGAGATTTTGTGCTGTGGGGGCGTGCAAATGACCAGAGGTCTGGACAATGTTGGGAACCCCTGGTAGTATTGATAGGTTCTGTCGGAAGACTCCGTCGTCGGCCCGAGAGCGAGCGGTTTTTCGCCTGGCGAAGACGGCGAAGCAGGCGATATTCGTTTTATCGTCGATGCAGCCGGATGCAGTCAGGCGGAAAATGAGCCGCTCGAAGCCAGATCGAGTTTTCCGACAGAGCCTAGTGCTCGACAGAGTTAATTGTGTGCTATTGGCGTTTATATGGGAAATGTCGCGATGGTTCATGTAATCGAACGATTTCAAATTCCTGAGCAGGAGGAGGTTCATTATGCGGAATTGTGCAACGATTTTGATTGCGGTTTCGATACTTACGCTGTCTAACGCCACGACTGCCGTTGCGATCGGTCCGAATGAGTTGGGCTTCGACGAGATAGTTTTTGTCAAACGAAAACCGTATTCTTCCGATCATTATTACACGGACATAAACAACGGCACCAGCGCCGACAGGTTTCTTGCCGACAACGGTATTTACGTCTATGACCTGCGCAAACAACAGGAGCGGGCCGTTCTGACAGCGGCTGACCTGCCCGGCGGCAAAGGTTTCATTGGCAAAATCAGCCTGTCTTTCGACGCCCGAAAAGTCATCTTCGATTTTCGGCGGGATCCCGGCTCGGGTTTTCGCATCTGGCAAGTCAACATTGACGGCACCGGCCTGGGCCAGATATCTTTCCCGCCGGCGGATGAGGCCCGGAAAGTGGCACGCTGGGGTAAGAAGTGGCACACCGACGATATCCATCCGTGTTATCTGCCGGACGGCAAGATTATTTTCTCGTCCACCCGCTGCGAACACACCATCCTCTGCGGCGGCTCGGCGGCCCTGGTGGCGCCCATTCTCCACCGCATGAATGCCGACGGCCGAAACATCGAGCAGTTGACGGCAAGTCCGGTCAGTGAATTCTGCCCCGTTGTTCTGGATGACGGCCGGGTTATGTATCACCGCTGGGAGTATATCGACAAGGGTGCCCGCGTCTGCAAGACTATCTGGTCCATGAATCCCGACGGAACCAGGCCCCAGGAGCTCTACGGCGTCACCGACGATACGACGACGGTTTACATGTACCCTCAAGCGATTCCCGGCGATGACGATCGGCTGGTCTGCGTGGGTACGTGCCACTTCCCCCAGGGTGGGTGCCTGGGGGCGATTATGCTGATTGATTTGCGCAGAGGTCTCCCCAGACGCGGTCCGGATCCTGATGAAGCGGGCTACGTGCAATGGGACGATACCTATGCCGTGACGAACATGACCCCGCACGTGTTTATCGAACGCCGAACCGAACCAGGGTGGCATTTTCTGACCGAAGGCGGCAAGTATGTGCATGACCGCCAAGGACAGAGCGGCCATCTCTACACCCATCCGTATCCGGTCGGTGAGGACAGGTTTCTGGTCTCATACAAAGTAGATACTGCCGATCACTATAAGAATGTCGCCAATGCTTACGCATTGTATCTTATCGATATGAAGGGAGGTCATCGTCTTGTTCACAAAGATGATGAGCTTTCCTGCTGGCATCCGACGCCGCTGGTAGCTCGCAGAGTTCCGCCGAAGATATTTTCCCCCCGGGATCCGGCATATGCGGCGAGCGACCAAGCCTTGTGTATCCTCAACAACGTCTATCAGGGGATGGATGGTGTTGAGCCGGGCGAGGTGAAGTGGCTTAGGATCAACGAAGCGATACCGCGTTACTGGGATACGGGCAGGAGGTGGGGTTCGGCGACCAGCAGTTCCGCCTGGAAGGCCGCCCTGTGGCCAAGGGTGCAGTGGGGTGTTGTGCCGGTCGAAGAAGACGGCTCTGCCTACTTCAAGGTGCCGGCGAATCGCAACATCTTCTTCCAGGCCTTGGACGAAAACTTCAGGGAACTCCAGCGTGAGAGGACGTATGTGAATTATAAGCCCGGCGAAATTCGTTCATGCGTGGGCTGTCACGGGCGAACCAACCGTGCCGTGCATCCGAAGAGCACTCAGACACGTATCGCAATGACTCGGCCGCCGAGCACGCCGCAGTCGCAACCATGCGATCTTGTTGAGAACGGCGAAAACAACCATGCCCGGCAGGTGATCCATTACCCAACGGACATTCAACCTATCTTTAACGCCAAATGCGTCTCGTGTCACGGCAACGACAATCCTGACGGGGGCTTGAAGCTGACCGACGATGTCACGGTCTATTACAATACATCGTACGAGGAACTCGCCAGGAAGCAATTGGCCGGTCCCATTATCTCAGAATTCACGACATTTCTTCGGGGTGATCAGGGCAATTATAGCGGCGCCACTCTCGCCCCCAAGAGCCTGGGCTGCTACAAGAGCACCATGTTCAAGATGTTGACCGATTCGGCTCATCCGAAAAACGCCCAGGACGACCACAGTCGGATGCTGACTGAAACCGAGTTGATGATTCTAAGCCGGTGGGTGGATTCCAACTACCAGTTTTACGGTGGCTACTACGGTCGGCACCATTCGGCCTGGATAAACGCAGATCCCCAAAATCCTTCTTACAAGCCGGCGGATTTTCGGCGTAGACCGAGGTTTGAGGAAGCAATTGGCATGTTTGCGCCGAATTGGCATCGATAGATCGAGTTATGAAGAAACGAAATTGTCTGGTTACGGTAGTGTTGCTCTTGGTGGCCGGTGCACTTGTTGGGTCCGTACGCGGGCAGGCCGATATGCTTGCGCGGCCCGAGTATCAGAATCTCAGATACGACGAGAACTTCAGTTATCTGGGCGGTGAGCCGGGGACGTATAAGACTGATACGTGGGATCCTCTCAAGTGGATCGATCTCGGGGACGACTGGCGTTTGACGTTGGGGGGGCAGACGAGGCTGCGATTCGAATCGGAGCAGAACAAGGCATTCGGCAGCGTCGAGCCAACACAGGACGCATTCCTGCTGCACCGCTCTTTGATCCACGGGGATTTGAAGCACGATGACTGGCTGCGCTTCTTCCTGCAGGGCAAATTCGCACACGTGGACGACCGGGACAGGGCTGCCGGGCTGGCAGGGATGGAGGACCATGCCGATATTCACCAGGCGTTTGCCGACCTGACCACCCTGATCATGGACAAGAGGGTGACCTTCAGGCTCGGTCGCCAGGAGCTGCAGTACGGTGTTCAGCGGCTGATATCCCCTCTGGACTGGGGCAACACCCGGCGAACGTTCGACGGGGCGAAAGTTCTCACCGAGTCCGAGAAATGGCATCTGGATGCGTTTGCGGTTCGCCCCGTGCTGGGCGACAGGCTGAATCTCGACGACGAGGATGAGAACGTCGATTTTTACGGATTCTACAGCACGTACAAAGGGTCGAAATCGCTGGCCGCGGACTTCTATTGTCTGGTGCTCAAGAACAATAATATTCTGGCTAACTCAAACGGTACCATGGGCAGGCGAACGCTCTACACGCCCGGGACACGGCTGTGGGGAACGTGCGGTAACTGGGATTACGAGACAGAGCTTGCCGCGCAGTTCGGAACGTTTGCCGGCGACCGCGTGCGTGCGTGGATGGGGACCGCCGGAGCCGGATATACGTTCGGCGACTGCGAGTGGCAGCCGCGGTTCGGCTTGCTCTACGATTACGCGAGCGGCGACGCCGATCCGACGGACGGCACACACGAGACATTCAACCAGCACTTCCCGTTGGGCCACGCCTGGCTTGGCTATCTCGACGTCGTGGGCCGCAGCAACATTCACGCAATCAAGGCCCAGGTGAAGGTCAATCCCTGCAAGAAGATCACCGCCTGGGCCGACTTCCACATGTTCTACGCCGATCAGGACGAAGATGCCCTGTATTCGGCAGGTGGCGTGGCGACGAGGCGGTCACTGGCCGGGACCGGCTCGCAATCAATCGGGCACGAGTTGGACCTGGCGGCGAAGGTCGTGCTGGACGTCCACAGCGCAGTGCTCTTTGGGTACTCGTATATGTGGACCGGCGAGTTCATCGACCGCACAGGCGACGACGACAACCCGAGCCTGGTATACGCTCAGATCGAATACAAGTTTTGATTGTTGCCAAGCGACGGCATTACAGAAGCGATCTGTAGGCGTAACCTGTCAGCATAAATTCGAAGTCGTCGAGCTCTTCGTCCGGAGCGGGTGTTCTGTAGAAGCTGAAACTCGCGGGATTATACAGAGCCTGCTCGTTCCATTTGATCAGGCCTTCGCCGAACCATCTCTGCATTCCCACGTGTCCATCGGCCCATCCCAGAGTGCTGGTGTTTCTACTGTGCCAGATGGCAAACGGGTCAACCCACTGTCTCGACTTGGGATACATGACCCAGGAACCATTATTGTATCCTCGTTTGTCCAGCTCCGCCAGAAAGACGTATTTGGTGGCGGGATTTTTTATGTCCGAATATTTTATGCACGGCATAATCTCCCATGCGCCGCTTTGACTGACTCCGTTCATACCGCCGGCAACCGAATAGGTGCGATAGGCGTATTGGTGGTGGGGGTTGTTCGGCCGTCTGTCGGAGGGGCAGTGGTAGGCTTGCACCTTTTTCACATAGGGCCACAGCAGACCCTCCTTTATGTACTTCTTCTTTTCCTCTGTGCTGGCAGTTTGGGCGCCTGAGGGCATGACGACCCAGGCCTCGCCGCCGGGTCCCGGCGTATGGCCGCTGACCAGTTTGTCGTCGTTCTCATCCTTGTACATGATCCACGCTATCGTCAGTTGCCTTACGTTGCTGCGACAATTAATACTGCGGGCCTGCTCCTTGACCGCCTTGAGTGCGGGCATGAGAATGGACATCAGTATGGCGATGATCGCGATAACCACCAGCAGCTCAATTAGCGTGAAGGCTCTTCTTTTCATTGTTGCCCTTCCTTTCAGCAAGAAACAAGTCGGGGAAACACCGACGCGAAGACTCACCGAAACCGGCGCTGCCCATTGACACGCACCCGGCTACATTGCCGGACGCCACCTCTGAACAGTCTATCAGGTCTGTATTGGAAATGCAAGCTTCTGTGCCGAGTTAACTCGTCTCTGATACTCACGTTCAGGCAGAGCCTATAGAAGCGATCTGTAGGCGTAACCTCTCAGCATAAATTCAAAGTCGTCAAGCTCTTCGTCCGGAGCGGGCGTTCTGTAGAAGCTGAAAGACGCGGGATTGTGCAGGGCCTGCAGGTTCCATTCGATCAGGCCTTTGCCGAACCATCGCTGCATTCCCACGTGTCCGTCGGCCCATCCCAGGGTGGTGGTATTTCTGCTGTGCCAGATGGCAAACGGGTCAACCCACTGTCTCGACTTGGGATTCATGACCCAGGAATTCATATTGTATCCCCGTCTGTCCAGCTCCGCCAGGAAGACGTACTTGGTGGAGGGATTCTTTATGTCCGAATATCTCAGGCACGGGATGATCTCCCATCCGCCGGTCGGATTCACTCCGTTCAAGCCGCCGGCAATCGAATAGGTGCGATAGGCGTACATGTGGTGGGGGTGGTTCGGTCGCTTGTCGGAGGGACAGTGGTAGGCCTCTACCTTCTTGATGAAGGGCCAAAGCAGACCTTGCTTTATATACTCCTTCTTTTCCTCAACGCTGGCGTTTCCCATGGCCGGCGGCATCGTTACCCAGGTGGGCGTGCCGCCCGGTCCCGGCGTATTGGCGTTGACCAGCTTGCCGTCGTTCTCATCCTTGTACATGATCCACGCCAACGTCAGTTGCCTTACGTTGCTGCGACAACTAATACTGCGGGCCTGCTCCTTGACCGCGTTGAGTGCGGGCATGAGGATAGCCATCAGTATGGCGATGATCGCGATGACTACGAGTAGCTCGATTAGCGTGAATGCTCTTCTTTTCATTTTTGCCCTTCCTTTCAGAAGAAAATGTGTAAGGCATACGCCGACGGCAAGATCGACCGAAACCAGCGCCGCCCATTGATATCTACCCGGCTACATTGCCGGACGCCACCTACGAACAGTCTATCAGGTCTGTCTTGGAAATGCAAGCTTTCAGCCGATTCGGCAAGATTTTTTTGCCGTCCGGCGGGGGGAACCGGTTCCAAGCGGTGCCACAATCGATTATTGTGCATTGAGGGGCCGGCCTTTGGGTCCTTCGTTGCGCGCTTTGCGCCGCGGGCTTCGCCGTTGTCGGACTTACTTGCCGCCGTCGCCGCTATCGACAGTGGTGATCTTGCTGGTGGTCTCATCGATCTGCACCTGCGTCTTGGTGTCTTCAGTGACATACCAAGCCTGGCCCTCTCCGGTGATATAGATATGGCCTGTCTTCTAATGGAATATCAAATCTGTCTCAAAAACTCAAGATTTCCAACTTCATTGTGAAAATATTGCAGCCACAATAACAGCAAAAACACGAAGAAAAACCAAGCAACCGGACGACTCGACATCATCCCCAGCACATGTGTCGCACTTCGCGTGTTAATCCGCAGGGAGAAATAAGTAAGGTCCCCGAATTTAGACGGGGTTGTCTGTCATTGCCGGACTTCAGATGACCCAATTGGGAACAAAAAAAGCATCCTCTTCATTATCTTCCTCCAGACTCTACTTGACTTCTCAACATGATGGGGTATGGCGTTGACGATATGTCTTCGGAGCTTGCCATAAAGCTGCAATTCGGCCTTGCTCAAGTCTTCCGACAATGCGTATTCATACAAGTCCAGCTTAACAGCACTGTCATTCAAACACACCAGACGGTCATTGTAATACAAATGCGGTTTTGACTTGGACTTGTCAATCATTCGGTCTCTGATACTATTCTCAATTTCAATGTCTCGGAGCAAATCACTGTAGCATGCTTGCGCCAGCATATGAAACTTCGTAGGTGCTGCTGGCCAATTGAACCTCTTGCCGGCGTTAGGCATAACGATGTCGGCATCCACATGTCTATCATCTGTGCGCCGATGTATCTTGATTCTTGGCAAGCCCAATGGCCCAGCACATAATCCTATTGCCGAGGCGCTCACAAATGCCATGTTGCAGACTCTCAGTGAGACATATGAAGGTATGAACTTGAAGATCTGGTCATTTATGCCGGTGGCCCTCAAACATTTCTGGGATTGCTTACAGGACGAAAACCACAGTATGCGATCATGCATAGCAATCCTGTCTTGTATATGGAATTTGGGCTGAATCTGTGTCGGAGATTTGTCCCATACTTGGGCTGCAAGCCACAAACCAACTCGAACTTTGTCAAACCAATCAAGCAGTATCTCGGCACACTGCATGTTTATCGTTCTCTTTTCCAATAGTCCAAGAAAGGCTTGCTTTGCTTTTCCTTCGAGTTCAGCGAATCTATTGTTACATATTTCGCATGCAGGGAAGACAAACTGATCAAATGCCACTTGCTTCATAGAATAGGCGCGCTTCTCAAAGTCCCAGACAGGCAGATTCATTGGACGCTTAGGATCTCCTGTGTATTCAATGAGCCACCGGGGGAGTATGTGTTCCTTGTTCTTCGATACAGGATTCTCTCCACAAAAGACACATTGCTTAATAACTGAGGGGTCATACACTTTATCAGTCAGATTGTCATACTGCTCAATTAGCTTCCCAAGTTCTTCCATTCCCCTAGCTACCTCTATCGATTACTCTGATTGTAAAGATCTTTTCACAGTGAGCACGTGGTTGTCTCGTATAGTAATTCGGGGCCACCATACTTAATTCCAGCCGATGTCTGTGTCCCAAAGCTCCGCAGTAATTCAGGGCTCCCGCCGTCCTTGGTTTGTCTAGTTTGTCGACCCCGGCAGACTCACGAACATTTTCCAAGCACCGACAGCGTATACGGCACAGGTGAACAGATCCGCAACAATATCAAGGAAAAACCAAGTCGATACTCGGTCCGAGACTCTGTAGAGGCAGCTTGTGCGAAACTTCTCGTCTGCATTGCCCCAATAAATATACCAGTGAATCCACTTATTGATAAGCGCCAGTGCGAGTTGTGCGATGACGCCAGCAACAAACAAACGGACAATGTCCGCCCTCATCTCGCTTGAGACCCCTTTGAAGATTCCGGATCTCTCGCTAATGAGCAGGACACAACCACCGACGCCAAACGCAACAAGCCAGTTGCGCACGGCCGCGCAATAACGCCAATACTGCTCAAAGTAGTCCACTTCATCTGACTTTTTCCGGGTATCTGGCGATTTCCGCTGGTCTTCCTCGCTCATCGTTTTGGTCACTCCACTTGTATATTCTGTAGTTTTACCAACTAGTGTTTTTGTTTCCTGCCGTTATCCTCCATAAAGGTAGCGAATCTTTCTAAATCTACTCCCAGCCAACGGTGTGAACCTTTCGACTTCCATAATATACCACTTGGTTTTACGCGGATCTTTCCAACAATCCCACTTTTTTGCGGTTATATATCTGTATATTTGGGGACACCGTACTTAATTCCAGTCGATGTCTGCGTTGCTCGCGTTCTCGGCCTTGGTTGTTTGCTTAGCAATAGGTGTCGAGTATCTGCGCCAGTTGATCTTATCGGCCGAACACTGGTGTGGGATAAGCAGAAATTGACGGGTTTATTTGAGGGGCAAGGGAAAGAAATGTCTTTTTTGACAGGATTAACGGGATATTATTAATCACAATTGATTATTGACTATTGATAAATGATTGTTCCTCTGCCTTCTTTGGCTCTATGTGGCTATTTTGCCTTTGTCCTTTCTACTTCTCTCCAATTCAAACCCAAACAAAGCCAATCCTACAGGCTTGCATGGTCATTCGCGCGCTGGTAATATCTTATGGTGCTCGGTTAACTCTGATCTGTAGGAAATTGAAAGGAATTGCTATGACCACGCGAACCACAGGACGACCGCCACTACCGGCTGCCGCTACTCTTTTGTTCCTCGGGGTTTGTGTTATGTTCTTCCAAGGCCCGGTGCTGACGGGCGCAGAGGTTGACGAAAACCGTACCGAGCAATTCGCAGCCTTACTCTCAGAGAAGCCGGCCGGTTTTGGCTTGCCCATCAGTGATCGCCGAGCTTGGAAGAAACTTCTCAAGAACGATTCGTTCAGCAAGAGAATCCAGGACGCGGCCGAACTGCTGGGAAGGCCTATTGCCGATCAGCCGGATGATCTGTATCTCGATTTCTCCCGCACCGGGAATCGAACTCGCTGGCAGAGAGTCGCCGGCCTGCGTCGCACAAGAGTCCATACTCTTGTTCTGGCCGAGTGCCTCGAAAACAAGGGGCGTTTTGTGCCGGCGTTCGAAGAAACCGTCCGAGTGCTCTGCTCCGAGCGCACCTGGGTGATGCCGGCCCACGATAGGCAACTGACGAATTTCCACGGCAAGGTCGTCGACATCGATCTCGGCTCGGCCAGCCTCGCATGGTCGCTGGCCACCGCCGATTACCTGCTGGGCGACAAGCTGAGTCCCGAGATTCGCCGTCTCATCCGTGACAATCTCGATAAGCGCATCTTCCAGCCTTACCGGGACATGGCGTCAGGCAAGCGCGAGAAGAACTGGTGGATGACCACGACCAACAATTGGAACGCCGTCTGTCTTGCCGGCGTGACAGGCTCGGCGCTGGCTGTCACCGATTCGGCAGATTCTCGTGCTTTCTTCGTTGCCGCCGCAGAACACTACTCCAGGAACTTTCTCGAAGGATTCACCGACGACGGCTACTGCTCCGAAGGTCTCGGCTATTGGAACTACGGTTTTGGCTACTTTGTCATGCTCAGTGAGATGATTCACCAGGCGACCGACGGCAGAGTAGACTTGCTGGAGAATGAGAAAGCAAAACAGGCCGCCAACTTCGGTTCGGAAATCGAAATCGCCAACAGCATCTACCCCGCCTTTGCCGACTGCTCCATACGCGCCAAACCCAGTTCTTCGTTGATGTACTATATAAGTCGTCACCTCAGCCTGGGCCTGCGTTCCTGGGAAAAGATCGATCCCGTCTCCGCCGGCGGCTCACTCTACGAGAGCATGATGTATTCCTTTCCAAATTCAGCTTCCAGAGCACGCGCGGCTGGCAGCGATTCGACAGGCCCCGGCATACGGTCCTGGTTCGATCAGGCGGGTGTTCTGATCTGCAGGCCGGCTTCGAATTCGTCTTGCCGCCTGGCGGTTGCCCTCAAGGGGGGCCACAATAACGAGCATCATAACCACAATGACGTTGGCTCGTTCGTTGTCGTGCTGGGCGCCGAACCGCTGCTTCTCGATCCGGGCGGCGAGGTATATACGGCCCGCACATTCAGCAGCCGTCGATATGACAGCAATGTTTTGAACTCCTTTGGTCACCCCGTCCCCCTCGTGGCCGGCAAGTTGCAGCGGACCGGCAGACAGGCTGCCGGCAAAGTGGTTCGCAGTGACTTTACCGATACGACCGACACTCTGATTCTTGACATCTCGTCTGCCTATGATGTGCCTCAACTCAAGAAGCTCGAACGGACGTTTGTCTATTCCCGCTCGGGCGCCGGTTCGTTGACCGTCACCGACGAAGTGACTTTCTCGCGGGAGTGTGAGTTCGGCACGGCTCTGGTCACGTTTGACAAGTGGCGAAAACTCTCTTCTTCGTCGCTTATGATTCACGATCAGCAGGAATCTTTGCGCGTGGAGATTGCAGTTAGCGGCGCCGGTTTCGAGATCAAGCCTGAGACTATACAGGAGGACCTCAGCGGTAGCCGACTGCCGACTCGACTGGGTATTAACCTGAGCGGGCCGGTGACTCATGCAGTTATTTCCCTTACCATTGTCCCTGATGTGACGCAACCGCGACGCGCAGGCGGGCGGTAATTTGTCTGGAAGTTATTTTGCTAAAGCAGGAGAAGAAAATGAAATCGATAAATCGAAGAGGATTTCTGAAAGGTTCCATAGGCGCGGCGACGACCCTTACGGCCTTGTCTCACGACAGAAGTTCGGCCGCGCCGAACAAGGTGATTCTGGGGATAATGGGCGTTGGCGGCCGGGGACGCGCGCTTTTGACGAGCCTTGTAAAACGGTCCGATGTCGAGATCAAGTATATCTGTGATGCCGACACGAGGGCCTATGGACCGGCGGCGGAGATCATTGTCGACGGTCATGATTATAAGCCGACGTTCGTGCAGGATTTTCGAAAGATGCTGGAGGACCCCGAAGTCGATGCGATTGTTATAGCGACATCCGATCGCTGGCATGCGCTGGCAACGATAATGGCCTGTCAGGCGGGCAAGGACGTTTACGTGGAAAAGCCGCTCTCGCTGAGCATCTGGGACGGCAGGAAGATGGTCGAGGCGGCCCGCAAATATGGCAGAGTCGTCCAGGTCGGCAATCAAAGCCGCAGTGCGCCGTATACCGAGAAGGCGGCCGAGTATATCCGAAGCGGCAAGCTGGGCGACGTGCATCTGGCGCGGGTGTTCCTCATGCAGCAATCACCTCCCATTCAGGTGGCAGGCGCCCAGCCGGTTCCCGAAGGCTTGGATTATGATTTGTGGTGCGGCCCATCGCCCATGATGCCTTATCGTCCGGGCCGGTGGTTCTGGCGGCTGTGGGATTATTATGTCGGCTACATCATGGCCGACATGATTCATCAGATTGACCTCGCGCGCTATGTGATCGACAAGAAGTATCCCGATACTGTGTGTAATGCCGGCGGGGTGTACCATTTCGATGACGGCAGGCAGCAGCCTGATACGCAGTTTACGACGTTCGAGTTCGGCAAGCTTTCGATGCTTTTCGAAGCCTCCCTGTGGTCGCCTTACATGCACCGAATCGTTCATTTGCCCGCAGAGACCGAGTTTCCCGACTGGCCTTTCTCGGCGACAAAGGTGGAGATATGCGGGACCAAAGGATTCATGTGTCTTGGCAGGCACGGGGGCGGCTGGCAGGTTTTCGAAGGAGACAATAGAGTTCGCCAAAGCAAGGCGGTTGTCTCGGAGCCCGCGCGTCTCAAGTTCGGCAGCATAGTTGACGCCCACTTCGAGGATTTCATCAATTGCATCCGTACCAGAGAGAGGCCCAGAGCGGATGTCGAGCAGGCGCACCATTCAATGGTGTTATGTCATCTGGCTAACATCTCCTATCGAGTTGGAAACCGCAAGCTCAGATTCGACGGTGAAACGGAGACTTTTGTCAATGACGCCGAGGCGAACAAATACCTCAAGGCCAACTACCGGCAGCCCTGGATTGTGCCGGAGAAGGTGTGAATGCCGGGTAAGCCCGGTGGGCTGGATTATGCCGATTCAGCGGCAGTTTGCGCGGCACTGTGCTCGGATTGCTGAAGGATGCACTTTATGATATCAGATCTGCTGATGACTCCGACAACTTTGCCGTCGGATGTGACCGGGACTCTGCGGATGGAATTGTCTCTGAGGCAGTAGCAGACATCGAGCAGGCGTTCGTTCTCTTCGAAGTGAATAGCCGGTTGTGTCATGAAGTCATTTGCTGTCCGGTCTTTTTCGTCGTCGAAAGTGTGGAACAATCTCAGGACATCCTGTTCGGAAAGAATTCCAATCAGGGTCATATCGTCTTCCACGACTGGGATGCCGGTAACGTTGTTGTCTGCCATCAGCTTTATGGCTTCAATGATAGGCGTGTCTCTTCCTATGCAGATCACGTTCTTTGTCATTACTTCTTTTGCCTTAAGCATCATAAGGTTCCTTTCGAACCTGTCCATCTGATTGGCCGGACGTGGTTTTCAAACTGTGGTTCAATCCTTCCGTCTGCTTGATTGTAAGTTTCACAAACTCGATTACACGTTCGTAAAGCACAGGAACGAGACAGTTAATTCTTTGTACGACACCTGGCTCTACAGCGAGTACCGGACATATCCTTTCCGGCACGACCGCGAGCCTCTCCAGACTCGAAATGACGGACATACAAAAAATCGCCAGACCTTTGCTTTCTATGGTGAATATCGGCAAAGCCCGGCATGACTTTAGGAAATTCCCTCCCCCGAGCCGTGAATTGGCTTGGACTGGCTTTGTTCTTTTGGCGCCTATAGAGGCACGCATTTCCATAATCCCTGTTTTCACAAGAGGTTGCGTTCATTTGGCCTTTTTGGAAGTCGGCTTTGTTTTGCGCAACTGACTCATAGCCACGAAGACACCAAGGCACTAACTTACACTTCGACATTGGGTATTCCTTGTTCGATACTCGATATTCGGACGGTCTCCGGCTCCTGATTCCCCGCTATCCAGATCGCCCACCCCCCCGTTATGCTGGTTTGCTGTTCGCCTGTCTCATCCGTTCCGATCAAAAGCCGGGCCATTAAATGAGTGACTGAAGATGGAATCGCCTTCGGCGATGCTCAAAACCTATTCAAACACCCCCAGCCGAAAGCCTGCCCCGTTCGACAAGCTCAGGGCAGGCTCTGAGCGTAGTCGGACGGGCCAGATTCTCGACAAAACAGGGATTTGTTGGCCACGGAGAAAACGGAGAAAAGAGCAATAATCAACAATTTAGACGGGATTAGCGCCGATTAAGGCGGTTTTTTGTGGCCACAGAGGGCGCAGAGAACGCAGAGAAGAACAACAATCAATATCAAAGATCCCGATCCCTCGGGAGTCAATAGTCAACAATCAATTACAAGGGCCGGATCTTGGCCCGATACCCTTGTTGCGGACCGGGACGACGGGTACAATATGACAGAGCAACTTTGAGCGAGCGACCAGAGGCCAAATGAGGACGCCAGTTATTGGAGTGCCAGATGAATTTGCGAGAAAATGTACTGGACACCTTTCTATTGGCAAGAGGATTATTCGGCACTCGTGAACCATATTGAGGTGATTATCATGGATCGAATTACGTCCGATCTGATCGCAGCCTGCTCCCGGTGTCAGCGCAAGGCATATTTGCTGTTTCGAGGAAAAGTAAAGGGGGTTCAACATGAGTACGAGTCCATCTTGGAAGAGCGTACGGCGACCAATCGCTTACGCTACATTTCCACACTTCCAAATGGCCAGGTCTATCCGCACTTGAGAAAGCATATCGGCGTCAGATTCCCACGCAAGAACAGTCCATTTTGTACCATTTCTGTTGACGATCTTGCTGCAACGTGTGATGCACTTCTCAAGCCCAAGAGGGAATCCGCAAAATCACACACGCGACTGGAGCCTCATGTTGTGGTCGGCACTCACGGCGTCACCGACGATCAAAAGCTACGGCTAGCATTCGCGGGTTATGTTGTCGGGCAGACAACCAGGTATCGACCGTCGATTGGACTAATCGTGCCCCTTACCGAAAGTCCGAAGCAGATCAGATTGGAGCCGCTATACTCGAAAGTCCGCCCGATCATCAACGATCTGCGAGAACTGATTACAAAGCCCGCATCCGAACCTCCCCCATTATGCCTAAACAAGCACTGTCAGTTATGTCAGTTTTGCGACCATTGCACCAAAGAAGCTGAGCAAAACGACAGCTTGAGTTTGCTGGAAAGAATAACACCCAAACTAATCCGAAAGTATCAGAAAAAGGGTATCTTTACGATTACGCAGCTTTCCTACCTGTATAAACCAAGACGCCGCAAGAAAAAGACAACTAGTTCACCGCTATTGTTCAAGGTCGAATTGCAGGCCCTGGCCATACGCACCAACAAGATATACTTGCATGAGGCTCCCACCCTATTGAAACAGCCCATTGAGTTGTTTCTGGATGTAGAAGGAATTCCACATCAAGGTTTTGACTATCTGATTGGGCTTGTTGCTCGAAATGGCAATGACGTTTCTTCTCACTCCTTTTGGGCTGACTCACTTGAGGAGGAGGCAAAGATCTTTGCGGCGTGCCTCCAAAAAGCCGCCGAGTATGGAGATGCACCGATCTACCATTATGGCAGCTACGAGCCAAGGGCGTTTCAGCGGGCATCGAAGAAGCATGGAATCGATTGCGGAGCATTGACCAACAGGATGGTTAATGTCAACTCCTTTGTGTTCGGAAAAGTCTACTTCCCAACAAGATCCAATAGGTTGAAGGATCTGGGGGCATGCGTTGGGGCATCATGGTCCGCACCTGAACCTTCGGGTCTCCAAAGCCTGGTCTGGAGACATCGCTGGGAAGAAACAGGAAAGAAGAAGTTCAAGAACTTGCTTCTGTCTTATAACCGGGAGGACTGCCATGCGGTTCGGCTACTCACTGTGGATCTACAGAATATTACTGAGGCAGCTGCATCAAGATCGGATGTGGATTTTGCAGACCGCCCCAAGGAGAACTGCACAGAGCTGGGCCAGGAGATTCATCGGATATTTGACAACATCCTTAACTCCGCCCATTTCGAATATCGTAATCGACGGATAATTTTCCAGTCAAAAGACGAGAATTCAATATCTGAGCCAAAAAAGCGTGGTGCTCAAGAAGGTCACAAAGCACACCTGCGAGCCCCTCCTGTCAAAGCTGCCAAGACCGTCCATGTACGCCGTCTAACAAAATGTCCTCGACACAAAGGGCAGCCTCTTGATCCTACCGACACTCTTTCAGAACATATTGCTATCGATCTAGTGTTCACAAGGAGTGGATGTAGAAAGACCACAGTGAAATACTCGGGAAAAAGAGCGTACTGTCCGATCTGTCATTACGACCATGCCCCATCGCGAATAAGGAAACTTGGAGGGCGATTATTCAGTCATAAATTCCAGGCGTGGGCTGCATATCAACGGGTGGCGCTGCGCCTCCCATATCGCGTTATCTCTCAAGTCACAGAGGAGTTGTTCTCGGAACATATCTCTAAGGGCGTCATAATCAAGTTCATGCGATACCTTGCAGGTTACTACTCCCATACGGAGACCCTCCTTCTAAGGCTAATATTGACAAGCCCATTTATTCACGCAGATGAGACGAAGATAAGCATCCGAGGGAAACAGCACTACGTATGGGTCCTTACAAATGGAACACACGTTGCGTTTCAACTTACCGAAACACGGGAGACAACGCTCCTTCAACAGACCCTGCACGACTATGAGGGAGTACTGATTTCCGACTTCTATCCTGGGTATGATTCATTTCCGTGTAGGCAACAGAAATGCCTTAGTCACCTCATTGGGGATCTTAATGACGACTTGTGGAAGAATCCCTTTGATCTGCAATATGAGTCGTTCCTCGCCGCAGTGCGCGATCTACTCGTTTCAATATTCAAAGATATTGAAAGATACGGCTTGAAGACTAGGTTTCTTAAGAAGCATATGAAGGCTGTGGATCGATTCTATAAGCTGAATATCGACGACGTTCAACACAAATGTGAAATCGTTCAGAAGTACCAGAAGCGGTTTGCCCGTTACAGAGAGTCACTCTTCCGATTCTTGATCGAGGACGGAATTCCCTGGAATAACAACACGGCTGAGAGGGCTCTACGTCACCTCGCTATACAGAGGAAGATCTCAGGTTCATTTTCTAAGAGGGGAGCCACCGACTATCTGAAATTGCTTGGAATTGCCCAGACCTGTCGATTTCAGGAAAAGTCATTCCTTAAGTTCCTACTCTCTGAAGAACGTGACGTTGACAAATACAAGGAACGAAAACGGCGTGTAACCAAGCCAGGTCATAGCTGAATTTGGCCTGTTCCCTAAGCTGGTTCCTGCAAGAAAGTATGTGGGGATTGAAGCCGCTGAAGCGGGGGAGGTGTACGGTACAATTTTTGAGGATGGTGGCCGGCGCACAGGCTACATCTTCTGTTGAAGAAGTCCCATCGTGACGATCGAGATTGCCGCGCGATTCTTTCTCGGTGCGCCGGGACTCCAATGACAAAAGAGGCATCTGCAATGCTAACTCGTAAGAGCTTGAAAGTTATTCCAGATAATCATCAGGCCACCTTGCTAAGTTGTTTGGTAGTTGCATGTTGTGTTAATAGTATGGTCGCGAGAATCCACGTTAATCTGTGGCCCGTGCAATTGATTATTGATTATTGTCCCTGCTTTCGCAGGGATGACAATACTATTGATTCCCGATGGATCGGGATCTTCGATATTGTTCTTCTTCCCGTTCGGCTTCGCTCAGAGCCTGCCCTGAGCTTGTCGAACGGGGCAGGCTTTGTGGTGAATAGAAAACCGCGTTAACCAGTGTTAATCCGTGTCTAATTCAGTTGGCTACCGAGGGGTCGGGATCTTCGATGTTGATTCGTGGTTCTTCCCATTCGGCGATGCTCAGGATGGACCTGGCTTGGAATGGTGCAGACAATGAATCCGGCCGTTGGTCAGGAGACTGTTTCTGACAGTTGAAGCTGTTTCTCGGCGAGGTGCTTTATTGCCATCGCGAATCTTTCCGGAGTGCCGATGTCTATCAAGCGGCCCTGGGTGACAAAACCATAACAGCTCTGTTTGACTATCTTTGGGAAAAGCTCATTTTCCAGTGAGAAGCTGGTGTCGTCGGGGATAAGCGACAAGAGTTCCTTTTGGAAAAGGTAAATCCCTGCGTTGACGTAGCGGCTTTGGCATCGCTGGTTCCTTTCCTCGAAGCCTACAATTCTCTGTGAGCCGTCCAGCGATACCAGACCACAGTCGCCCGTGTTTTGGGTATCGAGAACGACCATTGACATTAATGCGTGCCGGGCCGAATGGAAATCGTAAAATGCGCGCAGGTCCACCGAACAAAACGAGTCGCCGTTGGCTACCAAGAAGGTATCGCTTCGTATGAACTTCGCCGCGTTCTTGATAGCGCCTGCGGTTCCGAGCGGCTTGTGCTCCTCGGAAATGACGAACTGGCGCGAACTTCTGGGGCTGCTATAGTAATCACGGATGATTTGAGACATGTATCCGGCGCACAGGATGAAACGCCTGAAGCCGAATTCGCAGAAAGAATCTATAAGGATATCGAGAAAGGGCCTGTCGTTTATCTCGGCCATTGGCTTGGGGCGATCGTCGACGACCCTGCGCAGGCGACTTCCGGTGCCGCCGCACAGTATGACCACGTCAATGTCACTGAGTTTGTTCTTAATAGGAGTCCTGGTGTGCATATACGATGATCTGGCTGCCTAATGTTTCGAAATTAAAAGGGACATGCAATAAATTGTTTAGTGCCTTACCGACGTGCCGCTGCTTCCTGGGCGGCACAAACAAGAGCATAAACCCGCCGCCGCCGGCGCCGCACAACTTTCCCCCGATTGCCCCGGCGTTTAGTGCAACCTCGTACATGCTGTCGACCGCATCGGTGGAAACCCGGCTCGACAGACTTCGCTTGAGCCTCCAGGACTCATAGAGAAGCTTGCCGAAACCTTCTATGTTCTCATTGGGGTTGTTCAGAATGTTGACCGCTTCGTCCACCATTTCCCTCATGTTTCTCAGTTCGGCGCTCTTCGAAGCGGTATTGCGAATCTGTTCGGTGGCAATTTCTGACGCGGTTCTGGAGAATCCGGTGAAGAATAACATCAGATGATTCTGCAGTTCCGTTATCCTCCGCTGGTTCAAGGTGACCGGCTGGACAAAGAAATTTTCCTTGCCGTTAAACTCTATCCTGTTGAGCCCGCCAAAGGAAGCGGCGACCTGGTCCTGAGAGCCTACGGACTCGCCAACTACGTCCTGTTCGACGTAGATAGCATTCGAAGCGAGACGGCGTTTGCCGACCATCCGGCCTGCCAGCGCATAGAGGGCGTTCAAAAAGCCGATGGTGAATGCGGAACTGGAGCCAATCCCGGAGCGTGCAGGCAGGTCGCTCGTGTGCACCATCTCAATGCCCTGTTCTATCCGCATGAATTTGAGACATTCTCGCACGGCAGGGTGCTTTATCTCGTTAATGTCGCATTTTTCCTCTCGCAGACTGTATCTTATGCGATATTTATAGCCGAAGAACGGCGGCAGAAACCGGCAGCTAATATAGCAATACTTGTCGATGGTCGTGTTCAGCACCGCTCCGCCGTTTTCTCTGTACCAGGCGGGATAATCCGTCCCCCCCCCGAAAAACGAGATACGAAATGGTGTTCGGCTGATAATCATCGACTATCCCTGGCTAATTTGTCTTCGACAGACCTTTACTGTCGTATTCTGGCAATTGTGCAAATTCTGTGCCTGTGGCCAAAAAACACTGTTTCTGCGTGTTTTGGGGCTCCGGCTGACAAATGTGTAAGAATTTCAGACAACTGCGGCGTGACGGCGCTGCGCCGGCCCCATGCTTGATTCGTCTGTCATGTGTTCTCTGATAGGAATTCCTCGACGGTGTCAAGGACGTGGTCGCACTCCTGCTTGCCGAGGTCCTGGTGCACCCCAATGTGAATGCCGTGATTGCCGATATATTCGGAATTTGGGAAATCCCCAATCTTGTGGCCTAAGAAACTAAAGCCCGGGCACTGAGTCGGCATGGAAGAGAACAGGTTTCTCGTGTCTATTCCATTTTTTTCCAGATGCCCTGCAAGTGTGTTCCGCGTGAATTGTGCTTTGTCCTGAACAACGATGGGAAGTGCATGCGGACCTATTTCTTCGTAGGATTCCTTTCTTATAGTCGCCAGGCAGGGCTCGAATTTCCCGAATTTCTCCATGAGATAGTACAGATTCTCTCTTCTCCTGCAAAGAATATCGTCGTATTCGTCGATATTCCCAATACCGATCGCGGCTTCCATCTCATTCATCTTGGTCGAGAAGCCGACCCTTTCGAACAGAAATCTGATGTCGGCACTGTCGGCATGCTTGAATCTTTTTGCACAATATGCGGAGGCTGTGTTGAGCACGCAGCTCTCACATTTACATGCTCTTCCGTGACTTCTCAACGACCTCAACACTTCGGCAAAGTCCGGCTTATTTGTGGTGACAATTCCGCCTTCGATGGTGGTAATAATGTGCGCGACATAAAGGCTGAACGCCGCCATGTCACCTAATGTCCCTATGTTCCTGCCTTTATAAACCGCCCCGTGGGCTTCGGCCGCATCTTCGATTACATAGAGATTGTTCTTTTGGGCGATGTCATCTATGGCATCCATATCCGCGGGCTTGCCCATCAGGTGTACAGGGATAATCGCCCTGGTTCTTTCGGTAATAACATTTTCTATCTGCGAGGGATCTATGTTGAGGCTCTTGTTGTCAACATCGACGAAAACGGGGACAAATCCCGCCTGCAAGATTGCATTGCCCGTCGCGACAAAGGATAGCGCTGGGACTATGATCTCGTCCCCTCGTTCGGCACCAAAGTCATACAGCACGGCCAGCGCCAGAGCAACGGCGTCGGTGCCGCTGCTGACTGCAACCGCTTGCGTCGCACCCACAACGCCGGCGAATTTCTTCTCGAATTCTCTCACATACTTGCCGCTTGACAGCCTGTTCGAAGCAAGAATATCGGCTATTAGATTCTTGCTTTTCTCCGTTACGGAGATTGTTCCAAAGGGGATTCTCATTTTCCTTGCTCGTCTCTTTCAGACAATATTGGATTTTCTATCGGCCACCAGATGTTGAGCCGCGGATCGTTCCATTTGTAAGTGAATTGTTTCGAACGATCATAATAAGTGGATTGCTTGTAGTGGAAAGTAGCTTCGTCACTCAGAACCAGATAGGCGTTGCCGTATTTGGGAGGTACCAATACCTGCATTCTGCTCGCCTCCGACAGGATGAAGGACTGCCACCTGCCGAAATCCTTCGACTCGGTATCACAATTTACGACCACGAAGTATAACTTGCCATGCAAACAGCAAAGCAATTTGTGCGTCACGTTGTCGCCGTGGATACCGCGAAGAACATTTCTGGTGGATATGGAAATATCGTCTTGCACGAATTTCACGTCAATTCCGTTCTCCGCGTACAACCGGTGATTGTACGTCTCGACAAATTGACCCCTGTGGTCCTCGAAAACATGCGGTTTTATCACGAACACGCCTTCCAACTCCGTCTTGGAAACTTCTATCATTTTGCGTCCTTTGTGCTGATGCTAGAAATTAAGATTTCTTTCGCGTAAGATAGCCTGAAGCTCGCTGTAATTGCCAATAATCCTCTCACTGCTCATGCTATTGCCCCAGGGTGTCGTTTCTTCGTATTCGAACCACATGTGCGGCTGTTCCTCCTCGTCAAATCGAGCGTAGAGGTTGCGGTAATCATGCCAGTCGGGGCTGACGTTCCTGATGCCGTAAGACTTGGGGTTCGTTGCGATGTCCGAGCCCGGCAGGGGGCAGAAAAGATTGAGCAGCACGCTGGAGGGCTCAGACTCTTCGATGAATTCCAGAGTGCGACCGACAATGTCTTGGGGCTCGCCCGGCAAGCCGAAAATAAGATGCAGCCTTGCCCCTATTCCATATTTTCTAAGTGCTTTGATGTATTGCTTCGCTTCTTCGAGCTTGATCTTCTTGTTGATGAGCTTCAGGGTCTCGGGCCAGACGCTCTCGATTCCAATGCCTATGTCGGTGCACCCGGCCTCGGCGGCGAGTTTCACCATATCGGCCGAGATGCCGTTAGCACGGGACTGGCCCCGCCATTTCACTTGCGTGCGTCCGATCGCTTCCAGGAACGGCCTGGCGATTCTTTCGTTGGTAGGAATAGCGTTGTCGTCTTTCAGCGCCAACGCTTTGACGTTGTAGTCTTTCTTGAGGTATTCGATCTCCTGCTCTATCAGCTCCGGTGTCCTGAACCTGGTCGGGCCGAAGTTCACATTCGCACAGAAACTGCACCTAAACGGGCACCCCCGCGAGAACAGGACACTTGTCCCGGGCAGGTCCATATTCTCGCCGGCCAGAAGTCCGGTTTCAACTATCGCAGGCAGAGGTATGTACTTTCGGTCGGGACAGGGGTACCTGTTTATATCGACAGGTTCAGAGCTCTGATAAACGGGTTTCAACTCCGCGTTGAGGATATCTTTGACGATTTCAACGACGGTCTCGTCTCCTTCTCCAAGAACGATCGAGTCGAACTGCTTTGCGCTGTCCTCCTGGAAGAGATTGACGTGCACACCGCCGGCTACATGGACCGTTTTGGGATAGATCGAGCAAAGCAAATCCTTGACCTCGCATACATTGCGATACTCCTGACTCATCAGCGTATAAAAGTAGACGTCCCTCTCAGGAAGATAGTATCTGGCGTTTTCCCTTGATATGCCGCGTAAGTCTATCACAGACAAGTCCAGCCTATCCCCGAATTTCTCTTCGAGTATGGTCAGAAGATAAAGCGAAGTCAGCGGCTGACTTCTAAATGGCTTGAAGTTTCCAGCATCCGGGGGTAGCACGAAACCTATATGTAACATTCTTGGTATCTCTTGCTCTCACTTCGCGTGGACTGCGTCATATTGCTCGTAGGCCTGATCCTGGTACCTTATGAGGTCCTCGTTCGAGACTTCGGACAGATTTATCGCCACGCTGTCGTAATAATTTAGGTCTTCCATTTGCTCGAATGACGTTGGGTCCACCAGACCTTTTCTGGTGGCAATGTCATAAACTCTTGTGCCGGGATAAGGAGCCAGGATCATAAACTTAGATTGGTCGGCGTCAAGCTCCAATGCGAATTCCATTGTCTCTTTGATAGTCTCGTGCGTATCCCCTGGCAAGCCGATAATGTAGCTGGCGATTACTGGGAGATTCGCCCGCTTCATGGCGCTTACAGCGTCTCTAAACTGCTCTTTGGTCTCTCTCTTTCCGATATTCTTGAGTATTTGTTCGTTTCCGCTCTCGACCCCGATAGCGGCAAAGGCACACCCCGAGTCCCTCAGTGCTTCGATGAGCTCATCGGAGAAAGCGTCCGCCCTTATCTGCACGGTATAGCTTATGTCCAGATCTTCTTCGATTATGCGATTGCAGATTGCCATAGCTCTCTTCTTGTCGGCCGCAAACGTATCATCCCAGAACATCAAGTTTTGTACCCCCAGGACGTTGACGATGTGCCTGATCTCGTCCATCACGTTTTCCGTGGATCTTAGCCGGAGCTTGCGTCTCCAGGTCACTCGCGAGGCGCAGAAAGTGCAATCATAGGGGCACCCTCTTCCGGAAAAGATCGCCAAATGTCTGCCCTTGAAGTACACCGGATCGACATAATCGTCCAGGTTCATCAGGTCCCACGCTGGAAAAGGCATTTCGTCGAGATTCTTTACGAAAGGACGCATGCCGTTGATTTTTGTTCCGGTGCCGTCCCGGTAGATCAGGTTTTCCACACTTGAAGGGCCGCGTCCGGCCTCCAGAGTATCGAGAAGTTCCAGGAGGGCCTCTTCGCCCTCGCCAATTATCCCATAGGAAATGCCGTCAAACAGAGCGGTCTGAGGCGAGCCCGTTACGTGTGGGCCGCCTACAATAATAGTAACCGCCGGATCTAATCTCTTTACCTCCTGCGCCATTCTCACAACGGCGGGGAACCTTGGCGTGAGAGTCGTTATGCAAACGTATTTGGGGCATGCCGCCAATACGATTTCAGCCATATCAGTGACCGAAGAAATTTGAGTCGTCTCAAAATCCACCAGGACGCAGTCGTAGTCTCCCCGTTCACGGACAAAAGACGCCAGAAGGGCGATATTCAGGGGGCAGCGGATTACTCCCTGCTTCTTCCACTGACCTGACTTTTGCAGATTGGGCGGTCGAACAAATACCACCTTTGCGCTATTCATAGAATCAATCCTCTGACATTATGCTGTATCTCTTGAGCAGCTTCGACTTATTCGCTGCATACCACTTGATCGTCTTTTCAATGCCGGCATCGAAACTTACCTTCGGCGACCATCCAAGCGTGGACTTAGCCTTTTCTATGCTCGTGACCCTGTACTTTTCACCCTGGGGCTTGCTCGTGTCCCATTCTATGCCTATCCTGCGATCCAGTATTTTCCCAGCGTGCCTGACGACAGTCTCGGCGACGGTCTTGATAGTCAGCGGTTCGCCACTGCCGGCGTTCAATGGTTCAGTGACGTTCCTGCGGACCATCAGTATCATAAGATCGGCCACGTCGTCGGCGTAAACAAAATCTCTCACAGCCGAGCCGTCCCCCCAGACTGTCAGTGGATTCTCACCGCCGACAACGCGCTGTATGAGGGCCGGTATGATCAATGCCGAGGTGCTGTTGAAGTTGTCATAGGGGCCGAATGTGTTGCCCGGTCGTATCGTCAGAAAACCTTCGGTATCGTATTGAAGCTTGTAGGCTTCTATTTGCATCTCTCCGACAAGTTTCGAGATACCGCCGAATCTGTCCGAAGGATGCGGGAGCCCGGCAAAGGCGTTTTTCTCCTCGAAAACTCTGGCAGGGGGGTAAATGCAGATGCTGCTCGTATACAAGAACCGTTTCACGTGAGCCTCGCGTGCGGCCTCCATTATCTGAATGTTCATCAGGATGTTTTTGAGCAGGAATGTTGACGCCTTTGTCTTTGCAACACCTATGCCGCCCTTGATGCCGGCAAGATGAAACACTATGTCGATGTCCTTTAGAACTTCTTTGCAGACTTCTCTCTCGCAAATATCACCTCTTACAAATTCTATCTCTTCGTCAAAAGGAGAGTTTTCATCGAGGCTCACCACCCTGACATTCGCCCCCAGTTCCTGCAATTTCTTTACAAGGGGAATGCCTATAAGCCCTGTGCCCCCGGTTACCAGGATATTGTTCTTGGCGAGATCTTCTTGTGTTTCAGATTTCTTCATTCAAAAGTTCCAAAATTGGCGGCACTCAAATCACAGCGGCTCGGCAGTTGTCCGGCACTTCTCCAAATACTCTCTGTATGTACTCTTCTATATTCTTCTTTGGATTCAGTTCGTACCCCTTCTTCTGAAGCTCGCGACGTTTCTCTATCTTCAAGTCATCGCTTTCCATAACTCCGGGGTACTGTTTCCCATAATCATCCCAGTTGTTAGAGAGTATTCTCAATCCATGCTCGTGCCTGACGGCCATGTCTCTCAACGCCGTTTTCGGAAATGGGACCGCAATCGGAAAAGTGATCGAATACAAATCCAACTCTTGAGCCAGTTCTATATTCTTGTTCACTGTCTCGGCCGTCTCCCCGGGAAGGCCGATTATGAAGCTGCCCACACATATGAGCCTGGCTTCCTTCGCCCACTGGATCGCGTTCTTGATCTGGTCTATCGTGATTCGCTTCTTGATGGCCTTGAGTATCTTCTCGTCACCGCTTTCGAGACCGAAGAAGACGTAGTAACAGCCGGCTTTTCTCATTAACCTGAAGAGTTCGGGAGAAACGTTATTCACTCTTGTGCTGCAGGACCAGGTCACCTTCTTATTGAGTCCTCTCTCGATCATTTGCTCGAAAAGTTCGTTGCACCACTTAAGGTCAAACATAAAAGTCTCATCCACAAAACATATGGACTCGCAGCCGAAATCTTCTATGTTTCGTTCGATCTCGCTTAGAACCGACTGCACAGAGCGGGACCTTCTTCGTTGCCCGAAGGCGCGAACGCAGAAGACGCAGGAATATGGACACCCTCTGCTGGTTGTCATGGGCAGTTCCAGGTTCGTTCGATGCGGATAGCACCCCTGGTAATCGGTCAGGTCAAAATCCTCCCATGCCGGGAAGGGCAGATCGTCGAGGCGCTCGATTGCCTGACGTGAGAATTCCTTCTTGTCTCTCGTCACCACTCCGGCGACATCTGAAAGCGGTGTTCCCCGGTCAATACTATCGAGGATCTTGGGCAAAAGCAGTTCTGCCTCTCCACAAACGGCGAAATCAAAGTCCTCAAACTCTTCCAGGGTCTCCTTTGGCGTCACCGTTGCGTGGACCCCACCCACACATACCGTAAGGGCCGGAAAGCGTTTCTTGATTTCCTTTGCAATGAACGCTGCCGATTTGATCTGGACGGTGTATGCGGTGAACCCAACCAGCTTCGGATTAACCTCACCTATGTGTTCGAGCAGATCCTCGACGGTAAAGTGCGAGACGCCCATATCGATGAACTTAGCCCTTAATCCGTGTTGCCTGGCTACTGCGATGAGATAGCCCATGCCGAGAGGGGGGGATTCCTGATTCGGGATCTTCTTATCGACCCTGATTGTAAGTCTCTTCTTGCGGTCCTGCTCGACATCCAGACTGGGGTGCACCAGTAGAATATCGACGTTTTGTTTCCTGGCGATTTCCATATCTTTCTCACCTGTTATTGTCATAAACTGATTTCCACTTCTTGCCGTCGATACCACTCGACGGTGTCTCTCAATCCTTCCTCCAGGGACATTTCATGCTCAAAACCGAGCAGCGTTCTTGCTTTCGACGTGTCAACCATCCTGAACGGTATTGCAGTCGGCTTGGACGCATCGAATACGACCTCGGCATCCGCATAGTCAGCGGCTCTGAGAATCAATCGAACGATTTGGCCGATAGTGACGACCTCACCATAACCGATATTGACCGGATCGCACTCGGCGTATTTTTCCAGCATGAGCAGGCAACCCCGCGCAAGGTCCTGCACGTGAAGAAAATCTCGCACTTCATCGCCGGTCCCCCAAACTTCATACGGGCTGATCCGCTCGACGGCCTTCAAAATAAGCGCCGGTATGACATGGGCCCTTACCGGATCAAAATTATCAAATCGCCCGTATACCGCGGTTGGGCGTACGATTGCTATTTTCATGTCAGATTTCGACACAACATATTCCGCCAGGCGTTCCAGATAGCGTCTCATCCAACCGTAACCGAAATAACTTCGATGAGTCGGACCCGACCAGAATTCCTCTTCCTTGATCGGATAATCCGCAACCGGATAACCCGTACTGCTGCTGAAGAGCAAAACCCGCTTCACCTCCGAGGCCCACGCGGCCTCCAATATTCGCGAGGTAAGGATCAAATTAGCTGCGATAGCCGACATCGATTCAAGTGCCGTGACGCCGGCTCCGGTAACCACTCCTGCGGCATGAAACACAAAATCAACGTCGCGAGTTGCCAGCAGGCAATCGTCAGGCTGCGCAAGGTCAGCCTCTACCGTCTCAATAGAGTTGTCCTCGATGAGCAGAGGGCGATTGTGAATAGGTACGCGAATTCTGGCTCCGTGCTTGAGCAACTCCTGGACAATGTGCGTTCCGACAAAGCCAGTCCCGCCGGTGACCAATACTTTCTTGTCTTTATAGAATGGTTCGCTCATTCAATATATATGCCAGTAAGCGGAGACCTGCTCACCTGTGATGATGCTGGTGTGGAACCTGATGTTCAAGAAATCCTTTGCGGCCAGATTGAGTGCATAATCAAGAACACTCAGAGCCTCTGTCCAGATAGGTGATGCGGTTTGGCCGTCGGCGTGTTGCGACTGCGCATTACGCTCCAGCAGCATTTGCGTGACATTGCGTTTCAGATTCTCAATCTTACCCTGATAGTCCACAGCACACTCCGTCGAGCTTTTTCTGTATTGTCTTGTGCAACGATTCTACATCGAGACCTATCTCTTTTCTGGTGCCGGGCAACGTTCCATACCGGTCGCAAAATCTATCAGGCATGCCGTGAAAAGATACGGACAATTCGGGGACTTCGCAGACAGCCTCATACAAACCGAACGCATCGTGAATAACCAGAATGTTCGTATGCTTGAATGATGCAATTGTCTCGGCGTCTATGGGTTTGATTGTATGAAAATAGACAAGATTCACGTCCAGCTCTTTGCACGCTTCAAGAACGTTTCCGAGGATGGGTCCGGCGGTCATCACGGTAAGATTCGAATCACGATCCTGCAATACCGCTGCTTTGCCGAATTCAATGTCGGGAACGTCGATATTATGGGGATGGTCGGACAACCTGAAGTATGTAGCGTTTCCATTGTCATACTGGCTGCGAATCAGAACATCGACTTCTTTGTTGGAACCAGGCTGAATAACCTCCATGCCGGGCAGCAACCGCAATATGGCAAGATCGGTGTAAGAATGGTGCGTAGCTCCATCCCATGCATAATCGAACGACGCGCCACAGGATGCTATGTTGCCGCCGAACTGATTGTAACACATATCGAGTTTTATCTGTTCGTAACTCCTCTCCGTGACAAAAGGAGCAATGGTATGAACGAATGGGGAAAACCCCTGCGAGCTTAGTCCGGCCCCGACACTTATCAGCGTATTCTCGCAGATTCCCATGTTATAGAATCTGTCCGGATACTTCTCTTTGAACTCGCCGAAGAGATAAACGCTGACATCTCCCAATATCATGACGATATTGTCATCGTCAGCCGCCAAATCCATAACGGTATTCTTAAATTGCTTTCTCATCCAATTCCCCAATCAACTTCTCGAACTCCGACTCAGTCGGCGATTTCCTGTGCCACTGGTACTGATTATCAATCAGAGTCTGACATCCATAGCCCTTCTTCGTGTGAGCTACGATAGCCTTCACCATGTCGCCGTTCTTGCTGATCTCACTTGTCAGGCCAATCAAATCGTGGCCGTCGGCTTCGGTGACTTTGCAGCCGAATGCCTTGAATCGCTCGGCAGGATTGTGTATCTGCAGGCCTCTTGAGTGAGACATGTTATTGTCATAGATAATGGTAAGGTTGTTGAGTTTCAGATTGGTTGCGACCATCGTTGCTTCCCAAACCGATCCTTCGTTTGACTCTCCGTCGCCGATAAGAGCGTATACTCTCCGTGAATTCTTCCTGATCTTGAACGCCAGCGCCATACCCACGGCAAGGCCAATTCCGTGGCCCAGAGAGCCGGTTGAAGCCTCGATGCCCGGCACCTTGAGCCTGTCGGCGTGACATCCGAAATCACTCGCAAAGGAGCCATACGAATATACGCTTTGCATGTCAAAATACCCGAAGTGAGCCATGACCGTGTAGTGGGCAAGTGACGCGTGTCCTTTGCTGAGAATGAAAATATCTCTTTCGTCCCAGGATGGATTCTCAGGGTCATGCCTGATCGTGCTGTAAACGGCATACAAAATCTCCACCACGGAAAAACACGTCGGTATATGTCCGTGCCCGCTTTCCCTGGAGATGCTGAGTATGGACTTTCTGATGTCTTTGCAGTTCGGTATCATTCTATCTCTATATATGAAATTCTGGAGGTCATTGGGAATCGCTGGATCCTTACGTGATTCAATTCGAAGACTTCTTTGAGGGCAAGCGTCTCACCCGGGAATATGTCGTCTGACAGCTCATCGAACACCAGTATGCTGCCCTTACACAAATGAGGTTTAATCGTTTCCAACGCGACCTTTGTCGGCGTGTAAATGTCAAAATCAAAGATGGCAAGTGAAACGATCGT
The DNA here is from genome assembly GCA_016782865.1 of Phycisphaerae bacterium. Classification (GTDB taxonomy): domain Bacteria; phylum Planctomycetota; class Phycisphaerae; order Sedimentisphaerales; family Anaerobacaceae; genus SG8-4. Next base: position 38,014 of record JADHXR010000010.1, read on the forward strand.
TTCAGGATTACTCTTGAAATACTCGGGGATGGTTTCAACGGCATCGCCTTTGACCAGTTCATACTTCTTCAAATGCGAAATGGGATTTAACGCCTCTTGTATGGCTAATATTTCGTCGAGATAATTCTCGTAACCCGGCACTACCGAAAACGACCCATCCTTGCATTTGCACCGGTTGCCATCCTTTTCGCTCATGCCTTTGAAACCCTCGAACGTATCGAAGCCGACAATCTTCCTGTGTCGATTGAAAGGTTCGAAGATGCCCCTTAGAGCCGACATGACAGACAATGTTTGCCCCCATCTAACCCCGAACTCTGCGATGATTCCATGCGTATGGACGATTTTTCGGTACATCTCATAGAAGAAGAGCAGCCTTGACAAGTTCTTTGATGTCAAGAACAGCCCGAGGTTTGCCAGAACCTCATCATCAGGCAGGGGGCAGGAGTTGAAAAGCGACATCAGCTCGGCGAAAGAGCCCTTCTCGCCGGAACTTGACAGGACAATTGCATCGTGTTGTAGTGTTTTCATTTTCGCCACCAATTTCTGTTTTCGATCCACCACTCGGTTGTTTCCTTGATTCCGTCCTCGACTGTATAGCCGGGCTTCCATCCGAGCAATTCCCGGGCTTTCGTGCAGTTGAGACTTCTGAACTTCAGGGTGGACGGCTTGTCCGTCCGGTATTCTATCTTTGACGGCTCGTGCCGGGCATGTTTCAAAGCCCAGCTTACGACGCCCCCCACCGTGGTCTGAACCGCAGAACCTACGTTGAAAGTGTCAAATTTTACTTTGTCGTTATCCAGCATTGCCACGATAGCCCCGGCAAAATCGTCTGAATATATGACATCTCGGACAATATCCGGACTCCCCCAAACTTCAAAGGGGTCCTTCCTTTCGACCGCTTTCCTTATGATAGCTGGAATAAAATGCGACGTTTTCGGGTCAAACTTGTCAAACGGCCCAAAAATGTTTGCTGCACGAGCGATCACAATTTCCATGTCGCAAGTTTCGTGCCAGAACCGGCACAGTTTCTCGATAAACCGGACGACCCAACCCATCCCATAATGAGCCTTACAGGGATCCCTGTTCAGGTCGAGGTCATCCTCACTTAATTGCTTTGCACTTTCGTGGTACAAAGACGCCGAGCTGATATATACGACCCTTTTGACATTCTCAAAGCCGAACGCCTCCAGCATCTGCGCATTCATAATCACATTGTCGTTAATCTGACTCCAGGGTTTTGATTCCAGTATTGCAGCGCCGCCGGTGTTGGCGGCGCCCATTACAGCGCAATCGCAACCTGCCGCCAGTTGCCGGCAAGCTTCGCGGGATCGCAAGTCACCCTGCACATACTCAACCTGTTCGTGCTCGATGAACGGCGTGGTCTTGTGATGAACCGCACGTATGCGCACCTTTGGATACCTTTCGAGCAGGTGCGTAATAATAGCCGAGCCGGCAAGACCGGTCGCTCCGGCCAAAAAGACGGTCTTGTTGTTGAGATCCATTTGCTAAACCTTCTCCAGACAGCGAGGAGATTTGCACAGTAGCTTTCGCCAGTATTCCAACGTGTCGGCCAACGTCTTCTCAAACGGTATTTCAGGTTTCCATCCTGTAGCCTTGTAGAACTTATCAACACAAGGCACCTGCAGTGTTACGTCCGACGGACGCAGCCGGGCGGGATCGACTTGAACCTCTATGCCCTTCAATGTTGACATCGCCAGCAGTTTGTCGAGCATCTGGCCGATCGTCATCGTTTCAGTCCCGCCGACATTGTAGACTTCCCCCGGTTGGCATTTTTCCGCTATCAACCAGTAAGCTCGCACGGCATCTCTGACGTCGGAGAACGTCCTGACGCTGTCGAGGTTTCCGACTTTGACAATCGGATCGGCCAAGGCCGCTTCAGCGGATGCTATCTGCTTGGCGAAATTAGAGACGACGAAGACTTCACCCCGGCGCGGGCCCGTATGCGTGAACATTCGCGTTCGTATGGTTTTGATTTTCCATGAAAGCCAGTACTGGAGGGCCAGCATGTCCTCTCCGACCTTGCTCACCGCATACGGTGAAGCGGGCCGCAGTGGATTGTCCTCTTTGATCGGGATTTCATCGGCCCTTACCTGTCCGTATACTTCCGATGAGCTGCATATATGTATTACGGGGTCGTATCCCTCAGATTGTTTCAACTGCTTGACCACCTCGAGCAAATTGCACGTGCCGACAATATTGGTCTCGAGCGTGTCAATCGGAGCGATAAAGCTGAAATCGACGTACGATTGAGCGGCCAGGTGGAAGATGATATCCGGTTTGTGCTCAGCGAGTATGCTCCTGAGCGAAGGAAAGTCCCGGAGGTTCCCCTGATGCAGAGTGACTGTGTCCAGGATTGCTTCGATGTTCTCCTTTGGAGACCGCCATCGAACCAGGCCGCAAACATCGACTCGGGGATGATTATCGAGTATGTACTCAGCCAGATGGCTTCCCACAAAACCTGTTATACCTGTGATTAGTGCTTTCATATTTACTTCTCTTTTCAAATGGAGAACTACGGTGTACCGGTTCTGATTTCGTTGCTGCGGTTTCGGCACCATTTGTGCCACATTTTTCGATAGGCGGTTTCCACACTAACGGCGTAAGCCTTGGCGTCACACAGTGTGCTGTTGGCCATCCGTATGCGCATCGAAGCGCGGATCTTGGCGAGGGCTCGGGTGTTCTGCGAAAGGGCGGTTGCTTTTGCGATGTATTCAGCCGGCGTCGGGCATGCAAAGAACTCCAGGCCGATACGGCTAAGTATGCTCAGGCCCACCCTTGAAAGGAAATAACTGTTGTAGTCGCCATAAAGCGAGATTACGGGAACGCCCATCCACATGGCTTCCAGCGAAGTCATCGTGCCGGTATAAGGGTATGTGTCTAATGCGATGTCGACCTGGTTGTACAGTTGCAGATGTTCGACGGAAGATTTCCAGCCGCAAGTTCCCACCCTGTTGCGGTCGATCCCCAATTGCTCAAAGCGACCGCAGTAATAGTCTCTGACAGTCTGGTCGTAACCGCCTCTGAACTTCATCAGAAGACGCGAATTTTCGCTGGCCTTGAGGATTTGAGCCCAGAGCACCATAACATGGTCGTTGATCTTGCAACTGTTGTTGAACGAAGCAAAAGTGATATAACCGTTCTTGATTGCGGGCAGAGGCCCGACGGGCGGGGCGAATTCAGGAGGCTTGTAACAGATCTGTCCTCCGGGCAAATAGACGGATTCTTCGGTGTAGAATTTCTGAGACTCCTGTGAGTCCAGGATTCTATCGGTCAGGCGATAGTCGATCTGCGGCATCCCCATCGTGCTTATCCCGCCGTAATCCACCTGAATTGGGGCGGCCTTGTGCGCCAGGACACCGAGCCGGTTGTCGACTGTGTGTCCGCCAATGTCCACCAGGATATCGATTTGATCGTCTGCGATCATCTCGGCGACGACTTGGTCGCCGAGACCGCGAATGTGTCGGTAGCGATCGAACTTGCCCTTGAGTCGCTCGGTAACCTCATCGGGCAGACCGACGTTGCCGTAACCGTAAGATTCAACGGCCTGGCGATTGGAGCCATCCAGGAACGCCTCGAAGTTATAAGCTACCGAGTGCTTGCGAAAATCGGGTGAGATGTAGCCGACCTTCAGCCTGCGGTCTGGATCGGGGCTGTTGCCGTGACAGACCCGCGCCAGACTCGCAGGCGCATGGATCTGTGCCCATTTCTTGTGCTCATCGAGGAGCATCAGAGGATTAACGTCCGGCAGGAAACTCAAATTCCACAGGAGCTGGGAGTGAATCAGCGGATCAGCGGGTGCGATTTCCACAGCCTTTCGGAACAGTTCGATGCCCTTCTGCTTGTCGCCGATTCGCATAAGATCCGTCGCATAGCCGGCGCAGATGCTGGCGTTCTCCGGATCAGCCTCCATTGCTTTTTCTCGATACCGCATAGCTTCGGACATTCGTCCCGTGAACATACAGATCCGGCCCAATTCATGGTACACGAGCGCGTGTGGTTGTCGTTTCAGCACTTCCTTGAACCATATTTCCGAGTTGTGGAAATCTTTGACGCAAAAGAACATCAGCGCGAGCATGAACATGACATCCGTCCGGCACGTGCCATTGGCTATCATTTGCCGGACGGTTGCGATGTTTTGAATGCTCAGAAGTTTCACCGCCTCGTCGATGCGTCCCGCTTTGACGGCGGCATTGGTCCCGACAAGGAACTGCGGCATGTTATCTGCGGATAGATTGATTCGAGGTGCGCCGTCTTTTCCAACGGTGAATTGCAAATCATCGTTTGTACGGGACTTTTCCCCCAGCGCTTCGGCGGCCTGGTTTCGGCACCATTTATGCCACATTTCTCGATAGGCGGTTTCCACACTTCGTGCAAAGACCTTCGCGTCACATAAGGTGCTGGCGGTCATGCGCTGACGCATCGAGAATCGCACATCCACGAGGGCCTCTAAATCCTGCGCCAATGCACCGGCTTTGGCAACATATTCTTGAGGCCCCGAAGCGGCCAAATGCTCCAGGCCAATGCGGGTCAGCATGCTCAATCCCCACCGCGATACGTAGTTCTCGCCGAGAAGTGACACCGCTGGCACTCCCATCCACAGGCCTTCCAAAGTCGTCATGCAGCCGTTGTACGGATAGGTATCCAGGGCGATATCCACGCGGTTGAAGAGCTGCAAGTATTCGACGGATGGTTTCTGGCCGTGTATCTCGATCCTGTCAGGGGATATTCCGAGCTGCTCGAACTGATTATAGTAAGAATCCCGCAGGCCCTTGTCGGCGCCAGCCCTCGATTTGAGCAGCAGTTGTGATTTGTCATTGGCTTTGAGGATTTCCGCCCAAAGTGACATCATCTCGGGGTTGATCTTGGAGCAGTTGTTGAATACGCCGAAAGTTATATAACCATTGACCAGTGCCGGCAGAGGCCCGACAGGCGGGGCAAAGTCGGGCGGGCTGTAGCAGATGAGCCCCCCGGGCAGATAAACCAGCTCTTCGACGTAGAACTCCTGCGACTCGGGTCTATCAAGGATGCGGTCCGTGAGGCGATAGTCGATCTGTTCCATGCCGCAGGTGTTGATACCACCGTAATCGACAGCAATAGGAGCGGGTTTGTGTGCTATTACAAGCAAGCGATGGTCGGGCGTGTGGCCGCCGACAGGTACCAGAATATCTATCTTGTCCCGTTCTATCATGCTCGCAACCGTTCGGTCGTCCAAGCCGCGAATTTTCCGGTAGTGGTCGAACTGACTGCTGAGTCTTTCGGTCATGCTGTCTGGGCAGGCCACGTTGCCGTATCCATAGACTTCCACGGCATCGTGATTGCGTCCGCTCAAGAACGCCTCAAAATTGTACGCTACCGGATGAATGCGAAAGTCGGGCGATATGTAGCCGATCCTGAGCCGGCGGTCCGGATCGGGGACATTTTCATGGGATTTTCTGGCCAGACTTCTCGGGGCATGAACCTGTGCCCACCGCTTGTGCTCTTCAAATAGATTTGACGTATCGAGTTCGGGCATGTGATGCAGGCGAAACAACAACGCTGAATGAATGTTCGGGTCGTCCCGGGCCGTTTCCACGGCCTTTCGCAGCATCTCGATGCCCTGTTCTTTGCGACCTACGAACATCAGCGAGCAACCAAGATCGTGATATAGCGATGCTTCGTCGGGACATAGTTCCAGGGCTTTTTCTCTGTTTCGTATGGCCTCGGAAAGTCGCCCTGAGAAATGACAGATATGCCCCAGATTGATATACGCCAGAGGATTTGGCTCGTGGTCCAGCACCCTTCTGTAATAATGCTCGGCCTTGCCCAGCTCTCGTGTAGCATGGAATATATTGGCCATCAAGAACATTAAGTCTGTCCGTGACGGATCGGCATCTATCACCTTGTCCGCGTTATCAATCACTTGTTCGTCGAGCAGTGTTGTCGCTTGTTCGGTGTGCCCGGCTTCGGCAGCAGCCTTGGCTTCGGTAAGGATCTGCAACAAGCTCTCTTCGGTGAGTGCTGACCTGGAGGTTGTGGACTGTTGCATCTATCTGTCCTCCGGGGGATTGAGCTTAGGCTGAGCGGACGCCGAAGCGTGGAGTGGCTCGCTGTCGATGGATCCGCACACATCTGCAACTCCGCAGCTCACACACCACTGGTGCCACATCTTCCGGTATACATCTTCGAGGCTTCGAGTGAAACCTTTCTTGTCGCACAAGGGACTATTGAACATCATGGATCGCAGAGACGTGCGGATCTTCGCAAGGTTTTCGATTTCACCGGAAAAAGCAACGGCTTTGGCAACGTATTCGTCAGGTGTGAAAGCAGCAAAATCACCCAGGCCTACCCGGCTCAGGATGCTCAGCCCGACGCGCGAAGCATGAGCTTTGCCCACCAATGAGATTGTCGGTACGCCCATCCACATTGCTTCGCAGGTTGTTGTCGTTCCGTTGTAGGGGTGTGTATCCAACGCGATGTCCATCCGGCCGTATAGTTTAAAGTGCTCAATGGTGGGTTTGCGGCCGCAGATTGCAACTCTCTGCCGGGCGATTCCCAGGTTTTCGAACTGACGGAAGTAATACTCTCTCACTACAGCGTCGTCTCCGCCGCCGAATTTCAGCAGAAGGCGTGATTTCTCCGCTGTCTTGAGGATCTTTGCCCAAAGCTCCATGATGCTTGGCTGTATCTTGCAGTTATTGTTGAATGATCCGAAAGTGAAGCAGCCTTCCTTGACGGCAGGAAGTGACGTTACCGGCGGGGCAAAGCCCGGGGGGGCATAGCACAGAAATCCCTGGGGCAGGAAGACGAGCTTCTCGGTGTGGAATTTCTGCGCTTCGGGAAGATCGGCCAGTTCGTCGGTCAGACGATAATCGAGTTGACTCATTCCAGTAGTATCGGGAAACCCCAGGTAGGTCACCTGGATGGGAGCGGGCTTGCGTGCCAAAACTCCGAGCCGATTGCCTGACGTATGGCCTGCAAGGTCCACCAGGATGTCTATCTTGTCCTGCTCGATCAAGCGGACGATCTTTTTGTCATGTAGCCCGCAGATATTTCTGTAATGGCCAAACTTGCGTTTGAGCTGTTCGGTGACCTGGTCAGGGCAAGCGATGTCACCGTACCCGTATACATCCACGACTTCTCTGTTGTGTCCGTCGAGAATTGACTCGAAGAAGTATGCGACCGAGTGCCCGCAGAAATCGGGGGAGATATAGCCAATTCTGAGCTGGCGATCGGGATCGGCGACATTGTCGTGGGAGACCCTGGCCAGATCGGCCGGTGCATGAATTCGAGCCCATCGTTTATGCTCTTTGAACAGCATGTCTTGATCGAGTTCGGGCAATTGGTGCAGGTGCCAGAGGAACTTAGAGTGGTTCACCTTGTCTGGTGACGTTTCGACCGCCTTTCGCAAAAGATCAATGCCTTTCTGCGTCTGTCCCATCCGTATGAGGTACTCGGCAAGAGTGGTCCAGAGTTCCGGGCTGTCGGGAGACATCTCAATGGCTTGTTCCTGATAGCTGACGGCCTGTGAGAGCCGCCCCGTGTCGCGACAAATATTCGCCAGCTCAAAAAGCACTAGAGCGTGCCGACGGTGTTTCAAGACCTCTCTATAAAACTGCTCAGCCCTCTCGACCTTCCCGATCTTGGCGAAAAGCGCCGCGAGCATGAACAACGCATCCGTCCTGCTCGGATCGTCAATGGCCATTTGCTGGACGGTTCTAACCGCTTGATCGTCGAGAAGGGCGGCCGCCTCAGAGACCTTCCCTACCTTAACTGCATCGCCTGCCTTGAGAAGAAATGAGGGCAAGCCTGCCTTTGAAACATCGAATTGCAGAGGGCTGTTTCTGGAGATGAAGAATTCCAGGACACCATTCTGCGCCTGCTTTGAATCGGGACCCGCAGTATCTGCACGCTGAGTTCTGCACCATCTGTGCCACATTTTTCGGTAGGCAGCTTCCACCTTGTTGCCGAACGCGCCTGCGTCGCACAACGTGCTGACGGCAATCCGTTGCCGTAGAGAAGCTCGAATCTTTGCCAGAGCATGCAGGTTGCCGTCAATTGTCGAAGCCCTGGCGAGATATTCCGCAGGCGTCGAGGCGATAAAGGGCTTCATGCCCAGGTTGGTCAGTATGCTCAGCCCAACACGGGACATGTGATGTTCGCCGAAAAGCGAGATTACAGGTACACCCATCCACAGGGCGTCGCAGGTGGTTGTGCCGCCGTTATACGGATAGGTGTCCAGCATGATATCTACTTCCCCGTAAGCCTTGAGATACTCGGCGACGGATCTGTGGCCGCGAACGTCCACCCTCTCCGGCGCTATCGCCAGTTGCTCGAACTGGCTGAGGTAATGCTCTCTGATCTGCCGGTCCTGCCCGCCCTTGAACATGAGAAGAAGCTTGGAATTCTCACTGTTTTCAAGGACTTTCGCCCAGAGAGATAAAATAAACGGATTGATTTTGCGATTGTTGCCGAACATCCCAAAGGTGGTGCAGCCGTTTTGAATCGCGGGAAGAGGCGTTATCGACGGGGCACAATCAGGCGGCCTGTAACAGAGAAATCCATCGGGCAAACAAACCAGCTCCTCGGTGTGGAACCGCTGCGATTCGGGCGGGCTGTTGAGCTCGTCGGTCAGAAAATAGTCTATTTGCTCGGCCCCCGTAGTCTCGAAATATCCCAGATACGTGACTTGGACAGGTGCAGGCTTGTATGACAGGACGGTCAGGCGATTATCATTCGTGTGCCCGCCAAGATCAACCAGAATATCTATCTGGTCCTGCTCTATCAGACGACACACTTGCCTGTCGTCAAGTCCGCAGATATCTCTGTATCGGTCGAATTTCTCGCCAAGCCGTTTGGTGATTTCGTCCGGGACCAGTACATTTCCATATCCGTAGACTTCGAGGGCCTTTCTATTGCATCGGTCCAGAAGCGGCTCAAAGAAATATGCCACCGGATGCGCACGAAAATCGGCGGAGATGTAGCCAACTTTGAGTCTTCGGTCAGGGTCGGGGGTATTGCCGTGGGAAGTCCTGGCCCTGCTCTGCGGTGCATGGAGCCGGCCCCATCGTTTGTGTTCTTCGAAGAGTGTCCGTGGATTAAGATCGGGTTGATAATGGAGATTGGCCAGAAGGCTCGAATGAACATTGGCCTTCTCGGGAGCTTGCTCGACAGCTTTTCGTGCCCAGCCAATGCCTTCGGGCACTTTGCCCAACGATATCTGGAGTGTTCCAAGATTGGCCATGTACTCACCGTGATGCGGGGCCAGCTCTACGGCATTCTTCTGATACTCGGCCGCCTCCGACAGGCGCCCTGCGCTGCGACAGATATGTGCGAGCCTGGCGTTGACCAAAGCGTCAGGCTCGTGTTCCAGTATTCCCTCGTACCACTCTTCGGCCTTGCCGTATTGGCGGGCCTGGAAAAGCACCTCGGCTATTCGAGACATAGCTTCTGTTCGGGAGAGGCAATGTTCGGTTGTCTTTGAGGAATTCGTTACCACCAGGGCCTCGGTTAGCGACCCCTTCTTGATCTCTGTCTCAGGTCGCGAATCAAGTGCTTTTCTGGCCTCTTCGAGGGCGTCATCCGTTCGCCCGAGGCTGACCAGAGATAAAAGTATGTGCTCGAGCAGTTCGTCACAGGCTGGTTGCGAAAGCCGGGCCTTTTGCAGACACCGAAGAGCTGCTTGGTAGTTGTGAATCCATAAATACATTTCCCCGAGGGTTTTATGAGTACGCTCGCTGTTGTGGCCCTGTGAAATGGCTTGTTCGTAGAGCGCTATGGCCTCTCCAATTTGTCCGGCTTCGAATGCGGCTTTGGCCTTTGAGACAAACGCAGGCGGTTCGCGTTTCGAGCAAGTTGTCTCACAAACTGGAGTTTGCTCCATGCACATTTTCCCCGGCACAGTCGTACGCTGCGTTGGATAATACTAAAGAACAAGCAGACAAGTCAGGATCGAGCTTGTCCGCGACGATGTCGCGAGTTCGACACCAGCGGCGCCACATGTTTCGAAAAGCTGCTTCCATCTCACGCGCGAACCGGTTCGCGTCACAAATGGTGCTGGCAACCATTCGCTGGCGCATCGAAGCGTGAATCTTTTCGAGCCCATCAAGATTCCGTGCGAGTGCAGTGGCCTTGGTGACGAATTCCTTCGGCGCCGAAGCGGCAAAAAACTCCAGGCCCACGCGGCTGAGGATGCTCAGTCCGCTTCTGGAGAGGGAGTTACCATCGCCGAGAAGCGAAACCGTGGGGACCCCCATCCACAGGCCTTCCAAGGTCGTCATGCAACCATTGAACGGATAGGTATCCAGAGCGATGTCGACCTGGCTGTACAACCGCATGTGCTCTATCGGGTGTTTCAAACCGTGGATTTGAATTCTCTTTGGATCGACTCCGAGCTGTTCGAACCGGGTCAGATAATAATCTCGCATCGTCCGGTCGCCGCCTTCTTTGAACTTCATAAGAAACGCCGAACCATCGTTGGCCTTCAAGACTTGGGCCCACAGTGCCAGGATATGCGGATTGATCTTGAGGTTATTGCTAAACGACCCGAAGGTAACATAGCCGTTTTGTTTCGCGGCCGCCGGCTCCAGCGGCGGGGCAAAATCGGGCGGCTTGTAACAGTAAACTCCACCCGGCAAGCAGACTGATTCTTCGGCATAGAATCTCCGCAAGTCGGGCACATCGAGCATATCATCGGTGATTCTATAATCGATCTGCTCCATCCCGGTTGTGTTGACGCCGCCGTAGTCGATTTGCACAGGAGCAGGTTTGCGGGCCAGAGCAAGAAGACGATTGCCGCCGATATGCCCGCCGATTTCCACAAGGATATCTATCTTGTCCCGTTCGATGAGAGCCGCCAGGTCTGCATCGCTCATCGTGAAAACATTTCGATATTTGTCGAACTTGTGTTGCAGGTATTCAGTGAAGCTATCCGGCCTGGCAACATTGCCGTACCCGTAAACTTCCACCACGTCTCTGTCGTGCGCCTCCACGAGAGGCGCGAAGTTGTAGACTGTCGCGTGCATCCGAAAGTCAGGTGACAGATACCCAACTCGAAGTCTGCGCTCGGGCTCGGGCGTGTTTGTGTGGTTAGTTTTGGCCCGGCTCAGAGGGGCATGAGCCAGACCCCAGCGCCTGTGCTCTTCGAAAAGTCCTTGTTGGTCGAGGTCGGGCAAGAAGTGCATGTGGAACAAAAGTTTAGAGTGGGCATCGACATTGCTCGGCTCTTCTTCAACAATTCTGCACAGAAGCTCCACGCCGTCACGGGTTCTGCCCTCCCTTATCGCATCCAGGGCAAGACTAGTCTGGAAAAGAGTGTTCTTCGGCTCGGCTTGGAGTGCTTTCTCTGCAAATTCGTTGGCCTCTGATATACGGTCAGTAGAGCGACAGATGCGTCCCAGCTTGTAGAATACGTGGGCGTTGGGTTCAATCTGCAAGACTTTTCGGTACCACTCTTCGGCCTTGTGGGCCAATCCGATCTTGCCGAACATCAATCCGAGCATGAACATTATGTCAGTTCGAGATGGATTATCCTCAAACATTTCATTGAGAGCTTCGATAGCCTGATCATTTAGCAGATGTTTCGCCTCTTCAATGCGCCCGCTTTCTATCGCGACTTTCGCGTCGATTAGAAATTGCGGCAGATCGTCGGCAGATACTACGAGTTGCCGGCTTCCGTGTCTCGAATTGTCTGGCTTGAAGGTAAGAGCCATGCCCCCTAAATTTCCTCCGGACTGCCGGGTGTGGCCTCAGTCACACCGTGTGCATGAGACTCCATACTACCGGCACAAACTTCCGTACCGGCGTCTGATTCCTCATTTGGCACATCCGCCCCTTGGCTTCGACACCAGCGGTGCCACATCTTTCGATAAGCCTGCTCCAGGTCACGGGCGAAGACCTTGGCATCCCGCAGTGTGCTGCACGCCATCCGCTGTCTCATTGATGCTCGAATCTTTGCGAGTGAGGGCAGGTTGTTTGCCAGCGCAGTCGCTTTGGCAACATATTCGCGGGCAGTGGAGGCTGCAAAGAACTCCATACCAACCCGGCTGAGTATGCTCAGGCCCATCCGGGAGAGAAAGCCGTGTTTGCCTACCAGCGAAATAGCCGGAACTCCCATCCACAAGCCTTCCAACATTGTCATCGCGCCATTTACCGGATAGGTGTCTAATACGATGTCTACCTCACCATACAGTTGCAGATGCTCAACGGGGAGTTTCCAGTTGTGGATTTCCACCCTCTCTCGGCTAACTCCAAGCCGCTCGAACATGTTGAAGTAATACTCGCTCAGCAATTCGTCATTGCCCCCTCCGATTTTCATAAGAAAACGGGAGTTTTCGTTGGCCCTCAGGACCGCAGCCCAGATGGACACGATGTACGCATTGGTTTTCAGGGTGCCGTTGAACGAGCCAAACGTTACGTAACCCTTCCGCTCAGCGGGCAGGCCCGCCACAGGCGGCGCAAAATCGGGAGGCTTGAAACAATAAAGCCCTCCCGGCAAATAAACCAATTCTTCCACGAAGAATTCCTGCGAGTGTGGCGGAGTGAGCAGACTGTCGGTCAAACGATAGTCGATCTGCTCCATTCCTGACGTGTTGATTCCTCCGCAATCGACCTGAATCGGTGCAGGTTTGTATGCCATAGCTACGAGGCGATTGTTGCCCACGTGTCCGCCGATTCCCACCAGGATGTCTATCTTGTCTTTTTCTATCAGATCGACAAGGGCCTGGTCAGCCATTCCATAAATGTGTTGGTAGCAGTCAAACTTCTGCTTGAGCTGTTCTGTAACCTCATCCGGTTTGGCGACATTGCCATATCCATAAACTTCTACTACTTCTCTATCGTGGCCATCCAGGAATTGGTTGAAGGTGTTTGCCGTAGGATGCAGACGAAAATCAGGGCAGAGATAGCCGACCCGAAGCCTGCGGTCAGGGTCGGGCTCGTTCTCATGCGATGTCCTGGCCATGTGCGGAGGAGCTTGCATCTGTCCCCAGCGCAGATGCTCTTCAAGGAGCATATGCGGATCATTGTCCGGCAGATAATGCAAGTACCACAAGAGGTTGGAGTGCACCGCTGAATTTGTGGGATTCTTCTCCAAAGTTCGCCGCAGCAGTCCAATGCCTTCCTCGGTTTTGCCAAGCACCATCATATCGACTGCAAGGTTGCTCCAGATTCCGATGTTCTCGGGCTCTAATTCCATAGCCTTCATACGGTACTCCACAACCTTGGAGTACCGTCCCACAGTCTGGTATATGTTTGCTATTTCGTTGGCTATCAGGGCATTTTGCTGATGCTCCAATATTCCCTCATACCATTTCAAGGCATCCTTCAATTGTCCGACTTTTTGCGATATGACTCCGAGCATCAGGTAAATCACATCAGCGCATGAGGGATTCTCCGCTGCCACCGCACAGGCTTTTTCGATGTTATTGCTGTTGATGAGTTCGCTGGCCTGAGAAATGTGCCCCGCGTTGACCGCGGCGTTGGCCTCTACCAGAAACTCCGGGAGAGCGTGCCTCGGGATGTCTAACCGCATGTGGCCATCCTTCGAGGTAAGGCATTGCGACAAAAGGGTTATTCCGGGACTATCCCCCCCATCGACAGATCGGTTGGCCTTGGTCTTGTGCGCTTCTGCGCCCCGGAGTGTTTCGCTTTGGCCCATCTATACACTTCCCACCCGTATCCATGTCCGCCAAGCTGCATACTAAAACAACTCGGATTGGCAGTTTTCCCAGAAAAATAGCACTAAATTTGGCTCTACTCTGAGGATTATCGGCCAGAGTGCTTCTTTGAGGCCAGTTTTTTTGGAATACAGCTTTGCTTGTCCCAGGGCGAGTTCGGGTTGGAAATGCAAACGCGGGCTTTCTCAGGCAGTAACCCTCGCGGTCTGTTTCTCGCACCATCGGTGCCACATTTTTCGATATGCCGCTTCTATCTCGTCTGTAAGCCGTTTTGGTTTGCACAAGTCACTGTCGAGCATTGTTTGCCGTAGTGAGGCGCGAATCTTCTCAAGATTGTCCAGTTCTCTGGAAAAAGCTATTGCCTTGCCGACATACTCGTCGGCCGTTGAGGCGGCAAAGATCTCCAAACCTACGCGGCTGAGGATGCTCAGCCCCGAACGGGAGAAAGCCATGCTTTCACCGACAAGTGAGATTGTCGGCACACCCATCCAAAGTCCTTCCAAGGTCGTCATGCAGCCGCTGAATGGACATGTATCCAACATGATGTCCACTTCGTTGTATAGGTCCATATGTACAAAGTGCGAACTAAACATGTCATAGAACTCTACCCGCTCTCGGCAAATCCCGAGTCTTTCGAGTTCACCACGGTAATATTCTTGCAGGCCGGGGTCGTTGCCCCCGAAGAACTTCAGCACAAGACGTGAGTTGGCATCAGCATTCAGAATCCTGGCCCAAAGCTCCATGGTAAAGGGATTGATCTTGACGCTATTGTTGAACGAAGCATAAGTGGGATAGCTATTGCGTTTGGCTGGAAGAGGGCCAACCAACGGACTGCTTCGAGGCGGCCTGTAAGAATAAATACCGCCCGGCAGACAAGCCGACTCTTCAACATAGAATTTCTCCATGTCAACGGGTGTCATCAGCCGGTCTGTCAGGCGATAATCTATTTGTTGCATTCCGGATGTATCGACGCCGCCGTAGTCGACCTGAACCGGAGCAGGCTTAAGGCCCAGGACCGTGAGGCAATTGTCGCGGCAGTGTCCGCCAATCTCAATGAGGATGTCGATTTGGTCCTTTTCAACCAATTCGGCGGCCTGCCCAATGCTCATGCGGTGTATATTTCTGTAATGGTCAAATTTCTCCTTGAGGCGTTTCGTGACTTTATCGGGCTTGGCGATGTTGCCGTACCCGTAGACCTCGAACCGGCCGCGATCGTGCCCGTCCAGGAATGGCTCAAAAGACTTTGAAACAACATTATCGCGAAAATCAGGCGAGATGTACCCGATCCGCAACCTGCGGTCCGGATCGGGGTCGTTGTTGTAAGAACTCTTTGCCATACTCATCGGAAGGTAGGTTCGGCCCCATTTTTCGTACTCTTCGAAGAACATCTCCGGCGTTGATCCGGGTACGTAATGCAGTTGCCACAATAGCACCGAGCCGGCGGCATTATCATCAGCAGGCGCCATTTCCACCCTCTTTCGCAATAGCTCCAGACCCTCGTCTCTTCGGCCCGTTAGTACGAGGCTCATGGCATAGTTCAGCCAGTACGCCTTGTTCTCGGGATCCGTTTCAACTGCCTTCTTCCTGTATTTGGCTGCTTCGGAAATACGCCTTTGGGCTACACAGATATCGGCTATCGCGTTGTACACAAAAGCATGCGGCTCACGCTCGACTATCTTCAGGTACCACTGTTCGGCTTCCGCAAGTTGGTCGGTGTCAAAAAACAACTTTGCCACTGCGAGTAATACCACAGTTCGGCAGCCATCTCTTTCAAGCTTCTCGTGGAAAGCCTCGACGCTGTCTTTGTTGAGGATATTGGTCGCTTCTTCAATTTCTCCCATTTTAACCGCATCGTTGGCGTCGAGGATAAACTGCGGCAGCTCTCCATCGACGATGTCAATCTGCAGATTGCCGTCTTCCAGCACCAAGGTGCCAAGTCGCCAGTTGTCCGGATTTATGCCTGCTGAGTCCATCTGAACTGCTCCTAACAAAGAGGGCAATGTGGTGTATACCCCCACAAACTACCTCAGCCATAGGCCAATTCTAATAAGGAAGGCCTTCGATTCGAGTTTTCTCAACTGATGTTATCGGCGAAAAGAGCGGTTTGAGGCCAGTTTTTTGCGGTGTGGTCCGACTTACGGGCCTGCTGCAGGTGGATAAATGCATGATAACGTGAATAAAAGCCGGAATCGATGCGGCTCTGGCGGCACGCGATAATTAGTCGGCGATTGCTTTCCAGCCTTGATTTAACTCTTCCAGAAGCGCAATCACCTGGCGAATCATTTCCGGGTCGTTCTTGCTATTCGCCTGTGAGAGGCGTTCATTCATGAAGAAGTAGAGCTTGCGAAGGTTTCCGGCTACTTCGCCGCCGGCGTTCATGTCCAAAACAGCGTTGAGTTCGGTTATTATGTCCAGGGCCTTGCTGATGTAGTTGCCCTTGGCCTCGTAGTTCTTGGCTTCGGCCTCTTTTATTGCCAACTTCAGGAATCTGACTGCGCCCTCGTAAAGCATGACAATAAGCCGGCCCTTGCTCTGTGTGGTGACCGCGGTGTCCTGATATGCTCGGATTCCGTTCATGGCATTGCTCCGTTATAGCCTCTTTGGTATTGCAGGATGTGTCTTCAGGTGCTTAACTCTTGGGGGAGATGACTGAGGGCAAATCCCACGGTCACCTCCCCCTAAGGTGTCTGCTCAATGTTCGAGTGCTACTGTTACCTCAGCAGCGTCAGTGCCATCTGGGGCATCGCGTTGGCCTGGGCCAGCATGCTCACGCCTGCCTGCGCCAGCACCTGGTTCCTGGTGAGTGTTGCCATTTCCGTGGCAACGTCAACATCTGAGATTCGAGATTCTGCTGCTCCCAGGTTTTCTGTTTGAATGTTCAGAATCGCAACCGTACTCTCAAGACGGTTCATCTTGTAACCGAATGCTGCGCGGGCTGTGTCCTTGCTGTTGATAGCGTTGGTAATGGTCGTCAGGGCGGCCGTGGCCGCGGCAGTGGTCAGAATGTTAAGGCCCGCTTTGGTGACGCCGGCCTGCATGTTGTCGGTCACCGAGAGAGAACCAGCGATGTTTTCAGCGATGGTTATTTCAAAGCCGCCGGTAACAGATCCGCAGGAGGCTCCACTTGCTATGCCGCTCATAGCCATCGAGTAGCTGTCGGCATTGGAGTCTCTGGACTTGAGTTGCAGCACGTACTTGGAACTCGTTGTGTCGAGATACGAAAAGGCTGCCGTGTACCGCAGGTCGTTGCCGCTGGCATCCCAGCCCAGGGCATTCGACGCACTGTTAATGTTTGAGACAAGGCTGGCGAGCGAGAACGTCGTGGCCGCTGAACTGACAACGGTCAGTGCTACCACAATGTCGCTCTCATTGTTCTCGGTGGTGCCGGAGTCCTCGAACCCGATAGTCAGCGTTGTTGTCAGGGCGCCTCCGCACCCCTGGGTGATGGTCAGCCATGTGTCGCTGCTGGCATCCACACCGTTGGCCGTGGCTGAATAGGCCTGCCATCCACCATTGCCTGTATCTATATTGAGGCCGGCCTTGGTCATGTTGACCTGGGCGATGTCGATTGTCGTGGCTGTCCCAACGTGAATCGACAGGGCGTTGGTGGCTGTTGGTGCCGTGTTGAGCAGCGTGACGCCGTTGAACGTCGTGGCGTCTGCGATACGCTCGATCTCGTCGGCCATCTCTGAGAACTCATTGTCCATAATTATTCTCTGGGCCGCGGAGTAAGAGCCGGTGGCGGCCTGTTCTGCCAGCTCTTGCATGCGAATCAGGTTCTCATCCATGACGGCCATGGCGCCTTCCATCGTCTGCACCAAGCTGATGCCGTCCTGGGCGTTACGGGCACCCTGTTGCAGCACCGCGATGTCCGCACGGATCAGTTCGCGAAATGCCAAACCGGCGGCGTCATCTTTGCCACTGTTGATGCGCTGGCCTGATGAGAGTCTCTCGACAGACTTGGCCAGATTGTCGTACGCCATCCCCAGGTGCCTGGCAGCGTTTTGTGCCATAACATTGTTCTTAATTGATAACATATTCTTGACTCCTTAAGAAAGTACCAGACAATTTTATTTTGGCCCTGTCAAAAGCCCGCGAATCCTTAATCAGAACGTGCGACGAGCACGACGAGCACGCAGCAATAGTTAATTCCTGGTCTTGCCTATTCTGGTCTTGCCTATTAATGTCACTTATCGGCGAGAATTGCGAGGACTTTAGAACTTTCTTTGTTGCCTGGGGCCGTAAAGTAGTCGGGCCTGTAATATTGCCGCTCCAGGTGCTGATATAGTTGCTGAGCGAACGGCGACGTCCAAAAAAATAAAAAAAGATTTCAGAACGTCACATAATGTGTACGAAATGTATTTGTGGGCGGACCATTTGGGAGCCCATGTCTACTATCTGATGATGTTGTTCAACTCTTGCAGAAGGTCGTTGGCCACCCTGATGGTCCTGGCGCTGGCCTGGAATCCGTTCTGGGCCTGAATCATGTTGACAAATTCGGTTGCTACCTCAGCGTTGGATTTTTCCAGCGCCCCGCCGTGAATGGAACCTACACCTCCGGTAAGGGCCTGTGTAGCAATTGGCTCTCCGGAGTTCGCCGAGGAACTGTAATAGTTGCCGCCTATGCTCTCCAATGCCGCCGGATTCTGGAAAAGCGCTATCTGTATTGTAGCGATGCCTTTATTGATGCCGTTCGAGAATGAGCCGATAAGGGTGCCCTCCTTGTCGACAGAGACCGTTGCGAGTCTGCCGGTTTCGTAACCGTCCTGTCCTCTTGCTACGGCGGTGGAATTACCTGCAAACTGAGTCAACCCGTCAAGCTGACTGACAGTACCCATGTTCACTGCGACGGTCTGTGGATTCGATGCATCACGCGCGAATGTCACTACAAACTGGGCGGTATCACCAATGGTGGCGTTCACGCCTGAGTAGGAACCGTCGGAGGCAGCGAATTCTATGCCTCTTATTCGTCGATTGTCGAACGTCACGTTGCTGACATCGCCGGTGACGGAGGTGAGCACCATGTCCCATTGGTTGGCGGTGTTAGTTTTGGTGAACGCAGCCGAGAGCACGTGCTTGCCTCCTTGGGAGTCATATATGGTGGAATTGATGTGCTTGACCGCATCTCCGCCGACAGTCGAGACCTCGAAGTACGGCGGCATCGTCAGAGTGGCGCTGCCGTTGTCGGCCCACGTCAGCGCGAGGTCCGAAAGACTGTAGCCGCTGCTAACATCCGTTATGCGTATTCTACCACCGACCAGAGAAGCAACCTGTTCGGTCGAAGTGAGAACATTGTTCAAATGGTCGAGAACGTCCTGCAGAGTTGTGGTTCCGGTGACAGTCAGACCCGCGGCGTCGACTAGAGCATTGCCGCTCGGATCGAAACCCGATGCAGTGATCGTTGTGGCAGCGCCGAATGTTCCGCTGAACTGGTCGAGCTGGTCGAGTTCTGTCGTCGGCACGGCCGTGGTCCCACTGTTGGTTGTATAGACTACACTGGAACTCAGAATGTTTGTCGCCGGCGTGGCAAGTACCTCATCGGCGCTGAGATTACCTGCCGCGGTAATTTCTGACGTAGCCTTTGCCGCTATAGCTACGTCGTACGGGACTTTAATATTGGTGTCGCCGGCGGTCTGGAAGCCGTCACTTTCACCGATGGATCCGATACGCTGCACAAGATAGCCGGTCTTGGGATCTACCAGATACCCGTTTGCGTCCACAGAAAGCGACCCGTCCCTCGTATAAAGGTCCTGGGAACCGTCACTGACCACGAAATAACCTTGACCCTCGATTGCCAAATCCAGAGGATTGCCGGTATTCACGATATTGCCCTGTGACATGTTCGGCGCTGTTCCGGCGACTTCGACACCACTGCCAATCTGTTGAGGGTTCGTGCCGCCGACCGTCGCCGTCGGCTGTGACCCCTTCTTAATTGTCTGATTCAGCAACTCCGAGAAGTTGATGGTCTTGGCTTTGAAGGCGGTTGTATTCACATTAGCAAGGTTGTTACCTGCAAGATCGAGCATCTTCTGATGGGCCTGCAGCCCACTGATTCCGGCTGATAATGCAAAACTCATTTATTGTCTCTCCTTGACTCTCAATTAAGAAAAATCTTTACCATTTGGAAACCTCACCGGCGATGCACTTACAAGGCCGGCTGACCGGGTCTGTCGCACACTGTTCTGCAAACGATCCGCTCACGGGTGAACGGGCAGCGCTACGCACATGACTAAGCGGCTGCTTTGTGAAAGAGCTTTTGCTGCTGCTCGATAGAGAGCAACTAGCGTGCCACATATGAACCGTTTTCTGATTTCAACACGTAACATGCTGTTAGTACAGCTTTTATAAAACGTGGAAATCATAGCAAACCCTTGCAGCTCGTCTGTGTCTGTGCCGGCTTGAGTTCGGCAAGGACAAATCTTCCAGGCATCCGGAAATTCTTGCCGTTGTCAACTTGCACCGATAGACAATTCTTCTTGACGCAGGGCTGTGCCCCGTTCCCTCGCTACAACGTGATGCTCTGTCAAGATTGTAATTGCCGGTAGAGCCGTCCAGGTAATGAGTACTGCAATTGCCGGCGTTATCGGTCAGAAGCGGGCGGAGCTTTGGCGCAATAAAAAAGCCCTGGCGAAAATGACAGTTCGGGGCCGGGGCTGTCCTCGAAAGGACTTGGGTTATTTCCATTTTCGGCATTCGCGGCGTCAGGCTTGAAAAAGATCCTTTACTTCGGCGGGACTTTGGTCTTGCGATAGGGGACGTCCAAAAAAAAGGAAAAAGATTTCAGAACATCGCATAATTTGTACGAAATCTATATGTGGGCGGACTATTTGGGAGCCCATGTACAGAGCCAGTTTTGGCAAGGCTGAAGTTATTATGTGATGTGGCTGGGTCGGCTCAGCTCAAAGAAGGCCGGCGCATGACAAGAGTGGTGCCCCTGAAGGCGGCAACGACCGGACCGGCACAATTCGGACAGGGCAATTTCGCGTTAAGGAAAGCGTTACCAAATGGCAAGCGTCGCTGACATGATCCGGGATGCCGTCGACTGCCACCGGGCGGGCGACCTTGATCTTGCCGAAGAGCATTATCGCCGGGTTCTGGGCCGGGAGCCTGAAAACCCCGGAATCCTGCATCTGTTGGGTACTCTGGCTCACCACAGAGGCCGGCATGATGTCGCTCTGGATTTGCTCGGCCGGGCGATTGCCGCTGATGACCGCGTCGCCGAGTTTCACAATACCCTTGGGGCAATACTCCAGGCCATCGGCCGCACAGAGGAATCTTTGAGTGCCTATAGGCAGGCAATTTTGCTAAAGCCTTATTTTGCTGAGGCTTACAACAACATAGCCATGGTCTTGCAGAGTCAGGGCAATTGCTCACGAGCGGTGGCCTACTATGAGCGGGCGGTTCAACTTGCTCCCGATTGTGCTGACATCCATTATAATCTGGGCAATGCCCTGCGATCTGAAGATCGCCTGAGCGAGGCGCTGGACGAGTACCAACAATCGCTGAAACTCAAGCCTGACTATGCGGAAGCTCACAATAATCTGGGCATAACACTCAGAGAACAGGGGCAATTCGAACAGGCAATAGATAGCTACAGGCAGGCAATCCGGTTAAATCCCGGCTGTGCCCTGTTTCACAGTAATCTGGCCAGCGTCCTTCAACATCAGGGCCGGCTCGCAGACGCTATCGCCCACTGCGAGCGGGCGGTCAGTCTCGAACCGGGCAGTGCCGAGGTTTATTACAACCTGGGCAGCGCCCTGAGGGACGCAGGCCGATGCGATGAGGCTATAGAGCAAAACAATCTGGCGATTTGGCTGAGGCCCGACTATGCCGACGCGCATTGGAACCAGGCGATTGCCTACCTTTTAAAGGGGAGCTTCCTGGAAGGCTGGAAGGAGTTCGAATGGCGGCGAAGCACGGACTGGCACATCTCGGCTTATCCCCACAGACACCGGAAACCTCGCTGGAATGGGGAATCATTCGCGGGCAGGAGGCTTCTGGTTCACTGCGAGCAGGGGGTGGGGGACTGCATTCAGTTCGTTCGATACCTGCCGTTGGTCAAGGCGCTCGGCGGGACGGTGATATTCGAAGCGTGGAGATCGCTGCACGGCCTCCTGAAGGAATTCGACGGTATTGACAAGTTGGTGGAACTGTCGTTTGAGACCAAGACGCGGGCGCAGTTTGACTGTTGTGCATCCATTATGGATCTGCCGGGGATTTTCGGGACCGTAGAGGAGACTATTCCTGCCTCGGTGCCGTATATTCACGCTGATCCGGCAAGAGCTGAATACTGGCGTCGGAAGCTTGCCGGGCCGGATTTCAAGGTTGGAATAGTCTGGGCCGGTTCCGCCATGCATGCGAACGATTACAACCGCTCATGCAGGCTGGAGCATTTTGCACCAATTGGCCGAATCGAGGGCATTAAGCTATATGGACTGCAAAAAGGCGAACCTGCTCGGCAGGCGGATGAATTGGCCGACGAAGTCGCCCTCGAGAATCTCGCGGAGCATTTTGCAGACTTCACAGATGCTGCGGCGGCGATAGAGAGCCTGGATATGGTTATCTCGGTTGATACCGCAGTACTCCATCTGGCCGGCGCGATGGGCAAACCCGTCTGGGCCCTTCTGCCTTTCGCCCCCGACTGGCGATGGATGCTTGGACGCGCCGACAGTCCCTGGTATCCAACCATGAAGCTGTTTCGGCAAGAGGAGTGGGGCGACTGGAATTCGGTGCTGCGCAATGTGACCGAAGAGCTGCGAGCCCTCGTGGGCAGGCAAAGGTTGGGGGTAAATAGATGATTCCCGTCATCATACCAGGTTACAGGAAACCCGAGCAGCTCGATAGATGTATCGCACACCTGAGTGTCCAAACCGTCGAGGTAGAGACATTCGTTCGGGATAACAGCGTTGACAACATCTATTTCACCGCGGCGATAAACGAAGGCATAAGAAAGTATCTCGACAAAGATTGCGAGTTCATCCTTGCGCTAAATCAGGATATGTATCTGGAGCCGAATGCGATAGAGGAAATGCTGAAGTTCATGGATTCGCATCCCGAATGCGGGATCGGCACGCCGCTGCAATTGCACAGCGAGAATCCGGATTTTGTGGTATGCGGAGGTTGTCTGGAGGCCTTTCCTTTCGGAAAACATCAACAGGGCCCCTTGTCGGAGTTTGCGAAAAACGAACCGCTCTTTTGGGGCAACGGCGCCTGTATGATGCTCAGAAAGGAAATGATCCGTGAGATCGGGTTGCTGGACAAGAATCTTCTCTTCATCGGCAGCGACAGCGATTATTGCTTTACTGCCAGGTCGCGGGGTTGGCAGATCTGGAGGATAGCGAATGCAAGAGGGATTCATGAGCATGGAGCCTCCGGAGCCGTCGCTGATCCCGGCATGGACTTGTTGAAAATCAATGACATGCTGTATTTCGGAAAGAAATGGCTGACCGGAGAATTGTACAGAGAATTGTCTGCTGAAGGGAAGAACTGTACGCCTGAAGCTGTCGAGACGATCATGAATCAATTGGCCGAAGCTCTCGCCCAGCAGCAGGCGCGGTCTCTGAGGCCCGATCATGCCGAGGCGTACAACAACATGGCGATTGCGCTGCACGGGCAGGGCCGGCATGCGGAGGCACTCGAAAACTGCAATCAAGCGCTCTCGATCATGCCGGGCAATGCCCGGGCGCACCACATAATGGGTTTTGTACTGCACGCGCAGGGCCGGCATGCGGAGGCGATCGAAAGCTATAGGAGAGCGGTTCAACTGAAGCCTGACCTCGTCGAGGCGCACGACCATCTGGGTGCGGTGTTAAGTGCGCAGGGTCGGTGCGACGAAGCTGTCGAAAGTTACGAACAGGCGATCCGGCTCGATCCGGATCATGCCGATTCTTACAACAACCTGGCTATCACGCTTGGAATTCAGGGACGCTTTGACGAGGCTGTCACGAATTATAAGCAGGCCATAAGTCTTGAGCCGGATTTGGCTGATGCCCACTACAACCTGGCCAATATTCTGCGAGAGCGCGGCCGATGTGCCGAGGCAATCGCAGGGTACAGGCGGGCGATTGGGCTGCGGGCCGACCATGCCGAGGCGTACAACAACTTGAGCAGGGCTCTAAAGGAGTGCGGCAACTTCACCGAGGCCATCGAGAACTGTGAAAAAGCTATAGCTCTCAAGCCTGATTTTGCCGAGGCGCACAACAATCTTGGGCTCTTGCTCAGGGCGCAGGGACAACATGCCGAAACCATCGCGAACTTCGAAAAGGCGATACAAATCAAGCCCGGTTACGCCAACGCACACTGGAACTACTCGCTTGCTCTTCTCTCCTGCGGGAGGTTTGCCGAGGGATGGGAGCAATACAAGTGGAGGCGAAGAGCCGGGCTGGGAGCAATACTCGACTCGCAACGCCACGATCCGGCCAGTTGGGATGGTTCGCCGTTCACCGGCAAAAGGCTCTTGATTCGGTATGAGCAGGGGATGGGGGACAATCTGCAATTCGTCCGCTACGCTCCGAGAGTCAAAGCTCGGGGAGGGACAGTGATATTCGAAACGTTGCGGCCGCTGCTCGGCCTTTTGGAAGGATTTGACGGAATTGATGAGCTTATGGAGGCGGCTCCTGACGGGGAACCGACCGTCGAATTCGATGTTGATGCGTTTGTCCTGGACCTGCCGGGAATACTTGGCACCACGGTTGAGACGATTCCGGCCGAGGTGCCGTATCTGTACGCCGGCCGGACAAAGGTCGAGAATTGGCGCGATCGTCTTGCTGGCGATGATTTCAAAGTGGGTATCGTGTGGGCCGGATCACCCAAACACACTGACGATTCTAACCGCTCGTGCAGGTTTGAGCATTTCAAGCCTTTGGCGGAAATCAAGTCTGTGCGGTTGATCGGATTGCAGAGGTGCGATCCGGCGGCTCAGGCCGAGCAAGTCAGAGGTAAAATGCCATTTGTGAACCTTGGTGATGAGTTTGAGGATTTTACGGACACGGCCGCTGTTATTGAGAATCTGGATATGGTCATTTCGGTGGATACCGCCGTGCTTCACCTAGCCGGAGCGATGGGCAAGAAGGTTTGGGGGCTTCTGCCTTTTGATGCCGACTGGCGCTGGATGCTGGAGAGGTCCGACAGTCCCTGGTATCCGACGATGAGACTCTTTAGGCAAGTAGCGGCCGGTGACTGGGGTACGGTGTTTAGCTCTGTGGCAGACGAGCTAAGGCGATGCGTGGGTGCCCGGAGGGTGCAGGTCAATGGCTGAGATATCCGAAGCAATGAGCGCTGCTGTCGGGGACCGGCATACCGAAGCTGTCGAGAACTACAGGCAGTTGCTTCGAACGGACCCAAACCACGCTGAAGTATACGTCAACATTGGGATCGCCTTGAAGGCACAGGGACGATTCGACGAGGCCATAGCCCACTACAAGCAGGCAATATACCTAAAGCCGCAACTCGTCGAGGCACACTACAACCTGGCGAATCTTCTCAAGGAGCAAGAGAGATACGCCGAGGCAATCGAGAACTATACGCAGGCTGTCAGGCTCAAGCCGGATTTTTTTCAGGCATATTACAATTTGGGCAATGCGCTGCGCAGCGGCAAACGGTTCTCTGAGGCGATTGACAATTACAGGCAGGCCGTCCGATTGAAAGGCGACTACACGGCAGCTTACAACAACTTGGCGATGACTCTAAAAGACGTCGGCCGAATTGGCGAGGCGATTGAGAATTATAGAGAAGCGATTCGCCTCAAACCCGATTATGCGGAGGCTCACAATAACCTGGGGATCGCCTTCAAGGACCAGGGTCGGTTGGCCGAGGCGGTCGAAAGCTACAGGCGGGCTGTCAGCCTGAGGCCCCACTATGCTGAGGCTCATAACAACATGGGAATCGCGCTGCATGCCAACGGCGAGCACGACAGGGCCCTCGAGTGCTTCGAGCAGGCAATTCAACTTGCGCCCGACCACGCTCAGGCACGCTGGAATCGCTCGCTTGTTCTCTTGCTCAAGGGCAGGTTCACGGAGGGCTGGCAAGAATATCAGTGGCGGCGGAGGATCAACCTGGCAACATCGGCGTATCCGCACACGTTTGACAAACCTCGCTGGGACGGCAAACCTTTTGCGGGAAAAAGACTCCTCGTGCACTACGAGCAGGGCCTGGGCGATAATCTGCAATTTGTGCGATATCTGCCGATGGTCAAACAACTTGGCGGGACAGTGATTTTTGAGACTCCAAGGTCGATGTATGGTCTACTACGGGCTTTTGACGGGATAGATGAACTGGCCGAAGCATCGCCTGGGCGACCACCCGACGTTGAGTGTGATTCTTACACGTCCCTAATGGACCTTCCCGGAATATTCGGCACTACTTT
This sequence comes from Phycisphaerae bacterium, assembly GCA_016782865.1. Taxonomy (GTDB): domain Bacteria; phylum Planctomycetota; class Phycisphaerae; order Sedimentisphaerales; family Anaerobacaceae; genus SG8-4. The sequence continues at coordinate 64,051 of JADHXR010000010.1, forward strand.
GGAGACTGTCCCTGCGGACGTGCCGTACATTTACGCAGATTCCGCCAAAGTCGAGCATTGGCGGGGCCGGCTCTGCGGATCCCATTTCAAGGTGGGCGTTGTCTGGGCTGGACGGCCCACGGGTCCAAACGAAGTGCTCAGCCTGCAACATCGCTCATGTGGGTTGAAGCATTTTGCGGCGTTGGCAAATGTTGCCGGGGTGGCATTGTACGGGTTGCAAAAGGGACCTCCTGCGGCACAGGTGGACGAGTTATCAGAGCAGATAATCGTTGGCAATCTCGCAGAGCAGTTCGATGATTTCACGGACACGGCAGGGGTCATTGAAAACCTGGACCTGGTCATTTCCATCGACACCTCGGTTGCGCACCTTGCCGGTGCGATGGGCAAGCCCGTTTGGGTGCTATTGAAATCCGACGCCGACTGGCGCTGGTTGCTTGATCGGGACGATAATCCCTGGTATCCGACGATGAAGCTTTTCCGGCAGAGAAGGCCGGGGGACTGGAGTGAGGTTCTGAGCCGGGTAGCGGGCGAGTTGAGAAATCGCGTGGACGCATGGGGGAAACAGATCGATGGCTGACGTTTCTGCAATGCTGGAATCTGCAGTGCAACAGCATCAAGCCGGATGCCTTGAGCAGGCGGATATGATGTACCGACAGGTTCTGCAAGAGCAGCCTGAGAATCCCGTTGCGCTGCACTCATTAGGCGCTCTGGCCTACCAAAGAGGTCAACACGATGTGGCGGCCGATCTGGTGGGCAGGGCGATCATGAGCAATCCTCAGGTCCCGCAATTCCACAACACGTTCGGGGTGATACTCGAGGCTCAAGGCAGGCTCGGAGAAGCTGTTGATGCCTATGGCCAAGCTGTGTCGTTGAAGGCGGATTACGCCGAGGCGTACAATAACATGGCGATCGCGCTGCAATCGCAGGGCCAATACGCCGAGGCCATCCAAAACTGCGAGACGGCGACGTTGATCGACCCCGATTACGCTGAGGCTTACAATACGATGGGCTTTGCGCTGCAAATGCAAGGCAGGCTCGACGATGCGATAGGAAGTTACAGAAAGGCTGCTCAAGTCAAACCGGACTATGCTGAGGCTTACAGCCATCTGGGAGTAGTGCTCTGCAAGCAAGAACGACACGATGAGGCGGTTGAGAACTACAGGCAAGCTCTGAGAATCAATCCCGACTATGCCGAGGTGTACAACAACCTTGGCATTGTTTTCAAGGACAGGGGCCGGCTTGCTGAAGCGATTGCGTATTACGAGCAGGCGATACAACTCGCCCCGCATTTTTTCGAGGCCCACTACAACCTGGGCAACGCGTTGAAGGAATTGGGGCGTTGCGATGAGGCAATCGAGAATTACCAGCGTGCGATTCAAATAAAGCCGGGCTACGCTCAGGCTCACTGGAACCGGTCACATGCCTATTTGCTCAAGGGAGACTTCGTCAACGGCTGGCAAGGCTACGAATGGCGACGAAACCCTGAACTGGAGATACTCACTTATCCGCATCGGCATCACCAACCCCGCTGGGATGGTTCGGATTTCGCCGGCAAGAGGCTGCTCGTTTATTGCGAGCAGGGACTCGGTGACAGTTTGCAGTTCATGCGATACTTGCCGATGGTCAAGGCTCGCGGCGGGACGGTGATATTTGAAGCCTGGAAGCCGCTGCACGGGATATTGCTGGATTCTGCGAATGTCGATCACTTGCTGGAACTGTCATTCGAACAGAAAACGGATGCGGATTTTGACCTGCACATATCGCTGATGGACCTTCCGGCACTCTTTGGAACCACGCTGGAGACGATTCCGGCCGATGTGCCCTATGTGCTGCCTAATCCGCAGAAGGTCGGACATTGGCGAACCAGGCTCGACAATCCGGGTCTTAAAGTGGGCATCGTGTGGGCCGGCTCGCCAGAACACGGCAACGATCACAATCGCTCCTGCCCGCTGGAAATGTTCGCACCGTTGGCGGCTATTAACCGCGTCAAGTTGCATGGGTTGCAGAAAGGCGAAGCGGCCGGACAGGTAGAGCGATTGTCACAGGTAGTGGCGATAGAGAATCTCTCGGAGGATTTGCATGATTTCGCTGACACTGCCGCTGCTGTAGAAAATCTGGATTTGGTCATTTCAGTTGACACTGCCCCGGCGCACCTAGCCGGAGCGATGGGCAAACCTACCTGGACTCTGCTGCCTTTCGCCCCCGACTGGAGATGGATGCTCGATCGGGAAGATAGCCCCTGGTATCCGACAATGCGCCTTTTCCGGCAAAAAGAATGGGGCGATTGGAACTGCGTATTCGAGCGCGTAACTGAAGAACTACGCTTATTGGCGGCAACCTCCATAAACGGCAGGTATGCAGAATACGCTTGTTGACGGCATCACCGCCACAAGCAGTGAAGCTTATGACACAATTTGTTCGGCGCTGGCGTGCGCAATATCGAAGTCAACAAGTGCCCTATGCCAACATATTTATGGAATTGTCAGTAACCAGCATCTCTTGTAGTTCGGTAATACTCTGGTAGCCGCCATCGTTCGCCAATCTGTAATACGTCCCGACAGTCCTATGTTCATTCGGCGATGAGTCGGAATTCGCCGAGTTGTGTTGCTGGAACGCGCCGTCCTGCAGTGAGCGATCTTTGAAGGCTTGCTGCCGCGATTGTTCGTCTTCGGAGAGTACGACTTCAAGCCGCTTTATCTCGATGCCACTATCTGCAAGGTTTCGGATTATCTGCGGCAGTGCCTGCTCAATCTCTGATCTGGTTTGTGCCTTGCTGACCTCTAATGTCCCGGTTATCTGCGCATCCTGTTCCTGGAATTTAACGGACACCTTGCCCAATTCGGGCGGGTGCAACTGAATTGTGATCTGTCTGTCGCCGGTTTGTTGTGACAACGAGCTGCGAACAGAGTCAAGAATCTGATCGCCGACACTTGGAGATCGATCGGCCACCAGCGTCTGCTCCGGCGGACTCGCCGTCCTGGCGTCCACAGCGAATATTGTGGACGGCTGTTCAATCGGAGTCTGGGGCGCTGTGTGCGAGAGCATCTGCTCTGAGCCTGAATTCAGGCTGCCGTTCGAGTTTGAGCCGCCGCCTCCTTCTGTTTGGCCGGTGGCCGCTCGGACTGCCGCTGCATTCAAATGCCGGCCGTCAGAACCGTTCGAGACGTGAGAGCTGTTGTGCGCAGGCTTTCTGCTGTTGAGACTCGGCGATTTCGAGGGTGTCTGGGCGGCGGCGGCAGCGCCGGGGTCGGCCTCGATTTCGGCTGTGGCCGCAGACCCTTGCCGGTCAGCCGCTGGCAACTGGGCTTGTGTTTGAGAAGGTTTGGCCTGGGCCGTCGCGGGCAAATCGGCAGCCATGGCCGCCTTTTCGCCTGTATGTGCTGTCTTGGCGTTGCCGTCACCGAAGGTCTCACCAACCAAATCCTTTGCATTCGATGCAGGTGTCTTGTGTGTGTTGGCGGCGGCCGGAATTTCCGCGATTGACGGTTTGGTGCCGGCATTGGTCGTCTTGCCGGCTGTCTCAACAGGAACCTCGGGCATCGGCTCTTTGGCGTTTGCCCCTTTCGTGACCGGGACCGTGTTGTTTGATCTGGGAATCGTACCGGTGTTATTTCCCTTCGGGGTGTGTTGCGCGGCAATAGAGTGCTGAGCCAGCCAGGTGTGCACCGCACTGGGCTGATCGACCCGGTTGGATTTGGCGTTTTGCTCGGTCGGCTTGCCGCGATTGGGGGTCTCCTGGGCGCCTTTGGGCTTGGTTTTCTTGCGGATCACCTCGTTGAAGTCTTTGCGTCCTTGGTTGGTTGGATCTCTTCGGATTTCACCCGAATCACGGATTTCAGCCGAATCACGGTGGAATGTTGCCTGTTGGGCGGTATCGGCCGGTGCTTGCCTTTCCTTCGGAGTCGCCGGAGACTGCGCACGCCTCTCGGAGGCATCAGGCCTTGGCAACGCTGACGCCGGCGTGGCCGCTTGACCGAACATGTCCCCGATTGTCGATACGCTGACATTCATACTGCAATCCCTAATAAAACTAACTTGCAAGTATAATAGCAATTGTTGTGCCAGTGTTTGCATGACTGACCTCTGTGGCACTGACAAGTGCTTGTAAGCACAGAGGTTACGTAAGGTGGAAAAAGGGTCGCTACGCCAGGACAACCTGCTGTCATCTGCGTTTTGGAAGAACATTCCTGGCGACAGGAAAGAATTTCCGATTTGGGTCGAGCGTGTGGTGGCGCGTGGCGTGCCGACATCAGTTTTTCTTCTCGCCCCTTTTGGGGTTTGGATTTTGAAATTGGCTTTGTTTGGGTTTGTTTTGCACGATTGACTCATAGCCACGAAGGGGCGAGTTTGAAATTCTACATTCGATACTCCTTGTTCAGGATTCGATATTCAAATCCTCTTTGCTCGGTGATTTCCTGTTATCCTGGTTTCCTGTTCGCCTGTCTCCTGTATTGCGCCTTTCCTATACGCTCCACGCTATACAGTAAATGCAGATTTCGGGCCTATTTTCGGGCGATTCCTCCGTTTTTAACGAATTCTCGGTTAGTCCATGAGTGTAAAATCCTGTGGAATGTGGAATCCCGAAAGGCTTGTATCGAACACCTAAAAAAACAGAATTTTCTGCTCAACTGACCCATAAAATTTGACGAACGAATAGATGGTGTAAAATATGCTTAGACGCTACAACTATGGTATTTCTGTGCTTTTTTGACAATTCGGATAAATACAAAGTTTTGACTGACTGTCTGTAGACAAAACGCCAACTTGAATCCTGTAGGGTTCTCGAATTTACGAAAGCAGTAATAGTGCAAGTGGAGCGTCGGCCTTGTGCTATTCTGTTGAGCCTATTGGCGTAGGCAAAGGATGAATACACTCGGTTCAACGCTCTTTTTTTGAGAGGCCTCTTTAAATTAGTGAAGGAGTAGTAAATGGCACTGGCGGGTAAACAAAAAGCTGCGTTGTTGGTAATGAACCTTGGTATTGCCGATTGCCAACAACTGCTCAAAGATACTGACTCCGAAACGATTCAGGAATTGGCGTTAGAGTTGGCATATATGGACACTGAGCAGCTTAGTGATGTCGAAGAAGATAGTCAGGCAGTTACGCAGGAGTTCTGTAAAGACCTGGAAGCCGGCAAGGGGTTTCATCTTAGAACCTTCATAAAGGATTTTCTGGAAAATACAGTGGGCACGGAAAAGGCCGAATACTTTCAGGAACAGATTAAAAAAGCGACAAAAGAAAGGGATCCGTTTATATCCATTCGTTTAGCCGACGTAAATGATTTAGCTTTTGTGCTACAAAGCCAACCCGCAAACATAGCCGCGATAGTGCTATTAGAGCTGGCTCCAAGGAAAAGCCGGGCGATTCTTGAGCTTCTGGGCAAAGAGCTTCAGGTCGAAATCGTCTGCAAGATGACACAACTAACGGAACTATCATCCAATATAAGGCAAAAGGTAGCAGAAATAATTACGGAAGCCGTCAAGAAGATTGAAGAAGATATCCTGCCGGAAAAAGAAGAAACAATTCTGCGCAAGCTCGCTCTTGTGATAGGCAGCATGCGGACCGAGAGGCGAGACCAAATACTCAACGCGATCAACAGTGGAAATAGCAGCATGTATACCAAGATAAGGAATTTGATGATAACGTGGGAAGATATTCCGTCAATAGTTGGCAAGGCTATGGAGGGTGTGCTGCGAACCATAGATACCACCGAATTGGCGGTCGCACTGCACAAGGCAGAGGAGGCAGTTAAGCTGAAGGTGCGGTCGAGCATATCGGAGCGAGCTGCAGAAAGACTCGATGAAGAGATTTCTCTGATGGAGCCACCGACGGACGAAGAAGTTTTTGAAGCGAGGGAGAAAATTATGGAGCCGTTGCGAGAACTCAGTAGCAAGGGAGGTCTTCAATTTGCAGGCAGATAGCATAATCTGAGGAAAACCTGCTACACCGCAACTAATAGAGCGATGATGTATGTATAAAGGTGCATCGATAACTGTACTTGATGAATCCGAAGGTACCGGAGATAGAGCAGATAATAACCACATGGATGTTATGGAGCTTAATCTCGATATCTCCGGGGAATTGCTGCATATTCGTATTGGCGTGAAAGACCAGCCAGCAAAATTGGCTGATATGGTTCCTCTGGCACGGTCACTTTCCGCAAAAATCATCTCTCTCGTGAAACAGCATAACAGCGACAACGGACATACTATCCCCTGCTTCGCAGGTTGTTCGCAGTATTGCGCTATCTGGTTCCTGTCTCAATTCCTGAGGCATTGCGCCTGACCGAAGAAGTAGCTACAATGGGACCAGCCAGGCGTATATTTGAGCCAGGCGTATATTTGTAAATGAACGCTGTACTCTGGACGCAGAGCACATTCTGGAGTTAACACCAAAGTCTTCTCTTGATAAATTCACAAATGCCGAGCCCGAAGACCCTGAGTTGTTTAAGGATATATCTGATTGGTATTCTAACCTGGGTTTGTCCTGCCCGTTTCTGCTTGAGAATAATCTGTGTATGATCTATGAACAAAGGCCTATTGCCTGCCGGGAACACTTAGTAATCGGCCCTGCTTCGGGTTGTGTGCCTGGTAGTACAGACCAGACACAAGTAGTGCAAATGCCTTTCAGTCTTCTTGAGGCTCTTGCCCAATTGACGAGCGAAATCGAACATAGAAGTATTGAGACGATAATTCTGCCTTTTGCACTCCCCTGGTGTTACAGCAATCCTGAATACGCCAGGCATACCTGGCCGGCACGGCAGTTAGTCAGGCACTTTATAAATATCCTTACGGGCGAGGACTTGGCGCATCTAAACGGTTTGCCGAAACTCAGAGGTTTGACAGTGGCCGGCGACATAACAAATACCGCTCTGGCGTCTCTGACGGGCCCTTTGTCTCTGAGGTCGCTCACTGTTTATACCGACGAACCCACCCGCAGGCAGACTTCTGACCGATCTGACAAAAAGTCACCTTGCGATTGACTCTATTGACATAAAAGAACTGCCGAAGTTTCTGACTCGACCTGTCAGCACGCCAAAACGCACCAGAGTCAGTCAACCTCGTACTAATCGGCGAGCCCCGACGAACCGCCGTCGTTAGTCAACATGTTCGCTTGTCAAATCCTTCCAGAAGCGCAGGAAGACATTCCCGATTGTATAAAATCCTTACATCACGGCAGCGATCCTGACAGGCGGTGATTTGCGCCCAGTGGTTTTTTGGCTTTATCCGGTTAATACGTATGTGGTACGAAGACATCGGATTCTCTGGACTGATTCGAGAGAAGAATCGTTTGGGCAGATGGCCAAATTGGGGTAACCAGGGGGGCATTTCGGCATCTGAGGCCCCGAACGATTCTTCTCGGTTGTTGGCAACGCCACTTCATATACCTATTGCCCTGAAGAGCCGTTTTTTCGCCCGCCGCGGGGGTAAGCACGCGTAAAATGGCCGGCCGTAGGCTTTGTCTGAAAACTCGATCTGGCTTCGAGCGGCCCTTCTTCCGCCTGGATGGCCCGATGTACATCGGGAGCTCCATCGACGATAAAACCAATATCGCCTGCTTCGCCGTCTTTGCCAGGCGAAAAAATTGCTCGCTCTCGGGCCGACGATGGCCTTTCAGACAGAGCCTATGCACTTGGCACGATTCTTGCTGGGAGTCTGGGAGTCTGGGGTCAGCCCTGGAAAAAGGAAATATGGGAGTCTGGGGTGGGAGTCTGGGGTCAGCCCTGGAAAAAGGAAATAGAACTTGACATCGCCTTTTTAAAGGTTATATTACTCATTATGGCTCGACCAATACGCATAGTCTATGAAGGTGCCGTGTATCATATCACCATCCGAGGCAATGAGCGTAGACCCATTTTTAAGAATGATGAGGATCAATCGTATTTCATTGCAAAGCTTG